>NZ_JBGVOG010000082.1:0-20947 GCF_045126245.1 Methanobrevibacter sp. | reverse complement strand
TTATACCGCTTATATGGACAATGGACAGATGATTGTGCTTTTAGATGTATCCTTAATAAACTATGTGGGAAATCCAAAATTTATTTTGGTTCATAATGAGGATGATTACTACTATTATTTTGGAATAAATCTTACACTCGCATTAGAAAGGAATATTTATTCTTCTGCAAGAATCAACACTGCAGAAAATGAATTTATTCACGGTGATTGTTACATCAATTTCACTGCTGAAAACTGTGATGGGTATTATATTGTCATGACTGATGAAGATGGTGAGATTGTATATGAAAAGATTAATAGAAATGATGGTTCAGGGCCATTAGATGATCCACTAATTAGTCCCTCATTGAATGAAGGTAAAAATTACACTGATTTGATATTTGTTGATTTACCTGCCGGATATTATAACATAACCGTAAATAGTTTGGGGTCATTATGGATAATAGGCAGTTCTGTTTCCAAAATGATTAGAATATTGCCTTTAAATTCAACAATCGATGTTGATGTGGAAAGTGAAGCTGTCTATGGCAATCCAATCAGTGTTGGGATAAGTGGTGAAAACCTCACAACAGTTAATGTGACTGTGTATGATTCAAATGGAAACATTGTATTTAGTCAGAATACGACTGAAAGTGTTATTGTTCTGCCTGTTTTGCCTGCGGGAATGTATAATGTGACTGCATTCAATTATGGTAATGTGAACATTAGTGGGTCTATGGATTCAAAAATGGTCAATATCTTGAAGGCATCCAATAATGCTCTTGTCAGTGTTGGTGATGTTGTTTATGGTGTTGGGGCGTTTGTTGTTGTGACTGCTGATGTTGACGGCGACTATACTCTTAACATCAATGGAACACTTGAAACTGTTGATGTGGTGGATGGTGTTGGAAATGTTTCCGTTTCATTGAAGCCTGGATTTTATTGGGCTAATGCTACCTTCAACAATCCAAATTATGAATCAGCAATTATTAACGATACTTTCACTGTTTTGAAAGCCGGTACAAACATTACTGTCTTTTATGATGCTGAAAGTAATGAGATGGTTGCTGTTTTGACTAATAACGCTACCGGTCAGACCATTAAAGGCTATACTTTAAAGGTTAAGCTTCATGGTGAGACTTATAAGCTTGTGACTGATGTTAATGGTCAGGTTAGGGTTTCTGCTGCTGATTTGACTCCTGGAACTATTTATACTGTTGGTGTTACATTCAATGGCGGTACCAAGTATAACGCTTCTAAAGTGACTGCGAAGGTTCCTATTGTTGCAGATACTACAGTTTCAGTCTTTTATGATGCTGAAACTAAGGATATGGTTGCAACCTTAATCAATAATGCTACCGGTCAGGCCATTAAAGGTTTCACACTCCATGTCAAGCTTCACGGTGAAACATACAAGCTTGTAACTGATGCCAATGGTCAGGTCAGAATCTCTGCTGCTGATTTGGATCCGGGAACTATTTATACTGTTAGTGTTACTTTCAAGGGTGGTACCAAGTATAATGCTGCCAAAATAACTGCTAAGATTCCTATTGTTGCGAATACTTCAGTTGAAGTGGGTTATGATGAGGATGACGGCAGAATTTTCGCAGGTTTGATTAATTCGGATACTGATGATGCCATTAAAGGTTTCACTCTTAGGGTCACTATAAACAATGAATATTACAAGCTTGTGACTGATGAGTATGGTCTGGTTAGTGTTTCTGTTGCCCATTTGGCACCAGGAGATTATACCGTTACTGTCGTTTTCTTAGGAGGCACTAAGTATAATCCTTCTCAAACAAGCGAAACCATATACATTGAAAGTTTAATATAATCATAAAAAAGGAGATTTATTCTCTCCTTTAACTTTTTTTTTATAAAAAAAGACCATCTCAGTGAAATATTTTAAAAAAAGTGTTTATGGTTCCATAATCATTCTAGACTAGAACACTTAAAATCAGATATGGGAACACACAGGCTATAACGAATAATACAACGCCTAAACCTAATTTGTTCCTATCTTCTTCTAGAGAACCAATTATAATTAATAAAATTGAGAAAAATCCAATAATTACTGGAAGGATATGTGAAAATATTGTTGTTCCAACTATTGCCATTTTAAATCACTATTTATTTTATTAATCTTTAAATTATTTAAATCTATTCGAAAATTAATTAAAACATATTTTAATTATATTAATTAATAGTTTAAGGAACTTTTTTATTTCATTGTTGTAAATAGTAATAATCATGAGAATTGATACTCATCATCATCACAAGA
Organism: Methanobrevibacter sp.; assembly: GCF_045126245.1. Lineage (GTDB taxonomy): Archaea > Methanobacteriota > Methanobacteria > Methanobacteriales > Methanobacteriaceae > Methanocatella. Next base: position 18,687 of record NZ_JBGVOG010000082.1, on the reverse strand, counting down.
AAGCAGGTGAAAACTTAGCATTTGTTTTTTTCATAAATCTAACTTTCAATATATTGGTTGTAATCGGAGGACTTGCAACCAACAGTATGGCAATACTCGCCGACTGTATCCATGACATGTCAGATACCATTTCAATAGCTCTGGCCTGGGCTTTGGAAAAGGTTTCTCAAAAGGATTCCACTGATGAGTATTCTTATGGATATCAGAGATTTTCCATTCTGGGAGCAGTTATCATTTCCATTTTTATCATCATCATGGCATTCATAATTCTTAGGGAAGCGGTTCCCAGATTATTTGTTCCGGAAAGTGTTGATGCGGGTGGAATGCTGATTGTGGCAGTTATTGGGATTATATTCAAATCAATTTCTGTTCATCGCCTTCATGACGGCGAAACATTTAATGAAAAGGCAATCTTGATTCACCAGCTTGGAGACATCTTCGAGTGGGTGGCTATTTTGGCTTTAAGTTTAATACTAATGTTTTGGGATGGCGCTCAATACTTGGATCCTTTTGTATCAATCGGAATTGCATTATGGTTGATATTTAACTTGGGAAGAAATCTATATAAGTCATTTGAGGTTTTGCTTCAAAAAACACCTAATTATTTTGATGTCGTTGAATTTAAAAGTCAGATTTTAGCAATTGACGGAGTAGAGGCCATTGATGATTTTCACATTTGGTCACTTGACGGAATCGACTCTGTGATGACATTGAAGGTCAATGTTGATTTTGGAAAAAATGCTGAAAAAATTAAAAAAGAGATTTATACGATTTCAAACAGATATCATGTTGTTGATATTACAATCGAGCTTGACTAAAATTTTAATGGAGAACTTATGACATTAGTTGTTATCGGACCGGTTACAAATGATTTGGTAGTTATTGGTGAGCAAGAGTTTCAAAAAGTAGGTGGGGCAACCTACTATCAATCATTCGTTTTTGAAAAGTTTTATAAAGATTATTTGGCTATTGTAAACTGTTCTGATTCTGATTTGGTTAATGATTTTCCAAATTCGGATAAGGTGAAAGTAGTTTTAAAGGATGATACTCATTATTTTGTAAACAGATATCCCTTTGAAGACAATCTTGACATACGTGAGCAATCAAGTAATTTTGCAGACATTCCAATTTTAAGAAGCGACTTGGAAAATATTTTGCCTGATGAAATTGACGGCTTTGTTTTAAATCCTCTAAACAGGTATGATTTTCCAGCTGAAACAATAGAATTTTTGAAAAGTTTTGATGTTCCGATTTTTTTATCAATACAGGGATTTTTAAGATTGCCCGGCATACAAATTAATGAAAATTATACTATTAAATTAGATAACTTCGGTGAATTAAGTGGTATTTTATCTGGTGTTACTGCAATATTTCTGGATGAGGCAGAAGCAAACATCATTGATGGATGCTTTGATGTGGATGAAATGGTCATAACAAATGGAAGTCATGGTTCAAGAATTGTTTCTGAGGGTGAAATTAAAATTGAGGCGGTAAAATGTGAAAATGTTGTTGACACAACAGGCTGCGGAGACACATATATGGCGGCTTATATCTCTAAAAGATTAACAGATATTTCCATTGAAAAATCAGGAAGGTTCGCTTCAAAAATAGCCAGTGAAAAACTGAAAAACCATGGGCATTATTGAGGTAATGGTAGTTAAATTTATTTATTTTTAATTTATATATTATTAAAACGACATAATCAATTTATTATTAGGAGTCATAAAATGAAAAAGGAAAATATGGTGGTAATAGAGGCAATTTCTTCAGGTGTCAATTATATTCATGATATTAAAGAGTTGGGTTATAATCCAGTATGTGTTGAGCTGTATCATGAAGATAAGGAAGAAAGGGAACTTCAAAGATTTTTGCATGATTTCAATTATTCTCTGGTTTGTGATGAATCACCAGATATACTTATGGCCGATGAAAGTTATCAAAAAACATTGGAAATGATAAGGCAGCTTGATCCTCTATTGATAATTCCTGCATCTGATTTGGGTATTCCATGGGCAAACAAAATGTCTTATGAATTGGGTTTGCCGGGCAATAATCCGAATCTCCTGGACAAGATGATGAGTAAAAAATGTATGCAGGAGTCCCTTAAAAAAGCAAATTTGAGGTATATTAGAAGCAAGCCAATAAAGTCTTTTGAAGATGCTAAGGAATTTATGTCAGAAATTGGTTCTTCTCAAGTTGTTATTAAGCCTAGTGTAGGCAGGGCTTCAGTTGGTGTTTGTATTTGCAGAAATGATGATGAAATAAGGGATGCGATAAAGCTTAATGAGGATATGTCTTCAGATGATGATGAAATTATTATTCAGGAATACATCGGCGGCAGGGAGTATGCTCTTGATTCGGTTTCATGCAACGGAGTAAACAGGATTGTTGCAGGATATCGATACGATAAAATTAAATCCGAAGGAGGAGCCCCTATATATGACCATGCACTGGCGGTTGATGAAAATGACTCTGATTTTAAAAAAATCATGGAATATCACAAAAAGGTAATCTCAGCCATAGGAATTGAATATGGGGCAGTCCATATAGAATATAAGGTTGATGATAAAGGTCCGGTCCTCATGGAAGTAAACTGCAGGGTAAACGGCCGTGTACAGTTATATTTCGTGGAAGATAAAATTTGGGGCGAACATCATGCAGGTGCTGCTCTTGAAGCTTATATGGGTTCCGATGCATTCTTTGAAAAAATAGATAAGCCAGTAATTATTGACCATATGTATATGGGAAAGGATTTGATTGTACCTGAGGAATGCTTTGTAATCAAATCAAATTTAGACACTGTTTTTAATGATTTGGAATCTGTCATATCCACCATACCACTTGGTGAGAATAGAATTTATCCAAAAACTGTAGACCTGTCCACAATTGGGGGAATAATTCATTTGGTAAATAAGGACAGAAACAAACTGTTGGATGATTTGAATACGATAAAAAGAATGGAAAAAGAGGAATTCGATAAAATATTGGAAATAAAAAAATAGTTTAAAGGGTTTTTAAAACCCTATTTAACTGTTGCGTGTTGATAACTTAATTCCCCATATTGAAAATGCGATTGCTATAATACATAAAACAGTACAGATAATGGCGATAATATTTAAGGAATCAACAAATAATCCAGCATATTCTTTAGATAGCGGTAAAGTACCCATGACAAATGCACATATGAGAGTCAAAAGACTCAAACTCATTGTCTGTCCGCAAGACCTTAATGTAATTTGTGTTGCGGATGCGTAAGGTGCATGTTCTTCAGGAACAGAACTCATAACTGCATTTGTATTTGGAATGGAGAACAATCCTGTTCCCACAGCAATCAGAGCCATTGCGATTATGACTGCATATACTGAAGTAGTCACATCTAAAAAAATCAAGCCAATAAGCGGAACCAATATTACTCCCAATCCTATTGTGGAAAGTTTCTGTGGATGAATCTTATCTGAAAGCCTTCCTGAGTTAGGTGAAATTATTGCCAATATGATTGGCGGAACAATAAGTATAAGTCCTGTAAGTTGAGGATCCCATCCTTTTGCATACTGGAAATAATAGTTGAATATCACGTCAAACACTGCAATTGCAAAAAAGCAGAAGAATCCGGTTAGATTGTATGCGGCAAATATCTTATTTTTAAATAACTTGATTTTGAATACTGGAAGTTTTACTCTGTATTCATATATTCCGAATATTATGAGGATTGCAATACCTAATATTGCAGATACTCCTCCAGTTATTGAAAGCAAATCGGAAAATCCGTATACAAATAAGATTATTCCAATTACATATAGTGAACCGCCAACAATATCCATTTTGTCATTTTCATTGGTAATCCACTCTTTTTTAACTTTTAAAAGTGTTACTGCGCCACAGAATATCACTAATGGGATTATCATATAAAATACTGATCTCCATCCGAAGTTATTAATCAAATATCCTCCAAGCAATGGTGCTGTGATGCATCCGAGGTAGGAACCGACAATAACCATACCCAATGATTTTCCACGATTGTTCTTATCGATTGCCAAGACAATAATAGCTGTTTCAGCAACAAGATATAAAGCATAACCAATACCCTGTATTGCTCTGGATAATACAAACATCTCCGGAGAGATGGAAATGCAGGAAATGATTAAACCAACAAGAAATATTAAACATCCAATAACGAATACCTTTTTACATCCGTATTTACTGCAAATCTGACCTGCGGGAATAGTTGATGCAGAAATAAAGATGGATACCATTGTCAAAGCCCAATTCTGGGTAACGTTGTTCATCATATATTCATTTCCTATGCTGGGCATTGCAAGTGCAGTAGCATTTAGCAGGAATAATGTTGAAAATGATGTGATAAAAGAGACCAATAAGATATATTTTTCTAGCTTTTCCATAAAAACACATTCTTTTAAGTAATTTAATATTATTTATGGATAGGGTCTTTTAAATAATTATAGTTTCAATCCGTGGAGCAATCATGTAGAATTTAGTTTTGGATAAGTTATTTATTCGGGGGATTGAAAACGGGGCATTTGATTGTATCTTATGCTTTTGAGTTGGAAATATTTATATCTTAATTTTAATATATCAAATATTGAATAAATTTTTGTTTATTGCTTGAGGGGGCATTTATATGGAAGGCTACGAAATTAAATTTGAATTTGATAGCAGTTATTTGGATAAATATCAATTGGATGCAATCTTCAATAAAATCGGAAATGGATTAAATATCCGCTTTGATGAAAATTTAAGGCCATATTCAACAGATGATGATAAGATTTACCTCATTGAAGATGTTAGCGGTGAATCTGGTGAAAACATTAGATTAATAAAGGATTCCTTTTTTGATTTTACTTTTGAAAATATTGTTGATGTTTCGTTATATAGATTTCTTGTTTTAAAAAACAACGATAAATTAACAGTTTTAGCAAATATTCACTCATCAATATTCGATTATTCCTCCATAAATGCATTTCATGATTTATTCAATGGATTTGATGAAAACCCCTTAAAAAATGCGGCCCTCCAGTATTATGATCATGTTGATAATTATTTGAACTCCTCTGATTTTGAAAAGGATTTGGCTTATTGGAATAATTGCCTGTCAGATATTGGAAATCATGTCAGATATTACAATATTGAATCGGATAGCTATGGAAAAATAAAAATTCCTCTTGAAAACGAATCGGTTTCAAACTTCTTAAATGATTATGATGTTTCTAAATTTAGGTTCATATTGGCAATGTTTTCATTATATTTGTCCAGAATTGACAGAACTGGAGGATGTCTTTTAAAAACAATCAAACCAAGCAATAAAAATCAGATAGGGCCATTTGATAAAAATGTATTATTAAACCTCAAATATGATGGGGAAAAATCATTCACTGATTATTTAAAAGATGTTGGATGTGTTTTTGACAGTTTAGCGGAACATACTAAAGTCGACATCGATTATTATATCAATGAAAATTTAACCGGCTATTACATTTATGACTTCACTGAATTTGAAGATATCCATGTTGTAAACGGAAAAAATTCTGCATTGACTTTAAACTTATTTGACGACTATATGGAACTTATTTACAACACTGATTTATTTTCGGATGTGTATATTGAGCATATGGCCGCTAATATCCAATCATTAATTGATAATATCATTGCCTCACCTAATAAACTTTGCAGGGAGATGGATATCCTCTCAGATGATGAAAAACAGTTAATATCAAAGTTTTGTAAAGGAAAAAGGAAGGAATATGACAAGGATAAGACTCTCGCATATATGTTTCGCGAAAATGCAAAGAATAATCCTGATAAGCTTGCAGTTGATGACGGTATAAACCAGATAACATATGGTGAACTGGAAAAGTCCACCAATTCAATTGCACATGATTTACATGATAATTATGGTATTGATTTTGGTTTTCCTGTAGGCCTGATGCTTAAAAGGAATTATCATTTTCCGGAGATGGTTTTGGCTTTAAATAAAATTGGAGCTACAGTAATTCCAATAGATACACAATACCCTGCTAAACGTATTGAGCAGATGATAAATGTCTCTCAGGCAAGACATATAATAACCACAAATGAGATGGCGCAGGATTTGGACTTGGATATAAATAAGATATGCATTGAAGATTTAAAATATGATTCGGATGTTGAAGTGGAAATAAATGGAGGTGCTGATGATTTATTTGCCATCATGTTTACCTCTGGTACAACAGGACTTCCTAAAGGTGTAATGGTTCCAAACAAGCAGCTGTGTGGAATGGCCAATGTTCATACGCATATTATTTTCTCCCAGGGGGATTGTGACACAATAGGGTGTTATTCAAGCTTTAGCTTTGTAGGGGTATATTGGATATTCTGGGCATTGTATTTTGGTAATTCTGCCAGAATTTTCAATGAACAGGAACGTGAGGACTTTTTACTGTTCATAAAGGCTCTTGAGGATTGTCCTCTTCATTTCATAATTCTTCCGGCGGTTTTAATAAAACCTATTTTGGAGAATGAGAATATACAGATAGACTATCTTATTTCTGCAGGTTCAAAAATGAACCAGTTGGCTAGCATAAAAACCAATAAGACATTATGCAACGCATACGGTTCAACAGAAATAAAAGCAACAGCTCATGTTTGTAATTTAAAAGAAGGCGATTTTTCAATTGGAAAGCCTCTGGACAATACCTGGATTTATATTCTGGATGAAAACTGTATGGAGGTGCCTGTTGGTGTTGCCGGTGAAATCTGCATTTCAACAGATAATCTGAGTCTGGGTTATATCAACAATCCTGAAATGACAAGGCAAAGGTATGTTGACAATCCATATGCAGATTGTGAGGATAATAAGATATTATATCACACAGGAGATGTGGGTTATTATAATTTCGACGGTAACATTGAAATTATAGGGCGTAATGATGATCAGTTATCTGTTAGGGGTTTTAGGATAGAATCTGATGAAATACTTAGAATAATGAACGGTTATGATGCAATCTCACAGGTTTGTCTGGACGTCGACAATGAGAATCTCACAGCATACTATACAACAAATGATGATGTGGATATTGAAATTGTAAGGGAAGCACTGAAAAGTGAATTGCCGGGATATATGATTCCTTCACTTTTCATTGAATTGGATTCGATACCATTAAATGTCAATGGAAAAATAGACAAATTTGCATTGAAAAGTATTTCTAGAGAAACTTCCAGTTCACATATTGATGATGAAATCCTTAAATCTGTTTTGGATTCATTTAAAAAGGTTTTAAATACATCTTCCGTTTTCCTGGATGATGATTTTGTATCTCTTGGGGGCAATTCATTGGTTGCAATGAAACTCCAGCTTGAACTGAAAGAAAAATTGGATGTAAGTTTATCTTCAAATCAGATTATTGAGCTTTCCACACCAGCAAATATTGGAAACTACATCAAATTCAACTTGAATCATCATATTACTGGTGAAGAAATAAATTACACTTTCGATGGAGGATGCCATCTATCTGGTGCCCAGTTAAATATATTTCTTGATGAAATGGTTAAGGATGTTGGCACTGCATACAACAATTCATTCATGATTAAATTCAAGAAAAAATATTCCTCAGATGAGTTTAAAAGGGCTATTGGCAAGCTGATTGAAGTATATCCTATCTTCAAATCCCGTGTTGTAGTTGATGAAGGGGATTTGCCTAAGTGTGTTTTCGATGCTGAAATAGAAATCACTGAAGGATTTCTAAGCGATATTGATTCTTTTGTCAGGCCTTTTGAACTGGATAAATGCCTGTCCAGGTTTTTGATAGTGGAAGATGATTCGTCTAATTATTTATGCTGTGATTTCCATCATATGATTTTTGATGGTACCTCATTGAATATCTTCCTGGAGCAGCTGAATTCTATTCTGAATGGTGATGAAACCGATTTTGTCGATAATGGAATTTTAAGACAGGTTTCATTTGAAGAGACCATCAGTCCTGATTATTTAAATGATGCTGAGGATTTCCTGCATGGCATGTTGGCCAGTAGAGATGAGGTTCATGATCTGTTACCTCCTTTAGACGGTGAGGAATCAATTTACACAGATACATTTGATATTGATGATGAGTATCTGACATCATTTTTGCAAAGCCATCTCATAACTCACAACCAGTTCTTTGCATCTGTCTTCGGATATGCCTTATCGAAGTTTGCATGTTCTACAAAAGTTCTGTTTAACATTGTTGAAGACGGCAGAGGCCATATTGATTTATCAGATTCGGTGGGGATGTATGCTAAAAATCTCCCGGTACTGATGGACTGTGCAAATCAGGATGTAAATTCTTTTCTTGAGTATTCTTCAAGTTTAATCAATTCGCTCATGAAATATGATGCTTATCCTTTACACCATCTGGTTAATGATTTCGATTTAAATTCAAATATAGTATTCCAGTATGCCCCTGATCTTTTTTACAATGAATTCTGCGATAAATTTGACTATAAAATTGAGGGATTAACACACGATGCCTTTGGGGACATTGTATTCTACATATTCAACATTGACACCAATAAGATGGGAATTAAAATTTTCCATTCAAACAGGTTCTCGGATGAATTCGTAAGGCAGTTTGCGGATTCCTTTAAATTAATTTTAAAGGAAATGTTCACTGTTAGAGATTTATCCGAAATCAGTTATATCAAAGAATCTGATTTGGAAATTCTGGATGATATCAATCATACGGAACATACAATAGGATATGATGATATTATCGATGCATTCAATGACAATCTATCAAAATATCCGGACAGCCAACTGGTATCATTTAACGATGTTAGCTATAGTTATGCGGAAGGCGCATATATTGCAGATAAAATAGCTAAACGGTTGGTTGAATTGGGTGTTTGTCCGCAGGATAATGTAGGATTTTTGGTTGAACGTTCACAGTTATATATGTTCTGTATTTTGGCCATAATGTCTATGGGGGGAGTTTACGTTCCTCTGGATGACAATCTGCCTGATGAACGTTTGAAATTCATGGTAAAAGACACAGGTTGTGATGTGATACTGGCAAGTGACGAGACTTACGAGCGTGCTTTAAAGTTATATCCAAATAATCGCATTGTAAACATATCTGATATTTCATCAGAAATGGGAATATTAAATCATCTTGATGTTATAGGCGGAGAGTTGGCATGTATTTTATATACAAGCGGAAGTACAGGCCTTCCTAAAGGTGTTGAAGTGACAAGAAAATCATCTCTGAATATTTCTGCATATTATGCTGATACCTATAATCTCTCTAACCACGATGTTTTTGGAATGTATGCATCCATAGGTTTTGATGCGGGATCCCATGCGATTTTATCCACAATCTATGCCGGCGCGGCACTGTCTGTAGTTCCGAGTGACATCCGTCTAAACGTGTTTAAATTGAATGAATACTACATGAATCAGGGTGTTACCCAAACATTCATCACAACTCAGGTCGGCAAGCTCTTTATGCAGAGTATTGAAAAGACTTCCTTAAACGTTCTGGTTGTTGGCGGTGAAAAATTGGGCGAATTTGAAAGTCCCGAAGATTATGATTTAATTGATATTTATGGTCCGACTGAGGCCTTTGTTTTTGTTGCATCAAGCAATAATTCCGATAAGACAGATTATTCCTCAGTAGGTAATCTGGTCTATAACACAAAGGCATATGTTTTGGATGAGGAGTTAAGGCGCATACCCGTTGGGGCTATTGGCGAGTTGTATCTTGCAGGCCATCAGATAGCTAGGGGTTATATCAACAATGTTGAAAAGAATATTGAATCATTTGTTGACAATCCATTTGATGGCAGTGACGGTTATAATGTGATGTATCGTACTGGAGATATGGCAAAGGTATTGCGTGATGGGTCATTTGCAATTATGGGGCGCCGTGACAATCAGGTAAAAATCAGAGGAAACCGTGTGGAACTCTCAGAACTTGAATTTATCATTCGTGAAATTGATTATGTGGATGATGTTACAGTCCAAACAGTCAAAAACGGGTTGAACAATGAACTTGTCGTATATGTTGTTCCATCCCGCCCTGTCATCAATCTAAAAGAGTCTGTTCAGGATTACGTTTCATCTAAAAAACCGCAATATATGGTGCCGTCACACGTAATCAGTCTTGATAAAATTCCATTAAACATTAACGGCAAGGTAGACCGAAAAAGGCTTCCTCAAATAAACATTGAAAGCGACGGGGATTATGAAGCTCCACAATCCTATTTTGAACATGCTATAGCCCATGGATTTTCAGAAGTTTTAGGTATTTCCAGACCGATTGGCCGTAATGAAGAGTTTTCATCATTGGGCGGGGACTCAATCAGCGTAATGATGCTGATAGTTAAATTAAGAGAGTCCAACATCAATATAAACGTTAAGGATGTTTTAGACAATCAATCCGTTAAAAGGATAGCTGAAAATGCACAGTTTAAACTGTCAATCAATAAGGTATCTCAGGATGCCTTTGAGGGTTTTGTCGATACAACTCCTATCGTTCAGCATTTCTTTGATTCAAACTTTAAAAATCCTTCTTATTTCAATCAGGCCTTGTTTTTCGAATCATCACAAAAGATTGATGAGGATATTCTTAAAAAAGCAATGTCGGTTGTTTTAAACCATCATGACTTGCTGAGGGCGAATGTTAAAGATGAAAAGATATTCGTCAGGCCGATAAACGATGAAGAATATTTCACAATAGAAAAATGTGACTCCACAGATTACAGAAGTGAATCAATAAGGATTAATAGTGAAATAAATATTTCCGATGGTCCTCTGATTAAATTGGCATTATTCTGTGAAAATGATATGGACTATTTATTGATTGTCATTCATCACCTTCTTGTTGATGGCGTCTCATGGAGGATAATCGTTGAAGACTTGAATCTTGCCTACGCGCAACTGCTTAACAATAAGGAGATAAGATTGCCTAACAAAACCAGTTCGTATCAGGATTATGCAAGGGCCATTAATAAATATCGCAGTGATGAAGAGCTATTGAAGGAAAAACCTTATTGGACAGATACGTTAGAATCCATGATGGAAATAAAGCATACGGAAATTAGTTCACAAATAAGAAAACGTGAGAAATTACTGTTAAGATTTTCGAAGGATAAAAGTTCCCTGCTTTTGAACAATGCTCCTAAAAACTATAATTCTTCCATCAACGGAATATTTTTATCCGCTGTTTTAAAGGCATGGAATAGTGTCATGGGTGATGATAAGCTTTCCGTTAGAATGGAGGGTCATGGACGTCATGATTTTGATGAGGACATTTTAATTGACAGGACAGTTGGCTGGTTTACCAATTGTTATCCTGTAGTTCTTGAATCAGAGTGCAGTGAAATTACACAGATAATCTATGATGTTGCAGAGATTTTGGACAGGATTCCACATGATGGATTCGGTTACCCTCCTTTGATGGGTATTGAAATCGAGGAACTTCCTTTATTCACCTTCAATTATCTGGGTGAAATGAATAAGCTCAAAACAGGGGAAATGTTTGTTGCTAAATATAATCCTAATATGGAAGATATTATTGCAGTTGAAAATAATTACGGCACTGATATAGCAATGAACGGTTATTCACTAAGTCGTGAAACCCATTTTAATTTGGAATATAATTGCGAAAGATTTTCAAGAGAGGATATGCAGGAGTTTGCAAATGAATTTTTAAAGACTTTGGATGAAATTGCCACATCATGTGATGAAAATGATTATAGAGATGATATTAAGATATTTTCAAATCATCCGAATAAGAAAAATCTGTTCTTCATTCACTCTGCAAACTATGGAAGCGAGTTCTTTTATTATATTGCCGAGCAGTTAAAGGATGATTACTCATTTTCAGTAATCGAACCGTATAACATAAACCACAAGGAAAATCCGCTTACAAGCATTGAGGAATTCGCATCAAAATACATAAAAATCATAAAGAGCATTCAGCCCGAAGGACCGTATTATATAGGCGGTCTTTGCTTTGGAGGGGCGATTGCACTTGAGATAGCTCAGCAGCTTAAGCAACAAAACGAAAAGGTTGAAAAGCTGATAATATTTGATGCACATTATATTGAAGATGAGCAACTGCAGGATTTGGTCATTCAAGATCAAATATTATATGCACGTAAATATCAAAAGGAGGGAGCATTGACTCCTAAGGATGAGGATATGGAATATATGGTTTTCCATGCAAATCTATCCGTAAAGATATGGTTAAGCTATAAGCTCAAGTTTTATGATGGTGAAACAATTTACTTCAAGGGAACCAGAAGACCTGAGGGTGAACTCAGTGAAACTGCAGCTAAATTGTTTGATTATGTATTTTCTAAAAAGGCAGGCGGATTTGAAGATTACTTCGATGAAGATAAGTTTTATGTTGTGGGGGTTCCTGCAGAACATAACAATATGTTTTCTACAGAAGCACTGAAAATCATAGTTCCTGAAATTAAGAAATTCACTGGGGACTGATTTAACAGAGGGGTAAGTAAACTTTTTATCATTTGATGATTTTATTTTATTATATAGGAAAAATTTTAACTGGTGAGACAATGAAAAGAGTGTGGGAAAATATAATACTTCCGATTTTCAAGCATGAACATATCAAGTCAATTGTTGAGATAGGTTCCGAGAAGGGAATAAATACTAAAAACATTTTGGAATATTGCATGGAAAATGGCGGTGAACTAACTTCAATTGACCCTGAACCTATGTTTGATGCATCTGCTTTTGAAAAGGAGTATGAAGGTCATTTTAAGATTTATAAAACATTAAGTTTAGAATCTCTGCCTCTTCTTGAAGGTTATGACTGTATTTTAGTTGATGGTGATCATAACTGGTATACTGTATACAATGAGCTTCAGTGCATTAACTCCAAATTCAATCAAGATAATTTCCCGGTGGTGTTCTTGCATGATGCTTCCTGGCCGTACGGTAGAAGAGACGCTTATTACAATCCTGATGACATTCCTGAAGAATACCAGAACGAATATATTAAAGTAATATCTGATGAGGAATGCGAAAGGCTGGAAGTCAATAGCTTAAAAACTCCCCTATATAAAGCAAAAGAGGAAAACACTCCTAAAAATGGTGTATTGACTGCTATTGAAGATTTCATAGATGACTGTGAACTTGATTTGCAGCTTCATTACCTGCCTATATTTTATGGTATTGCAATACTTCATGCAAAAGACGATGATCTGTTTGAATATATTGAAAAGATTATTCGAGACAACGACATCATGGCATATGTCGATGAGTTTTACATCAGAAGAATTCTTGATTGTGAAGATTTAATCGACGAGTTAAAAAAGGAAAATCAACAAAAGGATGCTGAAATTAGTAAGCTCAAACAGAAATTGGATGCAATTTCCAATTAAATGGCTTTGGGGATTTAATGAACTCCCTAAACAACTTTTTTTTTTAAAATATATGATGGTTGCATATCTCAAACCAATTAATTAAATTATAATTGCAACACATAATTAGTAGGGATACTATTTTTAAAGATTTGAAAAGGATTTAATTATTTTTTTGATATTGCTTATTAATTTTCCAATAATCTAAATATAACCTTGAATTATAGCTTTAATTTACTTTTAGAAAACTTTATTAATTAATATTAATATACTTATATATTGTATTTTTAAATTTTTAAACACTACAAGGGTCATCATGTTGAATAAATCATCAAATTTAATCGAAAAGGAATTTAAAAACTTACGTAAGGAGCTATTGGATTTAACTTTAAGAAATCAACTTCTTAACTTTAAAACAAGGGCTAAAACTATCACTATCACAAATCAGTCTCCTACAAACCTTTTTCAGACATTGGTCCTGCAGGAAAACAAAATGTATTTTGTGGCCAATAAGAAAGACAAAAAGGAAGACAAATCATCAGTTTGGGATCACATTCCATTTGATTTTTCAAAGTTTTCAGAAGGAGACAAGAAATTAGCCACTGACCTGACTCCAAAGGAGCTCCAGAAAAGATTATATTATATCAATAACCAGGCCAAAACAATGCTTCAGGAGCAGGGTTATAACATTCTTTATTTGGCAATAGGATTTTTGGAATGGAAAGACAAAACCAAGCCAAGACAAGTCAACAAGGCGCCTTTGGTGTTGATTCCAGTTTCAATGGAAAGGAAAAAGGTTGGGGAATCATTCAACCTTGAATGGACTGGAGAGGATATTCAGACTAACATTTCACTTAAAGCCAAGTTGTTGGAGGCGGGAATAGAGCTTCCAAATTTCCAATTCAAGAGATATGGTGAAGTCATTGACCATTATATCGCAAGCGTAAGACGTGCCGTCAGCAGAATGGACGGATGGAAAGTCAACAGTGATGTGGCTTTAGGTTTCTTTAGCTTTACAAAATTTGTTATGTATAATGATTTGAACCCTGATGCATGGGCTGAAAATGTTGATTTGACCAAGAATGAACTGATACAGGCCATTTTCAATCCTGCCAAAAACGATCAGGAAGCATTCAGGGAAGAGGACATCGATTCACAGCTTGAATACAGAAGCATGTATCAGGTTCTGGATGCTGATTCATCTCAGATTGCTGCTATCCAGGATGTCAAGGCAGGTCGCAATCTGGTTGTGGAAGGACCTCCTGGAACTGGTAAGTCACAGACTATCGTTAATCTGATAGCAGAACTTCTTGCTGAAGGCAAGTCAGTTTTATTTGTATCAGAAAAGATGGCTGCTCTTGATGTTGTAAAGGACAGGCTGACCGCTGTAGGTTTGGGCAAGTTTGTCTTGGAGTTGCACTCACATAAAACCAGACGTAAAAAATTCCTGAAGGATCTTCAGAAAGCAACCAATGTGCGTGCCCAGGAGCCGTTAAACATAGACCATACTATCCGCAAACTGGAGACACTGCGTCGCCAGCTTGATGATTATTCTCAAATTATTCACAGGCCTGCATTTGCCGTTAAACTATCTCCGTTCCAATTGTATGGAATGAAGGAATCCGCAGATGATTACTTTTCAAGAAAAAATGCTTTGATGCCATTGGTAAGATTCCAAAATCCTGAGGACATCACCTTAAAGGATTTGGATGACATGAAGGTATCCCTTGAAAACCTGGCTGAACTGTATCAGACCATTTCAAAGGAAAATCCTTGGAGTAAGTGCGCTCCAAAGAGCTTGCTTCCGGCGGATTTAAGGGAAATCGAAATGCTTATCAACGACTGTTTGCATGCATTGGATAATTTCCTGGTCGAGCGTGGAAGGGTTTATGACATTTACGGAATTAAAAAGCCTGATACCTTAAACGAATTCCAGAATTCCCTTTCGGCTTTCGAAATTATCAAATCACAAAATGCCGAACTGATAGACGGAAACATCATCAAGTCCGGGGCATGGAATAACAACAATGACGATGCATTCAGATTAATCCAAGAGCTTGAAAGGTACCAGAAATATTCCGGAATATTAAACAAATTCAATCAAAGCATTTTCCAGGCAGATATTGACCGATTGATATATGAGTTAAGAAACATTTCAAATAAAAAGTTCCGTTTCTTCAACAGCAAGCAGCACATTGAACTTGTGGAAAGGTATTATGCAGTGCCGGTATCAGGAAGTGTTGATGATATCATAAGGGACTTGCAGGAAGCAAAAGCCGTAATCAAAATCAGAAAGAATCTGGAAGCCAATGAGGCATTGGGTAGAAAATATTATGGCGGATATTGGCACTTGAATGCCGATCCAAATGACCTGAAGGCAATAGCAAAATGGATGAACGAATTTTCAGCCCTTGTCCGTGAGGGAACATTTTCCCAAAATACAATAGACTTGATGAGCAAGGATTTATTCGACATCAAGCCTGAGCGTGACCTTGCAGAGTACATCGATTCCGGAGAGGAGTTTGTCCGTGTACTTTCAAGGCTTAAGGATAAATTGAATCCAAGAAGCAAGTTGATTTTCAAACGTGAAACCGGCGATGTAAGTTTTGAGGCATGGCAGGAACAATTGTACAATTGGAGAGGGCAGCTGTCCAGTCTCCATTTATGGTCCCAATACTTGAATACCAAAAATGCTCTGGAAAGTGGGGATGCCAAAAAATTTGTGGAAGCCATTGAAAAGAGAAACATTAAAAAGGACGATATCCCCGCATTGGTGGATGGAAACTTTGCAGATTCACTTTTAAATATATTATTTGTTGAAAATCACGAATTGGCTGTGTTCATTGGAGAACTGCATGAAAACAGAATACGTGAATTTAAGGATTTGGATAAAAAGATACTGGTTTTAAATCGTAAGAGAATTTTCCAGAAATTAAACAGCAACATTCCAAAAATATTTGGTGGAACCGAAAATCCACAAGCTAAAATCCTTGCAGGAGAATTTACAAGAAAAAGCGGTCATATGCCAGTTAGAAAACTCTTGGAAAAGGCTGGCGGAATGATAAAACAGATTAAACCTTGTTTCATGATGAGTCCGTTGTCAATTGCACAATATTTGGATCCGACAAATGAAGAACTTCAGTTTGATGTTGTTATTTTCGATGAGGCAAGTCAGGTAAAGCCTGAGGATGCGCTTGGCGCATTCATGAGAGGAAAAACAGCTGTTGTTATGGGAGATACACAGCAATTGCCTCCGACATCATTTTTCGACCAGATGTCAGATGCAGACAGCGATGAGGAAGAGGCGACATCACTGGACATGGAAAGTATTCTGCATTTGTGTAAGCTGTCATTCCCAGTTAAAATGCTTAAATGGCACTACCGTTCACGTCACGAATCCCTGATTACAGTCTCAAACCGTGAGTTTTATGATGATGATTTGCTGGTTTATCCTTCACCTTCACATTCAGACCCTGAACTGGGTTTGAAATTCCATTACAACCCGAATACTGCATATGATAGGGGTTCATCATCTGCAAACCCTCTGGAAGCGCAGGATGTAGTTGAAGAAATCTTCAATCACTTTGAAAAATATGGAGATACAAAGAGTTTGGGTGTTGGAACATTTTCAGTTGCACAAAAGAACGCAATTTTGGAAGCCTTGGAGGTAAAGCGTAAACAATATCCTCAATATGAACCGTTATTCTCAGAAAATAAGGAAGAAAGGTTCTTTGTCAAAAACCTCGAAACAATTCAAGGGGATGAAAGGGATGTCATTCTAATTAGTGTCGGTTACGGTTTCGACAATGAGGGAAAGATGTCACTCAACTTCGGTCCTTTAAATCAGGATGGTGGGGAAAGACGTCTTAATGTATTGATTACACGTGCTAGGGAAAAATGTGTAGTATTTTCAAACTTTAAAGCTTATGACATGAAGTTAACAGCAAATCCTCCTTATGGTGTAAAATCACTTAAGGAATTTTTGGAATATGCTGAAAACCTGACATTGGGAACTCAAGGTGCAGGAGATTATACAAAAGAGCCGTTTGAAGATGCAATCGCCAGCTTTTTGGAAGAGAACGGCTATACAGTTGATAGGCAAATTGGATGTGCAGGCTTCAGAGTGGATTTGGCTATTGTTGATGATGAAAACCCTGGAAAATACATTTTGGGAATAACAACTGATGGAAAGATGTATTCGTCAAGTAAGGTGGCTCGTGACAGGGACAGGCTCCGTGAACAGGTATTGACAGGTTTGGGCTGGAAACTGTATCACCTATGGTCTACAGACTGGTATAGAAATAGGGATCTTGGCCGTAAGAAATTACTTGAAAATGTTGAAAAATCCATTAAAAAAGCCCGTGAAGAGGAAAAACGCAAATCTGAAGAGGCTAAAAAATTGGCTGAAAAACGCAGATTGGAAGCTGAAAAGAAAGCGGAGGAATTGCGTCTTGCACGTGAAAGAGAAGAGGCTGAAAGAAAAGCTCAAGAGGAATCACAGGAAGTCAACCCTGAAGACATCGGACCGAGCGATTTTGTTGAAGTTGAAAAGGTCGATGATGGTGATGATGTTTTGGAAAAACCTATTGATGTGGGTGGAATTGACCCGTCAGAATTCTTTGACGATAAGGAGACTCCAAAGGAAACTGTTAATGAAGATAATGTTGCTGCCGGCGAATCTGAATATGTTGTAGTTGAGGAAACTAAAGAGGATTCTAAAGACTATGAAAAAGATGAATCTGAGTTTGTGGTCGTTGAAGAAGAAAATAATGATTATAGTGATGTTTATGTTGAAAATGATTCTGAATTTGTAGTTGATGATTCTGCTACAGAAACTATAAAATCACAATCTGTGGATACGGATTCTGATATTGTTGAAGATAGTGAAAATTCGGATGATGCTGAAGTATGGGAAACTGATGATGAGAACACTTCCCAAAATGATGATGCTGAAGTGTGGGAATCCGATGAAGGAGTTTCCCCAGAGGATAATGCCGAAGTATGGGAAAATGAAAAGGATTACTCCGATGAAGCTTTCGATGAAAAATCTTCCAATCCAATACGGGATAGAATAAAATCACTCTTCAGTTCTGAGGAATCTGAAGAAAAGATGGAAAAAAATCCCCTATTCGCAGGCCTTAAATTTAGTAAGGATATAGGTGAAAATTCTGATTTAGAAGATGATTTAGATTATCCTGATGATAAAACCTCTAAAAAATCATCTAAAAAAGATGCTATTGATGAGCCTGAGGTTGATTTGGGTTCTGATGATGATTATATTTATGTTGATCACAGCAATGATGATGAACGCATTTTAAAAGATGA
>NZ_JBGVOG010000081.1:0-11358 GCF_045126245.1 Methanobrevibacter sp. | reverse complement strand
TAATTTATTTTTTTTAAACCTTTTAAAAAAAAAAAAACAACAAAAAATCTGAATCCAATAATATGATAATTGTTCAAAATTTCAAAATTAAAAAAAAAAATAAAATCCGTTTAAATTAATATTATGAAAATTGTTTAAAAGTATAACAAAACATCTGTAAAATATTTTTAACAAACCTAAAATTTTTTCATCAATATTTTGCCGTATTCTCCATGATTTTAGTTTGAATATTTCCATATTGTTCATCAAAAATATATTATAATCAACAATTGTAATGTAAAATCAATTAAATACATTAATTATTTCAAAATATAGGGATATATTGAAATATGTTCAAAAAAATAAAATTACAAACAATACACAATCAATATTCTTAAAATTGTTCAAATTTCAAAATAAAAAACCAATAAAAATTTGATTCCATTCACATATATCTTCTCATTCAATTATATCTCATAAAGAATAGTAAATGAATAATGGCATCCTCATAAAAACTTTTTAAAATAAATTATTCCGTCAAAAATCATAAATTAAAATAGGAAAAATTTTTAGAAATAATTTAACTTCTAAAAATTTCACAAAAATATTAATGTCCTTTAATATAAAGAATAATTCCTGCAATAATAGCAATTAAACCTAAAAGAGACACTATATCGAAAGCAAGTCCCATCAATTTAAAGCCTAACTTTAAAAAGAAAGGTCCTAATGCACAGAATAATAATATTAAACCTACAATTATAGCAATTATCCCACCGAATCCTCTCATTGTTTCACCTCCATTTACTTAGTTAATTCTTTCCAATTAAATCTATTGATATACTCGTATATAAAAACTACATTTTTGACACAATAATCCCCCGGAAAAGTATTACCCATAACTTTTAAAGCAGATGAGGATGCATTTAAAAATGTTAAAGTTACTTTAAAAGTTAGTAAAAAACCTATTGTGACAACACCAAAACCAACCAATGAAAAAATCAAAAATAGAAAAATAAGAAAAAACCAATAAGGGATGGGTGAACTTAACTGAATCAGCCAATTAATGACATTTGATTTATGAATGTCAATCCATTCATTAATTTCATTTAAATTATAAATGAGGAGTTAATCCTCATCTACTATACAGATAATTCACAATACCAATAAGCCCTAAAATAAATGTTACCAGATAACCTAAAACTGCAATTAGAGGCATGTCAAACAACATTGGACCTCTGTCGATTGTCATCACTATTGAGGAACTCATTAAAAGTGCGGCAATTATTACAACTAATGAAAATTTGCTCACAATGCGGTCAAGATGGTCAATTTCAAATCTAAGACTCATTTCCCCATTATTTATTTTATGAATAGCATTTGCGAGAATTGGAGGCAATGATTTAAGCATATTCTTATAATAGACCAAACTGCCTTTTTTATTTCCCAAACTTTCTTTGATGTTCATTCGCTCTTCCATTGCTTTTTTGGCTATCGGTTCAATGGACGCCATAATGTCCATATCCGGATCAAGTGCAGTGGAATCAGCCTCAATCATGGATACTCCCCTAGCCATTGAGACGAATTCATTCGGAAGAACAACACCATAATCCTGCATAAGGTCCAGCAATTTGTTTAATATTTCATTTAATCCCCCGGAACTTTGTGAAAAATATCTGAAGAATAAATCACGAAGGTCACGTTTTAAACGGGTGGTATCCATAGCGTAATTTAAAATGCCCATGTACCTGAACTGATTAATCACACCATTAACATCCTGGTCCGCAATCAACATCAATAAGTCACAAAGATCTTTTCTAAAGCCATCGTCAAGAATTCCAACTGAACCCAGATCAATATAACATAAAACATTATCGTCCAAAATTATTACGTTGCCCGCATGAGGGTCTGCATGGAAAAATCCATCAAGAAGAACCTGCTTCATAAAAGAGTCAATTAGACGCTTAGCTAAAAGAGGCTTATCAAATTCTTCACTGTCGCTTTCAGATACCTCACTTAATTTTGTTCCATCGATAAACTCCATAGTAAGAACTTTTGAGGTGCTGTAATCGGAATATGCAATTGGAATATGAACTGTTTCATCTTCAGAGAAATTCTCTTCCAACTGTTTCATGTTGACCAGTTCATTGGTAAAGTCAAGTTCAATATTCATCGAATATTCGAATTCATCTATCATTCCAGGTAAATTGTATTTTCTAAATTCATCATTATATTTATGAATTTGGGATACAAGGTGCTTCATGACAGCTATATCATATTCAAGCGTATCGGCAATGCCTTCCTTTTGAACTTTAACTGCTACTCTCTCGCCGGATATTAATTTTGCTTCATGAACTTGAGCAATTGATGCTGTTGCAAGACTTTCCTTTGAAAATTCGGCAAAAAGATCATCAATATTTCCACCAAGTTCCTTTTCAACTATTCTTTTTACATCATCATAACTGATTGGAGGATTGTCATCCTGCAACTTTTCAAATTCGGTAGCAATACGCTCTCCAACCATGTCCGGCCTTGTGCTTAACAGCTGCCCCAATTTAATGAAACTGGTCCCCAGTTCCTGAAACATCAATCTTAAATTTACCGGAAGATCCGGGTCCAAAAATATGTCGTATTCCTCCTCTTTTGAAGGAATAATCTTCTCTTTTATGGTCTTACTCAGCAATTTGCCAAAGCCATATTTTCGCATTGCCGCAGTTATTTCACGTATGCGGGCTTTCATTTCTTTATCCATTTTAATCACTTGAAATTTAATAGGATTCTGTGTATGCTCCGTGTTTTAAAAAAGATTTTTCCTGCATGAAAAATCATGGAACATCATTATTAAATTATCCGATTTTTTTAAATTGACTTACAAAGCACAGATGTGAATTTTAGTACTTTAAACACTTGCATATTAATTTTTAAAATACATAACATATAAATATGTTGATTAAATTATAATTTTATTTAAAAATTAGTCTAAAAAATAATCAAACAAGTATAAAAAATAATAAATATGTTTAAAATATATAAAACTTTATTTAACTAATAAATTAAACAATTTTTATGATAATTGACTATAATTAAAATTTGTTGATAATTATGTAAATAAATTCAATAATTTTCAATTATCCTAATTTCATAAAGAAAAATATACATAAAAAAAATGAATTAATATAAAAAATTTTACAAAACAAACTATTGAAAAATAAATAATATTAAAAAAAAATTAAATTTCAAAAAAATTAAAAATTATTAAACAATTAAATAAAATATTTCATTTTGAAAAAAATATTTTACATAATAGTTATATATCATATGAACTAATAACAATTAATGAGGAATAATAATGATTGAGTCTGACAAATTAGGTTATAGAAAACATGTTTTGGATGAGTTTGAATTTGAAAATGGTCAGATTCTTCAAGATGTTGAAGTGGAATATACAACCCGTGGACTTCCAAAATATGATGAAGAAGGCAATATTGTCAACGCAATTATCTATTGCCATAGATACAATGGAAATTGCTTATCCATTGAAGATCTCAATCAGCTACTCGGTTCAAAAAGCGAGTTATCAGATTTTAATTTTTTTTACATATCAATTACTTCATTAGGTTTTCCAGAATCATGTTCACCATCCACAACCAATTTAAAATTTGATTTTCCAAAATACACTATTAAGGATTGTGTGAATTTTAAAAGAAAATTTTTAGCTGAAGAATTTGATATAAGCAATGTCCTTGGTATTCTTGGTGTTGGAAGAGGAGGTTATGAAGCCTTCACTTGGGGATGTGAGTATCCCGATGAAATGGAATTTCTAATTATAGGCCACAGCTCTTTTAAAACAAACGGTTATCGCTACATTACTTCCAAAGCCCTAAACAATTTAATCGAGTCCTCTGATGCATATTTGGATGCTGTCTATAGTGACCCGTTAACAAAAATAATGTTTTCAATCAACACCTTAATTTATTCCCAGTATTTCTCCAAAAAATCATTTCAAAATTTTTCTCAAGAAGATCTTGATGTTCTTATAGATACTTTTGTTGAGGAAGGCTCTTCTGATGACATCTATGATTTTAAATTTAGAAATGATGCTGCATTAAATTATGATGTGGAGGATAAATTATCCAATATTAAAGCGAAAACATTTATTTTCTGTGCTTCTGAAGATGGTTATTATTCTCCTGAATTTGACGTTTATCCTCTTAAAGACAAAATTGAAAATCTAGAAATCTATATTTTCGATGACCAGGAATTTGTCTACAAGTATGACTATTCAGTATTTGTAAATCCGTTTAGGGAATTTTTAGAAGAATTTAAAAAATAGATTAATTTAATTTTGCATCAATTTCTTAAATGAATAAATGTGAAATAATAATTTTCTTATCATTTAAATATATGAAACATTTTTTTACATTCAATGAAAGAAAAAAATTAAATACCTCAACTAAAATTAGTTGAGGAACTTATTTGAGATACCTTACAATCTTTAGAGCATCAGTTGTAACAATTGCTGTATGATCAGTATCCTCAATTAAGATGAACTCGGCATCCCTTGCAATATCTTCCAATCTGCCCTCATCATATTGTTGATCAGCAGCCAGATAAATTACAGGAGTATCATTGATTTTTGCAGTTGGGAAGTCCCATTTGGAGTTTACAACAAACATTTCCATCATCTTATCCATTAACTCATCATGGTCTGGTCCTAACTCATCCACATCAAAGCCCATATCATATAGTTCATTAATAGCAGTCAATGCTTCTTCCTTATCCGGAACTTCATAATTGTAGAATTCTAAGGTACCATCAATTAAGATACATTTTCCTATTTGACTATCTTTTTCCAATTTTTCGACAATCAGCAGTGCAAAAATACAACTTAATGAATAACCAACAATAATGTCTCCATCCTGGAAGATGTCTTTGATTGCATCATAATATTTTTCAAGTGTCATATTATGGTCAGTATTTTTGATTTCATCAATTGTTAAATCAAATTTGAAGTCATCAATAAGATAAACATTTCCTTCAAATTCAAGACTGTCGACCAAATATGAATATACCATAGACATCCCCCCCCAGCGGAGGCAGTATAAACATATTTTGGTCTGAAGTGCCTTCTTTGGCCAGATAGAATCCATATTCTGTTTGATCTTCATCAATGAATTTTGCAATTTGATAAGGAGTTTTATTGCTAAATATTACACGAGCGTTAACAGTAATATCATATTTTGACAAGATTGAGATTATTTTAATCGCAGTTATGGAATCTCCACCAAGGCGAACAAAGTCATCATATATACCAATATTTTCCTGATTAAAGACCTCTTCAAATGCTTCAACAATATATTTTTCAGTTTCAGTGGTTGGCTCAACATATTCAACTTGCAATTGTTCAACGTTGACTTCAGGCAATGCACGTTTGTCAACCTTACCGTTTACATTCAATGGAATGCTGTCCAATTTCATCACATATGATGGAATCATGTATTCTGGTTTGCGCTCATCAACATAATCACAAACAGCAGTCTTAAGTTCATCGCCCTCTAAATCATCTGATACGGCAATCTTGAAGCAACAGATGATGAGATAATTGCCGCTTCCAAGAAAGCGAATGCAGATAAATTCATAAGACAACTTCCAGAAGGATATAACACCCTCCTAACTGAAGATGGAGATAATATATCCCAAGGTCAAAGACAACTCCTAACAATAGCAAGAGCGATTATTTCCAATAAGGAAATCTTGATTTTAGACGAAGCAACATCTAATGTGGATACAAGAACAGAATTACTGATTCAGGAAGCTTTAGACAAGCTTATGGAAAATAAAACTAGCTTTGTAATTGCCCATAGATTATCAACCGTTAGAAATGCCGACAAAATACTTGTGCTCGGGAAAGGCAGGGTAATTGAGCAAGGAACCCATGAGGAGCTTTTAGCCAAAAAAGGATACTACTACAATACACTGAAAACTCAAGAGAATATCTGATTAGAATTTGAATAACTTACAAATTTATCAAACTGTCCAATAATTTTCAAATTTTTTAAATTTTTAATTTTTTTTATTGATTATATTTTTCAAAACAATAATTTTGGAAATTAGTTATATTAATTTGGTTATTTTTTGAAAACTTTTTTACGTTCATCCCGCAAATTTATAATTAAAAAATTTTTTTCAAAAATTTTTAATAATTTTAAAGAAATTTATTAATTTTATAGTAATATGATTATTTTTTTAAGTTAAAAATTAAATAATATTTAAAAAAAAATCAATATATTTAAGTATTGTGCATTTCAAAATATATATCAAGTGAAAAAAAATCTTTGGATATGATATCATGACTAAAAAAGAAAAAATTGATAAAAGTTCAACCACTTCGGCATTAACCGCTGAAGAGATATCTGAAAAATACACAGTTCCAGAACTAAAATACATTTTAAGAGAAAACGGTTTGAAAGTTTCAGGAAAAAAGCAAGACCTCGTTGAAAGAGTTTTGCCAATCTTAAACGAGAATGTTTCTGATGATTCAGAATTAATGGAAACCGAACAAGATTCCGACTCTGCAGATGCAGCTTCTCCACTTGACATGCAAGTGACTTCTGCACTCACAATGTTTGGAATCGATTATGAGAAGTTAGACATTGAAGACAAAACCGTTATGGGAGATTCTACCAATTTAAAGATTAACGGTTTTACCCAAAATGGTTTGAGCATGTCCGATTTAACAATATCACTGGCGGCCGCTTCAGATTCATCTAATGTTGATTTGGAAATGAATATTCCTGAAGTTTCCTATACTGACTTTGAAAATACTATCTTCACATTCAAAAATCTTGATTTGTCAATTTTGCCTAGTTCAGATCCGCAAAGCCTTGCGTTTTCAGCAATTATGGACAGTTTAGAAATAATAACCGATTCATATTATGTAAACTTAAAAGGTCTTAATTTGCTTTTCAAATCTTACCCTGATTATGGTGTAAGTTTAGATATTAATATAGACAGCTTCATATATCCTGATTTTAATGATACAAGCATTAACTTCGAAAATCTTGATCTTAACATATCATTAGGATTGGATGGGCAAAGTCTTGCAATATCAGTAGATTTACCTAAATTAAATCTCTTAAACAAAAACTATAGGGTGAACTTATCCGACTTGAATCTAAATATCACACTGCCGGATACACAATTATCCAGTCTTGATTTATCCATATTAATGTCAGATTTCCATTACACAAACTTCGATGACGTTCACGTTAATATGAATAATTTGGATGTATCAATTGAACCTATAATTTCAGATTATGTTACTGTAATTACTCGTATGGATGTTTTGGATGCAGCGGGCTTAAATTCTTTCGATGAAATGTTCCCAATGTTAGATTTTAGTGCAGTAAACATTAAAATACCTACTAGTGATTCAGAATCACCAATTACCCTGACTTCCACTATGCCGCTTTTAGACATTTCCAAAATGGGCATATCCGCCATTGCAGAACTATTGAGTACAGGATTTGACCTTGACACCTACATGAGCAATCTGCCTGGTCAATATCAAGGTCTATCATACGGCGATGCTGTCGACATTTCAGGTGACGAGATTTCAGGCTTTGATTTAGTCAGCATGTTTGAAAATTGCGATTATTCAGGTTTAGATGCAATCAAACTTGATTTAACCGGATTGCTTGATTCAGCAGACATTGACTTATCCGAATTCGGAATTGATGTAGCAGACTATGAATTGTCCGAGATTAGCCTGTCAGAAATCATCGATGCATTAAAGAATTCCGAATTTGTCATGACCGCTATTGGCGCAATTGGAAAACTATCCGCAATTGACTTCAATAATCTTGACTTCAGTGGCTTAATAAGTGGCTTTGATACAGAAAACTTTGACATATCCAGCCTATTGGCCGGTCTAAACCTATCCGACCTGGACCTTTCCTCCATTATAGATATGTTCAGTAATTTCGGCGGAGTATTTGAAAACCTCGATTTATCATGCTTAGGCGCAATCGAACTTAACCTAACCGGATTGCTTGATTCACTAGGAATTGACCTATCTGACCTTGGAATTGACACTTCAGGCTTTGACCTATCCGCAATCAGCCTTGCAGAAGTTATATACCTCTTAAGCAATCTTGAAATTGACATGGACACAATTACAGCCATGTTAAAATTATTCGGCCTTAATTTAGAAGACATTGATTTAGATGGACTAATAAGCAGCTTTGATGTGGAAAACTTTGACATATCCAGCCTATTGGCAAGCCTTAACCTATCCAGTTCAGATCTTGCAGACATCATAGAAATGTTCACCAAATCAGACATTGACCTTGAATCCGTATTTGAAAACTGCGATTTATCATGCTTAGGCGCAATCGAACTTAACCTAACAGGATTAATTATTTCACTAGGAATTGACCTATCTGATTTAGGAATTGACCTGTCAGATTATGATTTGTCCTCAATAAGCTTGCCAGAGCTTATAGAAATCATTGGCAATCTTGAAATCGACATGAACACAATTTCAGCCCTGTTAAGATTATTCGGCCTTGAATTGGATGACCTTGATTTCAATGGATTAATAAGTGGTTTCGATGAAGAGAACTTTGACCTATCCAGCCTATTAGGAAGCCTTAACCTGTCTGACTCCGATATTGAGGCCATTACAGATATGTTCACCAAATCAGACATTGACTTTGCAGCCATATTTGAAAACTGCGATTATTCAAGTTTAGATGGAATGGTGCTAGATTTAACCGGATTAATTGATTCACTAGAAATTGACGTGTCTGAATTAGGTATTGACCTATCAGACTACGACCTATCCGCAATAAGCTTGCCAGACCTTATAGGCCTTTTAAGCAATCCTGATTTAGACATGAGTGACATTACATCCAAGTTTGACATATCCAATCTAGATAATCTTGAGTTGGATGGCCTAATAAGTAGCTTTGATGCAGAAAACTTTGACATATCCAGTCTATTGGCAAGCCTTAACCTATCCGACTTAGATGTTAATGGCCTTATAGAAATGTTCACCAATTCAGACATTGACTTTGAAAGCATATTCGAAAACATCGATTTATCATGCTTAGGCGCAATCGAACTTAACCTAACCGGATTGATTGTTTCACTGGGCATTGACATAACTGACCTCGGAATTGACCTGTCAGAATACGACTTAACTGCAATCAGCCTCGCAGAAGTTATAGGCATCTTAAGCAATCTTGAAATTGACATGAACACTGTTGCAGCTGTATTAAAATTATTCGGCCTTGAATTGGATGACCTTGATTTAGATGGCCTAATAAGCAGCTTTGATGTGGAAAACTTTGACATATCCAGCCTACTGGCAAGCCTTAACCTATCCGACCTGGACATTAATGCTATTATAGGCATGTTCACCAATTCAGACATTGACTATGCCGCAATATTTGGAAACCTCGATTTATCATGCTTAATGGCAATCGAACTTAACCTAACCGGATTGGTTGATTCACTGGACATGGACTTATCCGAGTTAGGCATTGATCTAGCAGACTACGACCTATCTGCAATCACCCTTGCAGAACTTATTGGCGTCTTTAGCAATCTTGACTTTGACATGAACACCATTTTAATAATGTTAAAGTTATTCGACATTGAATTGGATGACCTTGATTTGGATGGTCTGATAAGCAACTTTGACGAAGAAAACTTTGATATGACAAGCCTATTAGAAAGCCTTAACCTATCCGAGCTGGACATCTCCGCTTTGATGGAAATGTTCACCGACCCGGATATGGACTTTGCCGGCGCATTTGAAAACTTCGATTATTCAAGTTTAGGCGCAATCAAACTTGACTTATCCGGATTGCTTGATTCAGCAGGAATTGACTTAACTGAATTTGGCATTGACCTTTCAGGCTATGACATATCCGCAATCAGCCTCGAAGAACTTATTGATGCATTATGCAGTTCCGAATTTATCATGACTGCCGATGCAGCTATCTCAAAATTGCTCGATATTGATTATGATAATCTTGATTTCGATGGTCTGATAAGCAGCTTTGATGCAGAAAACTTTGACATGTCAGGTCTATTGGAAAGCCTTAACTTATCTAATTTCGATGTTTCCGGCATTTTCGGCAATTTCGACATGAACGGTATTGATATAGCGGAATTCTTGAATGGCTCATTAAGTATGCTCATTGAGAAAACTCTTCCTGAAGAAACACAATATTAAGATAGGCACTTAAAAGAGCTACTTCAAAGAAATAAATTAAAATCAAACAGAATAATAGTGGAATAAATTTCACTATTATCAATTATTTTTAAAGAATCTTATGAGAGACATTGACGAACTTAAAAAAACCCCCGGACTGTCATTGAAAAGATATCTGATACTGTTCTTTGCAAATTTGATTGGATTGTATTTAATTAGTTTCGGATTGGATTTTACCGTTACCAACCTTTATAGAGTTGTGCTGTTCATATTTTTCATCAGCATTTTCAATGCCGTGTTATGGCCACTTATTACAAAGGTATATATGCCTATTATGGTTTGGACTTTCGGAATTGGGGCCCTGATTATAAATGGAGGGCTATTTGCTTTTTTCGGACCCTATTTCGGTTTAAACATTAGTGGATTGGGAGTGATTCTTGCACCATTGACAATATCACTGATTACAATAATACTATCTACCATATTTGGACTTGAAGATGATGGGGCATATTACCAGGCTGTGCTGAGGGAAGCTCAACTTAAAAGAAAAGGGGAAGTTAAGGATTATCCTGGAGTGATAATCGTGGAGATTGATGGGCTTGCCTACAACGTTTTACGTGAGGCTGTTGACAGGGGAGTTATGCCTACCGTCAAGTCAATGATAGATGGTAAAACCCACAAACTTAAGAAATGGGAAACTGATCTCTCATCACAGACAGGAGCCAGCCAGGCTGGAATCCTTCATGGAAATAATGAAAACATCACCGCTTTTAGATGGATTGAAAAAGAAAACGACAATCAGGTAATGCAGTGTTCAGGAGTTACAAAGGTTAAAATACTTGAAGAAAGAATATCCGATGGAAACGGATTGCTTGTTGAAAATGGAGCGAGTAGATCAAACTTATTTTCAGGAGATACTGACAATGTGATTTTCACCTTCAGCAAAATAACTGACTTGAGAAAGCTGTATAACGGCGCATGGTTTTCCATATTTTCAAATCCAAACGAATTCGCACGTATAGTCGTACTGGTC
Source organism: Methanobrevibacter sp. (assembly GCF_045126245.1). Taxonomy (GTDB): domain Archaea; phylum Methanobacteriota; class Methanobacteria; order Methanobacteriales; family Methanobacteriaceae; genus Methanocatella. Next base: position 127 of record NZ_JBGVOG010000081.1, on the reverse strand, counting down.
ATTGAAGACATGATTCATGAAATATATTCCCAACTGAAACATAAACTATTAAACATCCAACCAAGGATTTCACGAGGAATCACATATATCCCAACAAGAGCTGGAACCAATGTATTCATGAGGGAAA
>NZ_JBGVOG010000080.1:0-50397 GCF_045126245.1 Methanobrevibacter sp. | reverse complement strand
CCAATAGCATTCATCGATAAGTTTCTTTTAAAAACTACTTTTAACCCTTGTAAAGTTACAAAATATTTAAATATAAAACAAATAAACTAATATTAACTACTCTAAAAAGGTGTAATTATGCATGTAAAAGACGTATTGGACGATTTAGGAATCAGAATAAAATTGCCTCAGCACTGGTTTTCAACTGATGTGGGAGAAGAATTTGAAGAACCGAAACTAATTCAAAATGATGGCATTATTAAGATTGAAGCTGAAAGCGGAGATAACACTAAAGTCATCGTGATTGATCCCAATGACGGAATGAGCGTCGTCACATGTTTCAGTGATGAAAAAGTCATCGGTGTCAAATATCTCGAAAATAAGGATGACTTTGAATACATCGGAAAACCCTCTGAGTTATACTTTTAGATACTTTACTGCCACAACACCACTTACCATCCCAATAACAATCCCAACCACAACATCAAACGGGAAATGCATGCCAATGTAGATTCTTGAAAATGGTATCAGGAATGCATAAATGATTGTGCCACATCTTATTAGATTAAAATGTTTGAAATAATCCTTTGCCTTTAAGAACAGCACTGTCATCACGCTCAGTGTTGTTGAACTGTGTCCTGAGGGGAATGAGTTCGGATCAACGGATGATGTTAGGATATTCACATGCTCCAAAACAAGGTATGGCCTAGGTGATGAAAAAAACAATTTTAAACAGGCTGTAATCAAGACACATAGGATAAGTGAGCAGATACACAATTTAACCAATGGGTAATATTTATTCAATCCGAAAACATCTTTGCGGGTGATTAACAGCAACACAATAAAAAGGCAGGCATAAAAGGTAATCCCTCCAAAATCCGACAAATGAGGCATCAAAACATCAAGATGGGGATTGCTCAATCCATTGTTAATGAAATAAAATAATTGTGTATTCAAATCCATAATATAAAATTGCATTTACTGGTTAATACTTATTACCCTGAAAAGTTACAAAATATTTAAATATATTTTAAAATATATCCATCAATATAGATTTAAGGAGGATATCAAGATGGCTGATAAAAAAGCTCCTGCAGATGGTTGGCCAGTAATTAGTGGGGACTATATTGTGGGGGACCCTGAAAGCCCAGTGGCTGTAACAACTCTTGCTTCTCACATTGAAGCTGAATTGAGTGGAGCTGCAATTGCTGGACCATGTAAAACAGAAAACTTAGGAATAGAAAAAGTAGTTGCAAACATTATCTCAAATCCAAACATTCGTTTCTTGATTGTAACAGGTGCTGAAGTACAAGGACACATTACAGGTCAAAGTATTAAGGCATTATATGAAAACGGAGCAGATCCGGATAAAAAGAAAATTATCGGAGCAACCGGAGCTATTCCATTCGTTGAAAATGTTCCTCTCGACGGTATTGAAAGATTCCAGCAACAATTGGAAATCGTCGACTTAATCGATACTGAAGAGATTGGTGCTATTCAATCCAAGATTAATGAATGTGTAGAAAAAGATCCTGGGGCACTTGAGGAAGATCCAATTGTTATGGAAGTTGATGAAGAAGAACAAAAAATGAAAATCGTAAAAAAAGATAAGAAAGATGATAAGAAAGAAGATGAATAAGCTTCTTCTTATTTATTATTTTTTTTTGTTAGTTTTTTATATTCAATCTATTTTTCGAACCCTAAAATCTGACTCTTTAAACTCATGTATTTTTCTCTGTTTTTTAATTAACAATGTCTAAATAATTTAATTATAATATACATCTTTTTAAAAGATTATTCCTTGTTTTAATCGTTTTTGATGTTTTTAAAACTCATCGCCGGAAAGTAAATTCCGTATATTTTATAATTTTTTTTAGAAAAAATTAATATATGATTAAATTAATATATTTAATGGGTTTTTTAGTTGTATTTAGAAAAACCTTTATTGTTATATTAGGAGTAATAAAAAATGAGATGTGTTGGTACTGTAGTACGTGGTATAAGAACACCAATTATTAAAGAAAACGATGATTTAGCAACTATTGTTGTGGATTCATTAATGCAAGCAAAAGAGGCTGAAGGATTCGAATTTAGAGACAAGGATGTTGTTGCAATTACTGAAGCTGTTGTGGGAATCTCAGAAGGTAACTATGTAACTGTAGATGATGTTACTAAAGATTTACAAAACAAGTTTCCATCCAAAAACATCGGAGTTGTAAATCCTATCTTGAGTAGAAACAGATTTTCAATTATCTTAAAAGGTATTGCAAGGGCAATGGACAAAATCACCCTTTTAACATCTTTCCCTGCAGATGAAGTCGGAAACGGTATTTTGGATGAATCTATTTTAGATGCAAGCGAGTACAATTTAGGAAGTGTAATTTCAGAAAGTGAATACGCTGAAACTTTCGGATCATGGAAACATCCTTTCACTGGAATTAACATGATTGATTTTTACCGTGAATTAATCGAAAGTGAAGACTGTGAAGTTGAATTTGTCTTTTCAAATGACGTGAAAACAATCCTTGATTATGTTGATGATGTTTTAACTTGTGACATTCACACAAGATACAAAACCACAAAATTGCTCAAAAGCATGGGGGCTAATGTATATGGCCTGCATGAAGTTTTAACAGAATCCATTGATGGTTCCGGTTGTAACCCAGATTACGGACTCTTAGGTTCCAACAAAGCAACTGAAGAAAGATTAAAATTATTCCCAAAAACCGGAGACAAATTGGTTAAGGAAGTTCAAAAAAGATTAATTGATCTTACAGGCAAACAAATTGAAGTAATGGTTTACGGTGATGGGGCATTCAAAGACCCTGTTGGAAAAATTTGGGAGCTAGCAGATCCAGTTGTTTCACCAGCACATACCGATGGATTAATCGGTTATCCAAATGAAATCAAATTGAAATATGTTTCCGATAATAAATTCGCTGATTTAAAAGGCGATGAATTAAAAGAAGCTATTAAAAATGAAATTAAACAAAAAGATAAAGATTTAACTGGACAAATGATTACTGAAGGAACCACTCCAAGGGTATTGACTGATTTAATCGGTTCATTATGTGATTTGACAAGCGGTTCTGGAGATAAGGGAACACCGGTTATATTTATCCAAGGATACTTTGATAATTTGGCTGATGACTAAATTATCCACTCCATTTTTTTTCAAGAGTTTTGCAGTTTTCCTTCGAAATGCATAAACTCATTTTATTTACTATTTTTTTAAGATTTTTTAGGGTTTTTGCCGTAACTTTCGTGTCCCCAATGCTTTGGCATGTTTTCATATTTGCACTTTTTAAAAAAATACAAACATTTATATATAACCTAATTCATATTATTACTTACATTGGTAAAATTTGCATTTTTTAAAAAATTATTATGTAATTACCGATAAGTTTATATACTAAATTAATCTTAGTATAATTACACAAATGTACTTTTACCAAAAATGTACATATGAAGTATCAAGTATATTTCAAAAAAAGATATCACCATTGTTCACATGTCTTATCTTTTAAGGTGAACATCAATAAAATAATGGGAGAAAACAATTATGAACAACTTAAAAAACAATGAAAACGTTATAAATTGGTCCGAAAAAGTTAAAAACCTTGATGAAAATATCAGAAAAGAAATTGGAATCGAGGGGGAATCTGAAGCAAAGCACATTTTAATCAAAGTGCAAACAAAAGCGGCTGAATGTATCGAGCCTGCATTCATCGTCGCAGAGGATGATACATTCCTTGACCTTTTCGTGTTGTCACCACAAGGGCCTGGAATCACTTCAACTGCCGTTTTGAAATCAAACATTCAAAGTGTTGGGGTTATTGGTGGCGTGTCTGCCGAAAAAATCGATCAAAAGGAAATCCCACAAAACACTGATGTGGAGGACGACTTTGGAGGTTTATACCAATAAACCTTTTTAATTTTTAGGGCCAGCCATGAGAAGAAGAAATTCAACAAGAAAACACAGGGATAATGACTATTATAAAAGGGAGCAACTTTTAAACAAGAAAATAAGGCAGTTTCAAAATGACTATTACAATCTGTCAAACCCTCCTCTTCCAGAGGAGTACCGGCAGATGGATGTGCTTAGAAGGGAAATCAAGTACCTGCTTCGATGCCAGGAATACCAAGTCTGGCAAAAGTCATATAACCGCAAACATGCTTATTTCGACCAATTATCATTATTCAAATCAATGTATATGATGTGGAAAAGATTAACCTTTTTCACATACATTGAAGAATACCACCAAGTGCCGCACCACATAGCTCTTTGGGCTAAAACCATTGGTGCAAATATGGTTCCAAATAGGGTTTTTGGAACCTAATTTTTTATATTTTAAAATATAAAAATTATTATAGGGGCTAAAAATATGGACAAAGTAAAACTTAAAGACATTGCTGATGTATCGTCAGGTCTTTCATATAGAAGATATGTTGATGATGAATCACAATCATTTGATGTTATTGTTCAGAGATCCATTAAGAAAGATGGAATCTTGGAAGATTTTGAAAATATTCGATTAAAACAACCTAAACCACACTACTTTACCAAAAAAGAGGATATTTTGATGAAAATGCCCTACCCCTATGATGTTGTCTGTGTTAGTCAGGAAAATTTGGTTATCAGCGACAGGATTGCAATAATCCGTCTAAATGAAGGTTTTGATGCATCATTTATTACACATTTGCTTACAAATACTCATGTTAAAAAGCAACTCTATGAACTTGGAAGTACTGAAAAAATACCCCACACTTCCATAAAGGAAATCAAAGAGCTGGAGCTGGTCATACCTGATTACGCCACACAGGTCAAATACGGTAAACTGTTAAACACCATTAATGAAAAAATAGCGCAAGATTTGAAACTGGTTGATTATGACAGAAACCTCAAGGAAGGAATATTGAATAAAATTTGGGAGGATTCACAATGAGAAAAACAAAATCCCACAATGAAAATATTCTTAATTATTTGATTAGAAATGGCAGACGTTTAAAATCTTCCAATAATGCCAATTATCTAATGTTATATGCATTTTTATACAAATATTTATCTGATAAACTTAAACACCATCTATTAAACCAGTTTGGTGCTAGCGGGGATGATTTAAGAATTTTTTACATGACTGATGAAGGTAAAGCAGAAATCAGGGAGATTGCTTTAAATGACTTGGGTTATTTCATTGAAAGCTATGATGTATACATTGACCAGTTCATTGGAAACGCATTCATCGATGATTTAATAGATCCAAGATTCCTGCTTGATTTGAAGAAAAATATTGTATTCAGTAAAAATAATCCATGTGAGAAATATTTCAAAACCATTGTTGAGTATGTTGAAAAGCAGACCAGATTCTATCGGATGAGTTATGATGCCGAACAGGAACTGCTTGTCAGCAACTTTTTATTGTATGTTTCAAAGCTCGATATCGAGGAAAGTGAATTGACATTCCGCAAATGTTATGATTTGATTGCATCAGCAAGACAAATCAGATTAATTCGAACTCCAGAATACATTACACAAATTCTTGAAAAAATCATCACCACAGAAAAAGATTCCGCACAAAGTGTATACGACCCATTTATGAGGGATGGGGCTAATTTAATCAGTGTTTCAAATGCACTGGGCTCACTGGTATATGGTAAGGAATCAAATGAGTTATTTTATTTTTATACTTTAATTAAGGCATTCATTTATGAATATGATTTCGATAGAGTATTTTTAAGGCAAGAAGATGCAATCGAGGCAATGTCATTTGATGATGAGCTGTTTGATGTGATTGTGTCAAAAATTCCAAACAGATACTCTAAGGATGTTTATCCAAGACAGAATCTTGAAGCCCCAAATCCGAATAAAAAGGATATAAAAGAGCAAGTGATTTCAAAATATGATCTGTCGGAATTAGTTGAAGATGAAGAATTGCTCAATGCTTTAAGTGTCTTGGAAAAAAAGGTTGAATCTGTTGAAAAAAATAATATTATTCACTTTGATGATGAATATAAACATTTAATTGAAAGTGAGTTTTTATTTGTCATAAATATGATTAACTCACTTAAGGAAGATGGAATAATGGCAATTTCAGTTTCTCAAAACTTCCTGTTTAAAAAGTCATTGACAAAGTTAAGGAAATTTTTGACTTATGAAAATAACTACATTGACACTATCATTTCCCTTCCTGAAGATTTAAGCAGGTCAATTAGGCCTGAAGTTATCATAGTATTTAAAAAGAATAGAAATAGGGATGATATATTATTCATTGACTTTTCAAAGGATTATGATCTTGTCAGACCTAAAAATGTTGTTCCAGGGGTATTTAAGCGTAATTTAATTCTGGATGAAAAAACATTGAATAAAGTCATGGACGTATTCACAAAAAGAAAAACAATCGAAAAATTCTCACAGCTTATCAGTTTAAATGAATTGGGTGAAAACGATTTCAATTTAACCGTTTCAAGATATGTTGATACTTATGAGGGAATATTCGTTAATCTTAAGGATTTAAAGAAAGATAAGCATGAGATTGATGAGAAAATGGATGAATTGAATAAAAAAATAGATAAGATGATGGCTGAGCTGGATATCAGATTATAGTGCGTATCCAACTTGCATTTGTTCATTCATGTCATCCGGAATGCTGTCCTCCATTTTATTGAAATATGAAAAGTGAAGTATTTCATCATCATATGTATAGAGGCTTCCAAGACCGTCATCATTTTCAAATTCAAATTTGACTTCCATGCCCTCACTTTCTTTTTTGTCAAATGCAAGGTAATTCGCATCATCTATAAAGCTTTTAATTTCATCAACATTAATGCTGAATGTTGTATTTTCAACTTTATTGTCAATTAAATAGCTTCTTAAAACTTTTTTATGGTATTCTTTATAGATCTGAGGATTATAAAATATTTCAAAACCTTTTATCTCACCATTTTGAATAATCAAAACGCCACATTGCCCATCCACTATTTCAAAGGCCTTTAAAAATGCGTTATGGTCAACTTTAAGGTTATCGTAGCTTTCAGACATCGCGCTTGTAGGGGATTTAAATGAATTTTCTTCTTCAAGACAACTTATTGAATTCCATATTGCACTTTGAGTATTTCCGTTGCCTCTGCTAGCATATTCTTTCACACGACGGGTCTTAAAGTTTGCAATATAATCTGATTGCCTGAATTCGCTTGTATGTTTCCACCTGCCGTGTTCTGTGCAGCTCACTGAAATTGATTGTGTTGTTTTTGGAGCTATCAGCAATGTGTTGTTCACGATACGGTTTTGTTTTGCCCCAAGAATTTCCTCGCCGTCAATTAGAATCAGTGGTGTAACTGCATTGTTTGTAACCATAATTGTGTTTACTGTACTCTTTTCACATTCCTTAACTTCAACAAGGCCCAGTTCCAAACCTTTTTTAAGTGTTAAAATATCTAGTTTATATGAAATTTTGCTCTTTAATGGGATTACGGCCATATTTTCATGAACTTGTGGATTCAAAACCTCCATATCAAATCCAATATCTTTATCTTCAAGTATCATTTCAATCACTTAAATAATGAACGTCACTTTCAGGATTTTCAATTTCTTTTAGGTATTCATCCATGGTTAGTATTTTAGCTATTGCCTCACTTTTTGTGAGAAACTTAACTTCTGCAAAATATCCATCTTCAATTTTATCGTATACTCTTCCTGCACTCATGCACCCTTTAACAACGGTATTCACGCTGTTTGCAACGAATCCTACTCTACCAAAATATCTCATTTCACATGCTATCGCTTCGTTGTCGTATGTATTGGCTGTATCTTTGGTCAGTTTCATTATTTTCCCGGTTTTAAATGGTTTTACGCCATGAAACATTGAAAATGCATTTATTGTGATAAAAATATCTTTTTCGCTCCAATCTATAATTTCCATGTTATCACCTTGTGTATATTTTATGTTAGAGAGTATTTAAATTTTTCATTTAAGTGTCTTGTAAAATAAATTCAAAAATAACAAAAATTTAGTAGATTATAATCTACTAACTTTAATTAAAGATTCGACAGGAATTTCCTCAATTTCGGAAAGGCCTGCTTTATCAATCAACACAGTAACGCAGATTGGTTCTCCGCCTAAATCCTTTACTGTGTGAATGACTTCGCGAGCTGTTTTCCCGCTGGTAATGACATCATCTACAATTACGACTTTTTTGCCTTCAACGGTTCCGAAGTTGGTACTTATTGTACCCTCGTCGGAGGTTTCGTCACTATCTTTCCTATGTTTGTTTGGGTGGAAAATAGCGAGTGAAGTTTCAAAACCTGTCATGTCCTCTAATACATCAGCCATCATGGTTGCAAATGGCACTCCACTAACTGCAATTCCGCAGACAACTTCTGCTTCTCCATATGTTAATGTCATGTCACTTAATGCACTGGAAACATATCTTAAACGTGCTGAGTTGCCTCCAATACTTTTCCAGTTAATAGCAAAGTCAGTTGGAGCATCGGTTTTTTCTTCAGTTGGCTTTTGCAATGTTAACCATCTTGCAGTATCCATACTCACATTAAGTTCATCTGCAATTTCACCAGTAGTAAAACCGTGCTGTCTAAGTTCTTGAGCCTTTTGGATTAATTTTTCTTTCACTTATCTCACCTATTCAAGTTCATCTAAACTAATTGGTCTATGTTCTTTAGAGGATTTGTTAGCTGCAATAACCATTTTAAGAGCTTTAAGTCCATCTTCACCAGTTATTTCAGGTTCTTTTTCTTCAACAACTGAATTGAGGAATGATTTTAATTCACCTTTTAAAGGTTCGTCATGTTTAATTTGAATATCCTGAGCAAATTTTCCGTAAACTTCAATGCTTTGTTGGATATAATCTACAGAAATAATTCCAGCAGTTCCGGTTAGTTCCAATTCTCTCCTTTTATATGGAGTTAACCAGTTCACTTCGATAATTCCAGTAGATTCGTTATCGAAACTTACCATGATTTCCGCATGATCTTCAAATTCGCTGTCATCAAAACTGCTGTTCATTGTACCGTAAACTTGAGTAATTTCTTCTTCAAATAAGTAGTTCATAATATCTAAATCGTGAATTGCAAGGTCGATTGAAACGCCAACATCTTTTATTCTTGGTGGAAGCGGTCCTACCCTTTTTGCAAAAGCGGAAACGATATCACCGATAACTCCATCATCAATAAGCTCTTTAGCCTTTTGAACTGCCGGATTGAATCTTTCCACGTGTCCTGTTGCAAGGAGAACTCCTGCTTCTTTTGCAGCAGCAATCATTTCTTCAGCTTCATTTAATGTAAATGCGATTGGCTTTTCAACTAAGACATGTTTTTTATGTTTGATGGCCTCCATCACAACGGCGTGGTGAAATGTGGTCGGCACACATACGCTTACAGCTTCAATATCAGGGTCATTGAGCAAATCATCATATTCCGTAAAACCTTTGGCGCCATATTTTTTCTCAATTTTTTTAAGTGCTCTTTCACTTACATCTGAAACAGCAATCAAGTTAGCTTCTTCCATTTTATGGTATACACGAACATGGTTTTCACCCATTGCACCTACACCAATTACTCCTACGTTTACAGTTCTCAATTTAATTCCTCCGTTTAGACATAATCTCCGAAAAGTTTTCCAATTTGCCTACCCAATTCAACAGCATTCCTAATAGAACCCTTTTCGGTTTGCTCTTTAAGGATTTCTCCTTCTTTTGTTAATAAGATTGAATATATACTAAATTCTTTATCGTTCATCCGTGCTATGGCTCCGATTGGCCATTGACAACCAATACCCAGCTCTTCAAGCACTTTTTTTTCTGCAAATACTTCTTGCATGGATATATAATGATTCAATTTTGCAATTCTGTCCTTTTTATCATAATCTTTACGGGTGATGATAGCTAATGCGCCTTGGCCTGCTGGCGGAGTAATGTAATCTAGTGGAAATACTTCTTTGATGTATTTGGTTAGATTTAATCTCTTAAGTCCTGCTTCAGCCATTATTGTTGCATCTAAATCACTATTTAGGGCTTTATCAATTCTGGTTTCAATATTTCCCCGAATTGGTTGCAAACTAAAGTCTTTTTCATGGAGATTACAAAAAGCTTCTCTTCTAAGACTACTGGTTCCAAGCTTAGAGCCTGGCCCTAACTCTTCCCAAGTTTTATTTGATATGAGGACTTCATTAGGAGATTCACGTTTTGGAACTGCAACAATTTCTAAATCTTCATCAAGTTCGCTAGGCAAATCTTTAAAACTATGTACAGTAAAATCAACTTCCTCTTCAAGCAGTGCAATATCCAGTTCCTTTGTAAAAAGACCTTTTGAATCCATATTGTAAAGTTGGGAGGTGGTGATTTTATCTCCTTTAGTTTTAATAATTTCTGTTTCAATTGCTTCGCCAGTTAGTTTTGACAAGTCTCTACAGACCTGTTTTGTCTGAGCGAGTGCTAATTGACTTCCGCGAGTTCCAACAATCATTATTTAAATCTCCGAATTTTTCTTTCTAAGAAAAATTAATTATTACTGGAAATGACTTTCCAGTTTTACATTGTTAATTTTTATTGCTATTAATTATTAAATGTTTCAATTTTTAGCCAAAAAATCAGTTTAAATCATCTTTGTGAAACTTTGCTATAATTGGACCTATAAATAAAAAGAAGGTTTTTATTATCTTTTAAAGCCATATCATAAACTTGATTGTAGTTTTTTAGATATGGGACTTTTTTAGACATTTTATTTAAAATTGAATAGCCCACATCACCAGTAAGAATGATATTACATTCAATTTCATCCAAATACTTTGAAACCTTGTCTTCATCAATTTCTTCACAGGTAATTCCATAATCCCCACCAACTGAAATGTAGTATTCGTCAATATTTTCTATCATTTCAATAGATTGCCTGATTGCTTCGGTATTGATTCCAGGATTGATTTCTTCAATCACAATCAAATTGCCGTTACTTCTTTTGTTGGTTCTTCCAGTAATTCCTTTAAAATTAGCCAGTCCTTTGATAATTTTAGCATGGTTTATATCTAATGATAAAGCAGTCAAAACAACTCCCAATACATTTAAAACATGGTGGGGGCCGGGTGCAAATGTCTTAATAGAAATCTTCCCATTCAAACTTTTTCCTGAAATTGTTTTGACGTCCCTGTATTTGATATCAATTTCAGTTAGATCAATTGAATAATTAATATTTTCTGTATATAGATTAGAAGTGTCATCAGTTAGCGAAAATGAGTTAATTTTGGGATGGTCAACATTGGAATAGTATTTATCAAGACTTTCCTTATCACATACTACAACTGGGCATCTGAATACTTGTTTTTTTGCCTCGGCGGCGGTACTTTTATTTTTCGCAATCGGATAATTTTCAACAACATTTGTTAAAAGGCCAACATCACCAACACCGCTAACCCCTAGTGAAGATTCAAATATGGCTGATGAGTACTTTCGGAGATTCGGACTTTTCACTGTTCCATCAGCAATCTGGCAAATCGGATTTGCGATTTTATATGCCAAATCAATTGTTTCCTTTATGTTTGCAGGGGTAATTGAAATGTCCTTTTTCAGGATGAATTCCTTATCATTTTCATATAGCCGAGCACCAAGACTTGACAATATTAGGGGGTTTTCATCAAGCAGGATTTCTTTTAGCATAAAGACGCAGCTTGTTTTACCCTTAACTCCGGTTACCTCAATTTTTAAAATGTCTTCGCCCCAGCCTTTTAGAATCTCTCCGATGGCCTGGTGGTGTGTTAAAAAAGTATACTTTAAATCGCGGTTGAATTCTATGATTTCATCTTCGGTCAATGGGCAGTGGATGGGGGATATGACGGTAATGTCTCCCTTAAGGTTTGCCAGGTAATCTAAATCTATAATCTGTATATCATATATTCCCATCATTTCGCGGTCAATGGGACTTAAAGTATTGTAAATGTCATATGCATATACTATTTTGCCTTCTTTAGCAAGGCTGATGGCTATTTTAACTCCGCCATGGGTCAAATCAATTACAAGGTAATGCATCTTAGCACCGATTATTGTTTATTCCGCCTTCGCTAAGCTTATCCTTAACTTTTTTGTAGAAGTATTTGGTGGATGTTCGGATTAGGTAAACGTTTTTGTGGGATTTCTTAAACTTGATTTCCTCTTCATATTCGGCTTCTTCGTTTCTCTGACCATCCATTACAAACACAGCACTTTTACCTTTTTTAAGCAGTTTCACTGTTATTTCACTGTTGTCGGATACGATGAAAGGTCTTGCACCAAGCTTATAAGGACAAATTGGGATTATAATGAATCCTCCAACTTTAGGATCAACAATTGGTCCTCCAGCAGACATCGCATAGGCTGTTGAACCGCTTGGTGTTGAAACGATCAATCCGTCAGCCCTTACCTCTTCAATTGTCTCTCCATCCACTTTTATTTGGAAGTGAAGCATTTTTGCAGGTTTTTCGGTCATTATCACTACTTCATTCATTGCAGAGTAATGGTTGTTTTCGTGGGATACGACAAGTTTTGTTCTTTTTTCCTTGTAGTAATCTCCTTTCAGAACGTCATCAAGAGCGATAAATGTGTCTCTTGCTTCTATTTCTGTTAAAAATCCAACAGTACCCATGTTTATTCCAAAAATCGGAATCTCAGGTTTAAGTTTGGATTGTGCTCTAAGCAAGGTTCCGTCTCCACCTAAAACTATTACCATGTCGCAGTCAAAATCAAGAATTCCGCAGGAAATCTGTTTGTAGTCGATTTTGAAGTTGATGTTGTCCAGCAAATGGGCAATGTCGGGGTATTGCTTTTTGGTTCTTTCAATGATTTTATCCAGATTTGGATTGGTCTTCATTTCTTCAAGTTTTTTGGCAAGCCTTTTTTCGATTATGACTTCACGGCCGTTTGTGAGCAGATAATCGATGATTTTTGCTGAAAACAGTATTGGGCGGTCCTGATCAATTCTGCTTGCAATTCCTATTTTCCCAATAAAATCAGTTTGATTATCGTTTAGGATATCAATCATTTGCTTGTGGAGGATTTTATTGTTTGCTGCAACAACTATAACTTTTTCATGGATGCTCAATTTGCTGTTCAGTTTTTCTCCGTATTTGTCGGTGATAATTCCTCCGGCTTCTTCAAGGATTAATTTTGATGCTGCAATATCCAGTATTCGACTTCCCCTAAGGTCAAGGAATGCATCATATCTTCCGCTTGCAACATAAGATAGCTCCAAAACCACACTTCCAAGCACTCTCATTCTTCTTGCATTGTCAACCAGTTGGGAAGCTGCAGATGTTCCGCTTTTGGTAAATCCTCCAAGGGTCATGTTGCTGATGTTGATGTTTGTGCTTGGATGGACTTCCTCATTGTTTAGCCAACAGCCTTTTCCCTTTTCAGCTTCGAAGAAGTTACCGTTTGCAAAGTTGCTGATAAAACCCAGTTCAACATCATTCAAAGTAGCTAATCTGCCATCCGGAACGTTTGCAACAGCTATTGAAATGCCGAAAGCAGGAATTTCCTTAACCGCATTGCTTGTTCCATCAATCGGATCAACTAAAAATATGAATTTTGGCTTGTCTTCATCTTCTATATCATCACGTCTTAACTCGTGGGTTAAACTAATGCTTTTTTTAGTTCCCTTTCCCAGTTTCAATTCTCCGATTTCTTCACTTACAATATATGAAAGTACTGGGGCATTCTTTAAGATATTTATGACTTTTTCTTCTGCAATAATGTCAATTAATGATGTTGGTGTCCCGTCTGCTCCCATTTTTACCTTTTCGCCCGATTCGGGTTTTCCAACATAAGGCCGTATGGCACGGCTTACCTCTTTAATGATTTCATAAGAAAGGTCAGTTGCAATTTTTTTATCCTGAGCATCCATTTTTATCCCTCAATTATTTCATCTTCCAGATAAACTACCGATGCAACAACAGATGCAATGTTTTTGACTGTTGTTGTAGCTGATTTGATGATTAAATCTTTTATATCAACATTACGTTTATCCATCATGTATTTAACCATATCCTGAGCTTCAATAATTAGTTCACTTTCCTTTTTGTTGATTCCAGTTGTTTCAACTACACAACCTAATTCATCTCCGATAGCTACTGCTATGACTGCGGTTATTATGTCTCCGGGTGTATCTGATGTAACTTCTGATAAAACACAGTTGACCATAGAGCCTGCTTTAAGTTTGGGCAATTCGTCAATCTCTGCATTTCCTGCAAGCATGCTGGATACTTTAATTAAGTTTACATCGCCAATTCCCGCATTGCTTAAAGCATTATCGAAAGCATTTAATTTTGTTGGGCCTTCATCTTTTCCACTGACAATAGCTATTTTCATTTTATCACTTACTTTAATTTTTAGTTTTTCTATCTAATAAAATATTTTAATTATGAAATCCAAATGTTAATTTAGGTGTACCTAATGATTTTTAATAAATATTTATCAATTGTTCTGTCGGCATGTCTGTTCATGCTGCTGATGCTTTTAACCTCATCAGTTGCAGTGGTCTTTTTTAATGGAGGTTCCATTCCATTTATTGGCATTGCATTCGTCGTGATTTATTATTTTATTTCTCGTGCATTCTATAACTATTTAAGAAATGATGAGGAGTATAAAAACACCAGAAAAACATCCAGCGACAGGCCGAATGAAAGCTATATTACTAAAGGGCAAAGCGATTCAAAAAAGGTCTTTTTGGTTGTTTGGGTTTTGCTAATCCTATTTCTCTCGGCGGTTTCCCTCTGGCTGTATTCAATTAATAACGGTTTGGTCTAATTTTTTCAAATTTTCTAAAATAAACGAATACTTTATATAAAATAGAAGATATAGTTTATATTAATCTAATAATATTCCTTATTATAAGATTATAAAAAACCGGTTTTTAATTATGGAGGAAAATTAATGTCAACAAAAGTTGTAGAGATTAAAACTTTAAAAGTAGGAAAATATATTGTTTTAGGCGGAGAAGCTTGTAAGATTATCAGTTATACTACTTCATCTCCTGGTAAACACGGAGCTGCTAAAGCAAGAATTGAAGCAGTCGGTGTATTCGATAACCAAAAAAGAAGTCTTGTTAAACCAGTAGATAACAAAGTAGATATTCCAATCATTGACAAAAGATTAGGACAAGTTATATCTATCCAAGGTAGCAATGTTCAAATTATGGATATGGAAAACTATGATACCATCGACTTACCAATGCCAGATGACTTGAAAGATGACATCGTTGAAGGTATTGAAGTTGAATACATTGTTGCTTTAGGAAACATGAAAATAATGAGAACTAGAGGATCTGCTTAAGTTCTCTACTTATTTTCCTTTTTTAGAAAAATTATGCTTTTAAATACATACGAACCATGGAAATTCGCATTTTCACAGGAAAGTGAAAATATCGAAGGAAATTCATATGGAATTATCGGAGTTCCATTTGACAGCACTACTTCTTATCATTCCGGATCACGTTTGGGACCAGTTGTTGTTCGCGAAGCATCATTTGGTTTTGAAAAATACAATACTGTTTTTAATAAAGACTTAACAACTATTTTTTATGATTTTGGTGATGTAAATATCGTTCCAGGAAACTGTGAAAAGACCTGTAAAATCGTTGAGGATACAGTCAATGAGCTTTTAACATTAAATCTAAAGCCAATCATAATCGGAGGCGAACATTCAGCCTCAATTGGGGCCATCAAGGCACTGAGCGAAAAATATGATAAAATAACTGTAATACACTTGGACGCTCACAGGGATCTTGCATTCGAATTCATCGGAGAGAAATACTCACATGCGACAGTAATGAGGAGGGCGCATGAAACTGGTGTGGATTTGGTTCAAATAGGAATTAGGTCATCATCCCTTGATGAGGAGGAGTTCATAAAATCAACATTCAATATTCAAACATTCAAAAATAGGGATGTTCACAGGCACATGGATGCAATCGAGTATTATTTGACAAACATCGAAGGGCCAATTTACATTTCAATAGATATGGATGTTTTCAATCCGGCTATTGCGCCTAATGTTGGAAATCCAACTCCTGGGGGGTTATTTGTGCATGACATTGAAACAATCCTTGAAACGTTATGCCGCAAAAATGTCGTGGGTTTGGATGTTGTGGAGACCGCCAGCAAGGAATTGGGAGACCCTACAGCTGTTGTTGCGGCCAAAATAATTTATGACTTTTTAACTCTAGTCGAATAATTTAATTGGATATTATGAACATCAAAGCGCCATTGATTATGGAATCAGTTTTCATTTTGATTGCGGGTATTGTTTATTTTATAACTGGAAATGACTTTTTCATTTTCAATTTTCTGTTTATAGGGACTGCAATTGCAATGGGTATTTTTCTGATAGGTAATGGTCATGAATATGGTCGTAATTTGATAATGCTTGTTGTCGGATCATATTTGCTGTTTTACGTAAGCATTTTAGGGCATGAAAGTCTGTCACTTTCGGGCTTTTGGTATTATCTCTTTTTAGGTGTTTTTGAAGCTGCAGTAATTCACTTTTTGATTGCCAAAATTGCCGGACCGTTTCTCTTTGGAAGGGGATGGTGCGGATATGCATGTTGGACAGCAATGATATTTGATTTGCTGCCTTACAAGACCCCAAATCATGAAAGAAAAAACTGGGGTTACTTTAGATATGTTCTGTTTGTGGCAATCCTTTGTTTTGTAGTTTTACTGTTCATATTCAAAATGAATAACTTGGATGAAATAATATTCTACACATTCCTTGCCGGAAATATCCTGTATTACATTGTAGGGGTTGCATTGGCATATCATTTAAAGGACAATCGTGCATTCTGCAAATATGTTTGTCCAATAACTGTATTTTTTAAATTCACCAGTTACTTCTCACTTTTAAGAGTTACTGTTAACAACGATAAATGCAATGTATGTGGAAAATGCATCAAAAACTGTCCAATGGATGTGGACATGCTAAATAATTCCAGAAAAAGGGAAAATGGAACTGAATGCATCTTATGTTTGAGATGTATTCATGATTGTCCAAACAACGCGTTAAAACTTTAACTTTTTCGTTATTATAATCTTTTCAGTTCATGATTAATCATGAAAAATTATCGATAATATTATAACACTAATTTTACATAAATATTTATATCGGAATTATTACGTTTTTCTGATGAGGTGTTATATGTTGGACAATTTTTTCAAATTTAAGGAAAATGGAACTGATTTCAAAACTGAAATCATTGCAGGTATCACCACATTTCTTGCTATGGCTTACATTTTAGGTGTAAACCCTGTCATCTTGGCGGATGGGGGAATGCCTGCTACCGGAGTATTATTCGCAACAGCTGTTGCTTCCGGTATAGCTTGTATAATTATGGGGCTAGTTGCTAAGTATCCAGTCGGATTAGCTCCAGGTATGGGACTAAATGCATTGTTTACATATACTATTATATTGACAATGGGAAACACTTGGGAAACTGCACTTGCAGCAGTATTCATTTCAAGCATAATCTTTTTAATTATTACTATTTCTGGTTTAAGGGAAGCTATTTTAAATGCAATTCCTCTTGATTTAAAACTCGGTATCGGTGCTGCTATCGGATTTTTCCTTGCATTCTTAGGATTGAAAGGTGCAGGCATTATTGTAGCTGATCCATCAACTTTCGTTACCATGGGTAACCTTATGGCCGCTCCGGCACTTCTTGCATTGATAGGTATTGTAATTACCTTGATTTTATATGTAAGGGAATTCCCTGCTGCAGTATTTGTCGGATTGGTTGTTACAGCTATAGTGGGTATAATATTTACTGCATTAGGATTCGGTGCGGGTGACATGTTGATGCCTTCTGTTCCGGCACAATTCATCACTACCAGTTTTGATTTATCCTTATTCGGAGGATTTGTACGTGGATTCGGACAGTTATTTACTAATATTCCAAACTTGATTATGATGCTGTTCTCACTTGTATTCGTTACATTCTTTGATACAACAGGAACTTTGATGGCATTAGGTAGACAATGCGGATTCATCGATGAAAAAGGTCAGGCTGTAGGTATTGAAAACGCATTTTTAGCAGATGCTGTTGCAGGTATTATTGGTGCAATATTCGGTACAAGTACAGTTACTGCATATGTAGAAAGTGCAACAGGTATTGGTTTAGGCGGTAAAACAGGTTTAACAGCTATTGTCACCGGTATTTTATTCATATTATCAATATTCTTCACTCCGTTGATATTGGCATTGTTCACTTCTCCGGTTACATGTGCCGCATTAGTGATTGTAGGTATTTTAATGATTGTGCAATTGAAAGAAGTTCAATGGGACAGTTTAGTCGTTGCAGCTTCCGTATTCATGACAATTATTATGATGCTTTTAACATACTCCATTTCTTTAGGTATTGCATGGGGATTCGTTGTTTATGCAATCGCAAGTCTTGCTGCTAATAAAGATAAATTAAGTTGGGGTATGTGGATACTTGTAATAGTATTTATAATATACCTGTTCTTCGGACTTTAAACTCACAGATGTGAGTTTAATTTTTTCTTTTTTTTTAAAATTAGTCGTTATAATCTTTTTCAACTTTATCCAAGTAGTATTTGCCTTTATCGGTGATGCTGTAGAATCTGTATCTTTTGTCATTTTCATTAAGACATTCCACAAGTTCGGCTTCCTTTAGGGTCTTTAAGTATTTGGATACATGATTGCTGTTATCGTGAATGTCTTTACTGATTTTTGAAGGTATCTTATCTTCATTTTCAAGTGATTTCAAAACGTTGATTCTCTTTTTTGACCTTGCAAGTAATGAAATTATGCTCATGTCATCCTTTTTATTCATGATTTTAGTTATAAACTTTAGCTATTTTATGGATATGTATATGATATTAGCATGCTAATAGCAATGTTTATATTATGTGTGTAACATAATTAGGTATACACATGAGGTGGAGTTCATGAACAAAAAGGTTATTTTAATTTTGATGATTATATTGGCTTTAACTTCCATAATGGCTGTAACTTCCTTTAAATCCAATCAGGATTTCGACGGATTGTTTACAATGGACATTCCTGCAGGCCAACATTTTACGGATGTGGCATATTGCCTTCCAAATGGGGCATTGGGTTGTTCAAGGGAATATTTGGATGATAATACTGGTTGTGAACTGGAACAGGATGACATCATGATTTTTTATTATAATGATTCTTATCTGGTGGAAGGGGAATCAAATGCATGGCAGCATGCAGTCAATGACCTTACAACATCTTATTTTTACCAAGTAGTTCAGGATGATGGAAATTCATTGGTTTTAACTAATGACCTTGGCATGAAAGTGATGCCTCCATATCTTGTAGGCGTTAAAAATGATGATGGAAGCAAAGCTGTTTTTGTTGGTGGACACCATCTTGATGATTTGAAAAGATATGCAGATTCTGTTGAATTTAAATAGGTGATAAAATGGATATTGGTGAAATCTTTGAAAATTTTGGATTGGGCTTGGGAATTGTCATTTCAATAATCATACTGATTATTGTAATTTCTACTCTTAGGTACGTTCTTCCTATTTTTATTGGATTGATTGGCTATATTTTTGGTATAATATTTATTATAGCTGCTATTGGTCTTGTAATTTATTTAATTGGAAAATTTGCTAAAGATTTCATTAAATAGTGTTAAGGTGATTAAATGTTAGTGCGTAATTTGGATTTTTTATCTATACCAAAAGAGTTCGCTAAAGTTGAAGTTGATATTTATGACGGAAAATCAATCGCTTTAGTTTACATTGAAAATAAGGGATATTCCTTAGTTTTAAAAGAAGGCGAAGAAATCGATTCAGTATTCCTGCTAAAAACTGATATTCTTCCAAATAATGTTAATGGTCATTCAGACAGGGAAGATTTCATTAATGTAATTAAAATGTTATTGGATAAGGTTTACAGCGTTTCAGATATTAAGGAATATGAAAAGCAGCACCAGGAACATGTGTTCCTAAGATTGATGGATATGCTAAACGAGGGAAATGGCATTGAAATGATTTCAGAGGAGAATTCTAAAACCTATACAGACATTGAAAAGGGGTTCATGAAATTGGAAATTGATATTATGGACAATAAGATCAATGCCTTGAATTCATCCATATCTGATGTATCCAATAATCTTCAAAGCACTGTAAATGACATTGAAGAAAAGGATTGGGGAAATAGGATTAGAAAAACAATTAATCAACAGTAGGTGATTGAATGGTTAAATGTAGTAACTGTGGAGCGGAAGTTGTTGGATCTGACTTTTGCTTTAACTGTGGTGAGAAAGTAGAAAAATATGAAAGCAATTCGGATGTCTGTCCAAAATGCGGAACCAAAAACTCCAAAAACACAAATTTCTGTGTTGAATGTGGCCACAAATTGGATAGTGGGGCATCTGTCTCATTCAGGCAGCAGGAATGGAATGCTAGGCGTGATGAAGTTCTTGCCAGATATGATAAGCTTGCAGAGGAATTTGGAATTAAGGATGAAGATTATTTCCTGACCAGTGTTGAACGTTTCAACATGTTGGAAAAATCATCATCAAAACACAAAACAATTAATAAATGGGTTTCAGGTTATAATCCGGGTAATTTCATAGGTAATGAAACTCAAATTGATGGATTTTTCTTAATCAAAGAAAATAAATTTGTTTTCATGGAAATTGATAACAGGGACTTTAAAAAAGTCAATGCGGGTATAAATAATTTTTATTTTGATAAAATTGTTTCAATGAGGGTCACTAAAAGATTAGGTGATGAAAGCCGATATGAGGATATTACAAAAAGGGCTTGGACATCTCCGCATGATATCAGAAGGGATATCCAAAATAAAATAGCTTCTCTTAAAGCAACAAGATTTAAGGATATGGTTGCCAACAATGACAGTGCGGACATGTTTGATAGGCTATTGATAAAATTGGTTGATAACACCTCTTATGAAATCAGACTTCCAAGTTATGAATTCGGTCAAAATTTAGTGGATTTATATGAGGCTTTAAGAGATAAACCTCAAACTGTGGTTATTGAAAACCAATCTGGCGAGCCGACTAAAGCTCAACAAATTAAAGAATACCAAGAATTACTCGAAAGCGGTGCAATAACCCAGGAAGAGTTTGATCAACTCAAGAAAGATTTATTATTCGGTTAATTGGTGTAAAATATGGCTAAATGTAATCGTTGTGGAATTGATATAACCGGTGATTGGAACATCTGTCCAAATTGTGGAAACGATTTAACCGGTGCTGCTGAATCGCCGGAACCGCAATCCGGTGATAATATAACATGCAGTAATTGCGGTGCAACTTTAAAAGAAGATGCCGCATTTTGTGATAAATGCGGAAATAAAGTGGATGAGGCTAACGAAGTTCCAAAATGTGAAGGCTGCGGGTCTGAAATTCCGGAAAATGTTTTATTTTGTCCGACTTGCGGCGCTAAAATAGAACAGAAACAGCCTGAGATAAATAAGGAATGTCCTAATTGTGGATTTATAGTGAATCAGGGCACCACATTCTGTCCGGAATGTGGCTCTAATATATTCACTGGAGAAAAAACCAAAGAAATGATTCAGTCATCTGATTCTGATAAAGGTTTTGTGGATAAAATCAATTTAAACACAATCTTAAAACCGACAGTAATC
Source organism: Methanobrevibacter sp. (assembly GCF_045126245.1). Lineage (GTDB taxonomy): Archaea > Methanobacteriota > Methanobacteria > Methanobacteriales > Methanobacteriaceae > Methanocatella. The sequence goes on along the minus strand of NZ_JBGVOG010000080.1, from coordinate 28,779 downwards.
ACGTTAATAGTCTCTATTATATTGTCCTCATTAGGATTGCTGATTGGATTTTCATGGGTTTCATTTATCATAGCAATTATTATCAGCGTCGGATTTTTCGCGGGACTTGTCGATAATGAAGCCAATGCAATTGTGATGGGTGCAATTGTGGGTTTAATATTGGGAATATTGGAAAATCCATTGGTTGAATTTTGGTATGGTTCCTTTGTAGCAGGACTTTATGAATGGTTTTTTGGCGGCCAGATTCTATTGTTGATTATTTTGGGAATAATCTGCGCTTATGTTTCAAATGTCTATTTAAAAAAGAATATTCGGGAAATTGCAGGTAATTTCGCATCCTGGTTATAATCTTTTTTTTAGGATTGGCCAATCAGGACTTCAACTTATTTTTTTCTTTTTTTCAACCATAACAATCATTAAATATCACCAAAACATATATTTATAATATTAACTAATTGGAGCATTAATATTATGGATAAAAGAATTATAGAGCTTTCAGGCCATATTATCGACTCATTGACATTGACTAAAACAATGGGCATAATTATGGACAAAGGTGGGGAATTTGATATATTGGAAATCGATGTTGGACGCAAAAAATCCGATGTAAGTCATGCAAAAATTGAAGTTCAAGCAGATTCTCCCGAATTGTTAGAGTCCATTTTAGATGAACTGTCTGTTCTAGGTGCATCAATCGATGAGATTAAGGAAGTTAATCTTGTGGCGGCATCTAAAGATAAAGTTGCTCCTGAAGGTTTTTATTCATCATCCAATCACACCACTCATATTTTTTACAAAGGCAACTGGATTCCTGTTGAAGAAATTGAAATGGACTGTTTGGTTGTCGTTGACGAAGAGCAAAATAGGGCTTTTGTAAAGCCAATAGCAGATATTAAAGTGGGCGATAAAATAGTTGTTGGCCTTGATGGTGTTAAGGTAACACCTCCTCACAGGTCAAGAGATGAACAGCAGGTATTTGAATTCATGAACAGTGAGGTATCCTCTGAAAAGCCATTAATGAATCTAATCAATGGTATTGCAAAAGAAATGAGGGAAATCAAAGCTAAAGGGGGAAAAATCGGTATAGTCGGAGGTCCTGCTATTGTGCACACAGGTTCTGGAAAATACTTGGCCTCTTTAGTTAAAGACGGTTACATAGATGTTATTATGGCCGGAAACGCTTTAGCAACTCATGACATTGAGTCAAATCTCTTTGGTACCTCTTTGGGTATTGAGGTGGAAACCGGAAAAATTGTTGCACATGGTCACACTCACCATATGAGGGCAATCAATAGAATCAACCGTTCAGGCTCAATAAGGGAGGCAGTTGAGGATGGAACCTTAACAGGAGGAATAATGTATGAGTGTATCAAAAACGATGTTCCATTTGTTCTTGCCGGATCTATTCGTGATGATGGGCCTCTTCCGGATGTCATAACTGATGTAGTTGAAGCTCAAAAGCTAATGAGAAAATACGCACAGGAAGTGGATATGGTTATCATGATTGCAACAATGCTCCATTCCATTGCAACCGGAAACCTGCTCCCTTCAAGAGTTAAAAGTATCTGTGTAGACATCAACCCATCTACAGTTACAAAATTGTCCGATAGGGGAAGTGCACAGGTAGTAGGTATTGTTACAGATATTGGAACATTCCTGCCACTTCTGTATAATGCATTGCAGGAGGAGTAAAAATGGAATTCACAGCTTATATGTTGGATGTTTTAACTGAAGCTATTTATCCGGTTAGAATGGTTGTTGAAGATGGAATCTTCAAGGAGATTGAGTTAATTTTTCTAGAGGAGGATACGGTAATAGATGTTGAAGGTGTTATTCTTCCAGGTTTGATTGATTCGCATATCCACATTGAGAGCAGTATGGTGACTCCACAGCAGTTTGCTAAGATTGCGGTTCGCCATGGTACCACTTCTGTTGTCTGTGATCCGCACGAAATAGCAAATGTTGGTGGAATTGATGCTATTGAATTCATGATAGATAATGCATCTAAAGTTCCATTCAATTTTTATTTTACAGCACCTTCTTGTGTACCTGCAACTCCTTTTGAGACATCGGGTGCAGTTTTAGACCATAACGATATAGAATTTTTGCTCAAAAAAGATGAGATGGTTGCGCTTGGTGAAATGATGAATTATCCTGGTGTCATCAACGGTGATGAGGAAGTTCTAAAAAAATTGGAAGTTGCAAGGCAATCCGGAAAACCTATTGACGGTCATGCTCCTCTGTTAAATGGGGAAAAATTAGATTTATATGTAGCACAAGGTATATCAACTGAACATGAATGCAGTTATTTCTCTGAAGCTATGGACAAAACACTTAAAGGCATGAAAATTATGGCTCGTGATGGGTCATCTGCTAAAAATATGGAGGCTCTATTGGATATTCCGACTAAGATTGACATATTGAGAAACCAAAAAATATTTGGTTTGGTGCCTATGGAGGTAATCTGGAGAAGATTGCCAACTCCGATATTTGAATTTATTGTAAGTGATGACAAACATCCTAACGATTTGATTGAAGGCCACCTTGACAAATCCCTTGAAAAGGCAGTTAGGATAGGAATCGATGTTATGAAAGCCATTCAGCTTGTTACAATCAATCCTGCAAATCACTATGGAATTAATGGAGGGGCAATTGTAGTTGGAGCTAAAGCTGATTTTATAATTGTCGACAATTTATATGACTTCAATGTATTGAAGACCTACATCGATGGGGAATGCGTTTTTGATGGTGAGAATGTTTTGTTTGATGTGGAGGAAGTTTCACCTAAAAATTCAATCAATGCTTCCAAAAAGACAGCTGAAGACTTTGAAATATCATTTGAAGGGGATGATTGTGAAGTTAATGTCATCAAATGTTTCAATGGTGAACTTTTAACTGAAAAGAAAACAGCTAAACTGAAATGCATAGATGGTAAAGTCCAGGCAGATACTTCTCAGGATGTATTGAAAATAGCGGTGGTTGAAAGATACGGTGGTAATAATGTATCAAATGCATTTATCACTGGATTTAATCTTAAGAATGGAGCTATTGCATCCTCTGTAGCTCATGATTCACATAATATTGTTGTAATCGGATGCGATTCTGAAATGATGGCTAAAGCAGCCAATATAGTTATTGATAATATGGGCGGACTTGCTATTGTCGGTGATGACTTCGAAGAGTCACTTTCTCTTCCGATTGCTGGTTTGATGAGTAATGAAGATGTTTATGAAGTTTCCGACAAACTTGAAAAATTGCATAAAAGGGCAATTGGGCTGGGCTGTGACCTAGACTCACCATTCATGACAATGGCTTTCATGTCCCTATTGGTAATTCCTTCTATTAAACTATCTGATAAGGGATTGTTTGATGGTGATGCATTTGAATTTATGGATGTTATAAGAGATTAGGGTTCATATCCCCTTTTTTCCAATTCTTTTTTTATTTCTCCCATTGCAATTTTATCCTGCTTATAACCTACTTTATTTACAATACGGCTGCATTCTCTAAATCTGGTTAAATAATATTCTTTTTGAGGCTCATCAACCAAATCAAAACGTGAAAAATTCGCTAAGGTTTCTATAACGCAACCGAAACTTCTATTGAATGCATTGGTAGGTTTGTTGATGACCAATTCGATTACTTTTGATTTTATAACTATGGCTTCGCCTTTCTTTTTGATTGGATCACTTTGTTTGACGGCCTCTTTTAAGCTGATTACTTCACATTTAAAATAGGCGTCAGCACATTTCAGGGTATTGTCTTCATTGAAATAACTTTCAGGCAAATTTCCAAATGTTGATTTTAGGAATAATTCGGGGTCATGTGTGATGTTGACTACAAACTCCTTTTGGGCGATAATGTTTTCCAGTGTGTGGCTTCCTTTGAAAATGCGGTTTAAAATAATGTCCTTTCCGGCACACAATACTCCAATGGGTGCGGCATTTTGAAGATTTTCACAATCATTTGTAGTAATGATTGTTTCATACTGTTTTCCTTTTTCCATTCCTATTAAACTTAAATCAACTTCCATAGTTATCATTATTTTTATTTAATTAAAAAACATTTTTATATATGTTTTAACAACATATTAATATTGTTAATTAATTTTTAAGGAGTTTAGCAAATGAAATACAAAATGTATGATGAGATGATGGAGCAACCTGAATCCCTTACGAAAACTTTTCATAGTGAGCTATCCACAATGGATGAAGTTTCAGAATTAGTCGCTGATGCGGATAAAGTTTATCTGATTGGTTGCGGCAGTTCAATTTCAACTTGTTACAGTGTTAGGGATGCTATAAGGATGTCTTCCACCAACATTGACTTGGAAGTTTACACAGGTTATGAATTTTTCTATAATAAGAAACTACAAAAAGATGAGAATACAATAGCTATCTTCACTTCTCAATCTGGTGAAACAGCTGACACTTTGGCATCACTCAGAAGGGCAAATGAATATGGCATTCATACTGTTTCCATTTCAAATGAACCTGAAAGTTCAATGATTAAAGAAGCTAAAACTCCGATTACAACCCGGTGTGAGACAGAAACGGCCATTTTAGGTACAAAAACCTATATCACTCAACTGGCATGTTTATATCAGATTTTATTTAAGGCATCAGATTATGAAAACAAAACTGAATTATTGGCTCAGTTGTCTGAAATGCCGAAAATATTGGAGAAATTGTTGCTCTTGACTGAAGGTGAAAACAAAGCTTTGGCTGAAGAGTTTAAAGATGAAGACATTTTCTACTGTCTGGGCAGTGGTCCTAACTTCGGGCTTGCTTATAAATTGGCCATGACAATGCTTATGGAAGGGGCAGTCAAACACGCTTGTCCGGAATATTCTGCCGAATTTAGGCATGGTCTGATTGAAAGGGCTGAGAAGGATGTTCCAATAATATTCTTAAAATCCGATTTTGAATCTGATGAAATAACCCAAAAGGCCGTTGAATTTTCTGAAAACTTGGAGTTGAAATCAATAATATATAATCTGGAAGATTACGCTGATGTGGATAAGCTGTTGTCACCGTTCATATTGGTAATTCCGCTAGAATGGTTTGTATATTATTTGGCTCACTTCAACGGTGAAGATCCTGGTGCAACAAGACACATTGGAAAAGTCAGATATTAAAAATTTATTATTTTTTTTAAAAAAAGAAAAATAAAAATGTAGAATTTATTCTACATTTACTTTATGTTTTGGTATAACTAATTTTGGAATGCTTACGGTAACGGTTCCGTTGTTGAATTTAGCAGTGATGTTTTCGATATCGATGCTGTTTTCAAATCTTACAGTTTTTACGCAGGTTCCTGCTTTTAGGGAAGATGCAATTACTTCTGCGGTTTCATCTTCTTCAAATTCTTCAATGTATGCTTTGAAGGTTGCTTCAACAGTAATGTCATTGTCTCCAGCTTCAATGGAAATATCTTCTTTGCTGATTCCTGGAACAGCTACTTTAAGGTAGTAAACATCTTCAGTTTCGATTAAGTCAGCATCCAAACTTTGCACGGTTGCTTTTTTGTAATCGTTGTATTTTTGATCTGCAGTTTTTTGCATGTTTTTAAGGCTGTCTTTAAATTCGTCAATGCTTTTGTATAAATCACTGATTACATTGTCTGCAATATTTTTGCCTTTTTCTTTGGTTTCTTCGAATTTTTCACCAAATTCATCTTTTTTATCTTCGAATTTGTCTTTGGTTTCATCAAATTTTTCTTCGGTTTCTTCATTTTCTTCAGAGATTTTGGTTTCAATAGTTTCGCTATCTACCATAATTTTCACGCTCCTTATTTTGATGAATTGCATGAATGTATTTTATTTACTTTTTGTTACTATATAAAGTTTTCTATTTTTATAACTAAAAGTTATTTAAAAAATAATTCTTTTAATCTTTGGTTTTTCATATAAATAAGGTGTTATTTTATAAAATTTATGATTTATTTCATTGGTATTATTAATGGGGATTATTTGATTGCTAAAATTAAATAAAATCCTACTTTATAATTTGTTGAAATTGTTCTTAGTAGGAAGTAAATATGCAATTTTTTATGATGTCCTTAGGGTAAGAATATTTTTCACTAAAAAGATTTGATAATGTATTAATTGTTTTTATCTAATCTCTTTCATTGAATTTCATATTTTTTTAATTTTTCATGAAATTTTTTCAAAAGTCGGGCTAAAATTCTCAAAAATAAGCATTTAATTTAAAATGTAAAAATAAAAAAAGAAAAGGACTAGGAAAAAATCCTAGTTAATTAAACATAATAATTTCTTGTTATATTATAACTGTACAGGAAATCCGGTACCTGTGGAACCAAAAGCTTCAGGGGCAAGGCCCTGTTCATGCATAATTTTTAATTCAGTAAAGAAAAGGAAATACTGAAGCGGAGTAAACTGACTGCTATTTGTTTTGATTGATGCATGCATCATTTGATTAAAGGTTTCTTCTATGGATGCAGCAGTGACATTGTAACCGCAATTCTTCAAAGTATGAGTAGCAATCAATATTGTTTCTTCAATGCTGGAATGATTCCTGTAAACATCTAAAATCAAATCAAGATATGAGTAATGCAGATCAGGACGTTCTATAAAAGCCTTTCCATTCTGTTTATTGAAGAGTTCTATGTATTTTTTGGATTCATTGTCGATTGACTTGTGTAATTCATCTGCTTTGTGCATTTCATCCTTATAATAGGAACCGTTCATTTCTTTGGAACCTGTATATACTGATCCGTCAATCATTTGGTACATCATGGCTTCCACTTCACTGAAGGATATTTTTAATCCTCCATCCCTTAATACATGGGTTGCGATTATTACAGTGTCTTCAAATGAATAGTGTTTGTAAATCTCTAAAATCAAGTCCATTTTAGAGAATTTTTTACCGTTTGACATTGTTTTTAAATGATTATCTTGGAAGTATTTGTTATATTTTGCAATGTCTTTTTTAAGAGAATCTTGATTTTCAGGACTTAAATCAATATGTTTTGGATTTTTTACACCAACGGTTGGAACTACTTTTTGGTCTATAGGATTTTGATTTGAATTCCCAACTGCAGCGGTGGAACTGTTGCTATTGACAATAGTGCCATTAACATCTGCATTATTTCCAACAGAAATAATGCTGTTATCATTGGTGTCATTTTGAACAGTATTATCTATTTCATCTACACTACATTGATGATTAATTGCATGGAGGGATGCATCATCAATGGTACCATTAATATCTGTTGCTGAAGCAATGCCAACACCGATAATTAAAATCAATAATGAAAATGTGATTAATGCAAATTTTTTCATATTAACACCTTTCTTATTTTTTGAAACTTGTATTTTTCACTGTAAGTTTATTCAAGACCATATATAAAGTTTTTCGAGTGTAAGTGCCCACTTACATCTTAAAATAATTTAAAAATAACTAATTAATCTAATTTTAAAAAAATAAGTGTTTTAAAGGCGCCGTCAAAAATCGTCATGATTTTGTGTAATTTTAGTTGAGATTGTCAACAGCATTTCTTCGTGTCCATCTGATTTGTTCTGCCTTTTTTTGGTAGGATAAATAAGCAATGGACTCATATTCTAATGATTTTTTGCAAATTGGCAGTGTATAATTAGAATATCTTTTTATAAAATTTTCTAAACTTGTGGTGCTGTTTTCCCACATTCTGGACAGATGTATTGTTTTTTACGTATATTCTTCCATTTATTCGGTTTTGCAGGTCTGGAGCCATTGCTGCCGGAAGGCATTATCATATTCGGTTTCTCCTTCACATATCATAACCCTGCACAAATTTTAAAAATAATGATATATAACTATTAAGTAAGTAAAATAAATATTACTGATGATTAATTTATTTATTTAACCAGTGAGTTTTCGAAGATTGGGGATAGCCAAATGTGGATGTTCACTGATAAATGGGGGATATATCATGATTAGCGAAGAGGAAAAAGCGAAAATCAAAGAGGAGATAGTAACCAAAATTAACTCTGTTTTAGAGAAAAACAACGAATCATTCAGGATGGATAAAGTAAACATTCTCAATAAAGCTGAGACAGTCAAATTCATGGGAAACTACAGGGTTTATGACAGAAAAAATTACAACGCTGTCTCAAGAGAGATTAATACTTTCTTAAAGAAATACGGGGATGTTGAAATAAAATCTAAAAAAATCAGGGACAGCGGCATGAAATTTACAGCAGTAAGCTTTAATTTCGAACTATAGTTGTTTTGTTATATGGAAGATGAATATTGCTTAAGTTTGCAGGCAATGTTTAGATAGCTATGCATAATTTGATAAATTAAGAATAAAAGAAAATGAGAGTGCTTAATTTTAATTTAAGCACTATTCAACGAAGATAGTTTTTTTTACTAATTATTTCAATCTCTTCTAAAGAGATCTCTTGTATATACCTTATCCACAACGTCACCGAGGATGTCTGAATCAAAGCGATTTGCGAGAATTACATCGCTTTCGCTTTTGAAACGGTCAATGTCATTCACCACTTCAGACCTGAAGAATTCGCTTCCATCATCCAGTGTCGGTTCGTAGATAATAATAGGAATTCCTTCTGCCCTTATGTTTTTCATAACGTCTTGGATAGCAGATGCGCGGAAATTGTCACTGTTACTCTTCATGGTAAGGCGATAGACACCGACTGTTTCGGGATTTTTTGAAATAATCTGGTCTGAAATGAAATCCTTACGCACTACATTTGAATGGACAACAGCCTCTATCATGGTCTGCGGAACATCTTTATAGTTTGCTAACAGCTGTTTTGTATCTTTAGGCAAACAGTATCCTCCGTATCCGAATGATGGATTGTTGTAATGTCCGCCAATACGGGGATCCATACAAACACCGTCTATAATCATCTGTGTGTCGAGACCTTTTGTCTGGGCATATGTATCAAGTTCATTGAAGTAGCTTACCCTCACGGCAAGGTAAGTGTTTGCAAAAAGCTTTATGGCTTCGGATTCTGTTAAATGAGCAAGCAATACTGGAATGTCTTGTTCAGGACAACCAGCTCTTTTTTCTTCTTCTCTTGCACCTTCTAGGAGAAGGTCTGCAAACATCTGGCATTCCTCTTTTTGGTCATCATCACATCCAACGACTATACGGCTTGGGTGAAGATTGTCATAAAGCGCCTTTGACTCACGAAGGAATTCTGGGCTGAATATAATGTTTTTAATTCCATACTTTTCACGCACAGATTCTGTATATCCGACAGGTATTGTTGACTTGATAACCATAAGGACATCGGGATTGACCTTAAGAGTCCATTCTATCGCATCTTCCACTGCGGAGGTGTCAAAGAAATGATTGACATCATCATAATTTGTTGGTGTGGCAATGATAACAAGTTCGGCATTCTTATAGGCGGATTCCTTATCTGTAGTTGTATGAAGGTTAAGTTTTCTTTCACCCTCTCGTGCCTCTTTAAAGAATCTTTCTATTTCATCATCCTGAATAGGGCTAATAAACTGATTAAGCTTTTCTGCTTTTGATTCTGTTGTTGTGATTGCTGTAACGTCATGTTTTTGAGCGAGTAGAACTGCAAGGGAAAGCCCTACATATCCCACACCTGCAACTGTAATTTTCATTTAATCCGTCTCCTATTTTGTCTATTTTTTTCATTTAAATAATTTATTTTTCTTGTTTAAAAACTTTTTTGAGGATATAATTTTACATTTAATTAAAAATTAAGAGTAATTGCATTTCTGGAAATGAATTTTCATTTTCCAGAGCACAATTTAATCAATAATAGTCATCATCTTCCTCTTCTTCGGGAGTTCGGTTTATTTTTTTAATGGAGCGAATGACCTTATTGATTTCATCAACACCTTCGCCTTCAATGGCTGAAATGAAGATGGATTTGTTTTCATCATCTATATACTGGTTGAGATATTCCTTATCTTCCACTAAATCCATTTTATTGAATAAGTAATACACAGGAATCTCAGCAAATATTTTCTCGATTTGCTTAAGCAGGTTATATTGGTTTTCCAGGTGGAAGCCGCATGTCTCTGATGCATCAAAAATAAACAGGATTGCATCGGCCAAATGCTCAAGCGCAACAATAGCATTCATCTCAATATCGTTCATCTCCAAAACAGGCCGGTCTAGCAGTCCGGGAGTATCTATAATCTGTATGCTTCTCCAATGTATTTCAGTGTGGCCGATTTGAATACCTTTTGTTGTAAATGGGTAATTTGCAACTTGGGGATCAGCACCGGTAATTTGCCTTAAAAGGGTTGATTTTCCTACATTTGGAAAACCGGCAATGACTATTGTGGTTGCGTCAAAATCAATTGTAGGCATATTTCTTAAGTTTTGTTTTGCAAAATCCAAAAAGTCCAAATCCTTTTTGATTTTATTCACAACAGAAGATATTCTTCCGTATGCTTGCTTTTGTATTGCAGTTGCCTTTTCAGAAGGATTTTTCCTGATTTTGGCACCATACTCCTTTTCAAGTTGGGTAATGATTCCATAAGCCCAATTTAAAGCTCCTAAGGATTGTTTCATATCATCCACACCAACAGTGATGTCGATATAATCCTGATAGAATGGGTGGAGTTCCTCAATTTCCGGAACTGCATCGATAATTGATTTCAATTTGTCTTTAATAACTTGGCATGAAGTGACAACTCTTCTCTCTTCTATTCTTTTGCCTTTTAAATGTTTAGGGATTTTCTGAGACCTGATTAAGTCTGCTTGCTTTTTACCCCTACTAAATCCCTTGTCTAATAATTCTTCTGGAGTAGGTATTGTCGGTATCATCATTTATATCACTTTTAATATCAATTAGTTATTCTTCTCTCACATTTCTATACTATAGTTTAGATTTGGCAGGTTAATTAAATTTATGGATATGTCTAATAATGGAGATGATTATATTGGAGTATTATTAAGAAGTTCACGGACATTCAAACCAACAAATCTTTTGGCAGAAATATAGAAAAACGGTGCCAAAAAGAATGTTGAAAGTGACTTTACAAGTTCAATCAAATCGAATCCGTCACTGAATCCGACAATGACTGTAATTGCAAATATCTGTGAGATTATAACTGCACTTACAACTCTTATAAAAGATTTAATATCAAACAGGCATGCTAAATTCCATATTTCACGGAGATTGAAAGCCTCTGTAAATTTTCCTTTATGCAGGTATCTGTTTAACGATCCTGCGATAAAACAGAGATATGTCAGTACAAATAGGATAATGCCTATTACTGAAAGTATAATGTTTCCGTTCATGTTCACTTTTGCCATATGAACAAAGAATGTCAGGGGTATGGAATAGATAAATGTAAGGGCGGATTTTTTAAAGCCTTCCCAGATTAGCTTTTTTAAATTGTTGATTTTTGGATGTTCATCCGAACCGTTAAGAGTATACCATGAGACATATGACCCGTATCCCATAACAATAAGCAGAGTTACAGCCAACATTCTCCAGAATGAGTTGAGATGCTGGTTTGCAGTGGCAATGGAGGTAATTGCCATCAGGGCACTGATTACTAGGATTCCCTTTCTATCGCTTAATGCATACTTTACTGCATTACCTATATTGCCAACAAATAATCTCATAAAGATGGACTCCAAATGTAAAATGTGTATTTTTCAAAAAATTCAAAGTTCGTTATTCCTACTAATATTTTGATAATTATAAATGTTAATGATGAACATTTGAAAAGTGATTGATATTTCCGATGGTGTCATCATTTATATCACATTAAATATCAATTAATTATTTTTTCTCTCAACATTTCTATAATATAGTTTAGTTTTGATTGGTTAATTAATTTGTGGATAAGGTTCAATGCTGTCAAGCTAAGATTTTTTCTAATTTTTTTTTCATTGAATATTTTTTCGTTTATTCTAATTCTTTGATTAATTATTTTAATAAAATTTAGGGGGTTGACCTGCTGCTTGAATATTATTTTTCATGTATTTAATTTAATAAAGTGTTTATATTTAATTTGACGAGCCGTTATTCTATGAGCAGTATGGAATTGGATTTAAAAAAGGAAGCACAGATATAAAAAATCATGTTCAAAAAAAACTTTAGATGAAATTCTAAAGATGAAGCAGTTGATGAAATCGCTGAAAAGTATAATGCTTACAACATTCCTTAAGGATTAATCTATAACTGAATTATTGAGTGAAAAGATTCCATAATTAATCAATGGAATCACATATTATATTAGACAATTAAATATGAGAAACTATAAAAATATTACTTGGAAGTTCTATGATTGACCGATTAAAAAATAACCTACATAATGATAGAAAAATAGCAGTCATATTGACAGTTTTGTTTATATTCAATCTTCTCCTTTTCATTAACCTATTTGAATATATGACTATTGTAAAACATGTAAATATTTCTATATTGCATGAGGCGGGCACCATTATCTCAGCAATTATTATCTTAGGATTTATTTCAACCCGACTTCCAAGACTTAAAGAGATTACTGATGGATCCATTTATGAAATCGCTTATCTGGTAATTATTGGCTTGTTGAGTATTACAGTTTCTTATTTTAACAAATCTACAAATGGAGAGTCTTTATGGGCTCCATTTCTGGAAATGTTTAGGATGCTGTCAGTAATATTGATTTTAACATTCATAGCCACCAAATCCAAAAGTTTCAATGCTACTGTCAGAGGCAAGATTTCAAGAAAATCAATAATATGGCAAATCATCATATTTTCAGTCCTTGGAATTTTATCATCATATTTCACTTTAAGCGTTAACGGAGTCCCTGCCAATGCAAGAAGCTTGGTCGTGATGATTGCAGCATTATTCGGAGGGCCTTTTGTTGGAATCCCTGTCGGACTCATTTCCGGCGTTTGGAGATACTTCCTCGGAGGGCCTACTGCCCTTTCATGTTCCGTTGCAACAATACTATGTGGTATTATAGGGGGATTAATCTATAAATGGAGTGATGGTCGGTTTTTAAATCCATTCAACGGTGCGCTACTGATGTTTCTCTATAGTGGATTTGACATGTTTATAATATCAGTTTTAAGTTCCGGAGGACAGGGTTTAGTCATTGCCAATGCACTTTATGCCCCAATGACTTTCACCGCAGTGCTTGGAATGCTATTGTTCACCATGTTTTTAACTGAGAAAAAAGAGGAAGCTTCAACAGAACTTGAAAAGGAAGTTCGGGAAAATAGGCAAGACATTTCAACCAATATGGATATTATTGATGTTCATACCGAAAGAATAATGGAGTTATCACAGGAATTAGAGGAATATAAAAATAAAGTCGATAAGCTGGAACAGAAACTAAAAGAAAATGAAAAATAAAGGTTTGAGAGTATCCTTTTAAAACACCATCATTTCAAAATTTTACATAAACAACCATCTTGACTATTCAAAACATATTTCATCAAATTTCAAATCGTGATATTAATTTATACACTTTAGAGTATTTTGATAAGTGATTGATATTTCCGATGGAGCCATCATTTATATCACTTTAAATATCATTAATTATTTTTCTCTCAACATTTCTATACTATAGTTTAGATTGGGTTGGTTAATTAAATTTGTGGATAAGGTTATGTATTTCAGTAGCATATTTCTTGTTTCATGAAATAATATAAAGTTTTTCAATTAAAAACAACACAATTAATGGAATCTCCTAATATTGCTATCACCTTAAAATCACTTTTGGCGGACAATCAAATACCTTTTTAATGTTTTAAATCAAAAATTAAAATATGAAAGGGATTTTTGAATTTGTTGAAAAATATTTTTTCATTGTAATATTGTTGGCGGTAGCTATTTCTCTACTTTATCCAAATTCATTTAAATGGGTTTTAAGTGAATATAATGGTGTCAACATAATTAATTTACTTTTAAGTATTGTTCTTTTTACAATGGGAACCACATTGAAAGTTGATGACTTTATTAATGTGTTCAGGAATCCTAAGGAAATTGCAGCTGGAATTTCAGCACAATATGTCATAATGCCTCTTTTGGCATTTATTCTTGCAAGTGCATTTTCCCTGGATACTGCTTTGACAGTTGGACTAATTCTTGTTGGAACTGTGCCTGGGGGAACAGCATCTGATGTCATCACTTTTCTTGCAAAAGGGGATGTGGCATTGTCTGTTTCTTTGACTGCAGTTTCTACTGTGATTTCACCCATATTAACTCCAGTAATCACATTATTGTTAATCGGTAATCAGATTCATTTCAATCCGGTTGACTTGTTCATTTCAATTGTTCAGATAGTGATTGTCCCACTTATTTTAGGTTTAATATTGAATTACAAATTCCCTAATTTTTGTGAAAAATTAAAAGATTATTTGCCTACAGTATCATCTATTGTAATTTGTTTAATCGTTGCAGGAGTAATTGGAGCAAATAAACAAGCTATTTTAACTTCATCCTATATAATACTCATTGTCATTGTCCTACAATATATTCTTGCAATGTTAATTGGATTTGGAATTGGCCGCCTTGTAGGAATGGACAGAAAACAGATAATTACAATAGCTATCGAACTGGCATTTCAAAATTCAGGTTTGTCAACTAGCCTTGCAAAAACTCATTTTCCAAACTTATCTCAGGCAACTGTTCCCGGTGCGCTTTATTCTGTCTTGCAGAATTTTGCAGGATCAATTCTTGCCTATGCATTCAGAAAATATCATTCCTGACTGCCTCAATCTCTTCAAGGTCGAAGTAGTTCAATGGATATAACAAAAACGTTTAAATTAATTAATAACAAATATGGTAATTAAATAAAAAAAATTAAAGATTTTATTCAATTCAATAAACAAAATTTATGAATCAGTGCCCAATATTATTTAATGGGTGTAATCATTTCCAAGATTGTTTAAGGGGGATTTTAAGTTGGAAATAAAATATCTATCCAAAAAATTTATAGTTCTGGTTTTCTGTGGACTGCTACTGTGCAGTATGCCTGCAGGCGCAGCATGTACCGGAATATATGTGGGCAAAGATGTTAGTGCTGACGGTTCAGTGATTTTTGCACGGTCAAACGACTATCCTGATGTTTGGGGAAATCATATCAAAGTGACCCCTAGGCTAGAGAATGAGCTTGGTCGTCTAATGCCCATAAGCGCGGATGGAAAGATAAAAACAGAAATTCCGGCAACCACTTTTAAATACACTTCTACACCATTTATGAACAGCACACAGGCATACAACGAACTGTGCAGTGATGCAACTGCATGCACCAATGAATACGGTGTGTCCATAACTATGGCTGTTACAGCCTTTCCAAACAATGCCTCATTGGAAGCGACCCCTTAGTAGATGATGGACTTACTGAACTTGCAGCTTCGGACCTTGTTATCTGTCAGAGCAAAACAGCTAGGGAAGGAGTCGAAGTTCTTTTGGGAACCATTGATAAGTATGGAAGTAGCGAATCCAATATTGCCATGATTGCTGATCAGAACGAAGTATGATATGTGGAGATATATACTGGACACCAGTATGCTGCAGTGAAATTGCCAGCTGACAAAGTATCAGTCTTTGGTAATGAGTATAGCTTAGAGTACTTATCTGACTATGAGGATTCCATCACATCCAAAGAATTAATTAGTCTAGCAGAGGAAAATAACTTCGCGGCACATGGTAAAAATAATGAGGTTAATTTGTTTGATACTTATTCAGGAAATCAGACAACAACCGAATACTCCCATATGAGAACCTGGATTGGACACCAAATTCTAGCGCCTTCAAACTTCAGTGCAGACTACAACCATAATGCTAGATATCCTCTTTGCTTCACACCAGATAAGGATGTTTCAGTACAAGATGTCTGCCAACTCTTGCGAGATAGATTTGAAGGAACAAAATATTCCCCTGATGAGACCGGTAGAATTGATATGAGAGTGATTGGAACTGAGACAACACTAAGTGCCCATGCGATACAGGTATTCCCAGATTTACCTGTGGAAATGTCATATGTTAGTTGGGTCAGTTGCGGCCCGCCAAATTATGGAGTGTTTGTACCAATATCCAATGATTGTATAAATGTCAGTGAGCCTTACGGAGCCAATCAACCTACGGAGAAGGAAGGTGAGTTTGATACAGATAAATACCCGTATTATGTCTTTAAAGAACTTAGTAGTCTCTGCATTGGACCAGAAAACTATGAAGATTATGGTGAGCCTGTGCAAAGTTACTGGTATGATGCAGAAAGCAATATGTTTGCTGGAATGAGCAAAGTACTCTCAAATGCAGCTAAAATGAAGGACAATAATACGCGAGCAAATTACATCACTTCATACTGTAATGATATGCAGACTCAAGCATTCAAAGATGGGAAACAAATACTGAACGATGTAATCTGGGCACAAAACAAAAACAGCAAAACTTTAAAGGTTAAACTCAACCCGGAAACCCATGAAATGACAGGTGAAGAGTTAGATTACCCTCCAATTGAACTGAAACTGGATGCATCAAATTACAAAAAGGTTCCTGAAGCACAAATATGATGCCATATTGCATTGGAACGTTATTAGGTATAATTAATGTACAATATGGGGAAATAATGCTTAATTTGAACTATTAAATAATAAAAAAAGATAAAATGAGAGATAAAACTCTCATGCTTTTTTAAGCTTTTTACCTAGTTTTTTAATCTCTTTATCCAACAGTCGAATGTCAGAACAAAAATGACCGCCACTATTTGAAAATTTGTCCTTGGAATTTATACACGTCACAGCTTTCATCCATCCAGCTGTCGGCGCTGATTCCTGCTTTCATGCAGGTGTGTTCTAAGAATTCTTCAACAGTAAAAAGATTTTCTGTTGCCACTTGCGGAAGCAATAATCCTCTTGAATATCCTTTTTGAATAATCAAACCATCTGTTCCGATTTCAATTTCATCAAAATATTGGTTCGGATGGGCTACTTCAATCAGTTCAGGTTTTGTCAAAACTGTAACTTCCAAATCAAGTATAGGATATTCGTCTTTAGTCACGGCACTGAATCTTGGATCGTTGAATGCAGCCGCAATAGCAACATCTATTGTTGCAGCAATTGCGCGTTCAATTGGTTCAGCATATCCAATGCATCCTCGCAGTGCATTATTTTTATTTAATGTTACAAAAACTCCTAATTTTTCATCTAATTCAATCGGATAATCTTCAGGTACTTCTAATTTCTCTTTTGTTTCTATATAATGTCCAATCGCATCTTTTGCTATTTTCACTAAATATTGCCCAGCTCTATCACTTATCATTATCCCATTCCTCCAACTATTGCATTTAGAATTCTTGTGTGTGGACCGCCATCTCCAACAGGTGCGGTTTGACCATCTTTTCCACAAAAACCAACACTTAGCTTAAAGTCATTTCCAATGGCGTCAATGTTTTTAAGGGTTTCCAATATGTTTCCAGATAATGAAACATCCCTTAAAGGTGTTGAAATTTCACCATTTTCAATCAGATATCCTTCCGCAGCATTGAATTGGAAAATTCCCTTACCTGTATCCACCTGTCCGCCTCTGGAACCTTTCAGATAAATTCCGTCTTGTATGTCTTCAAATAATTCTTCAAAGCTATTGTCTCCAGGCTGCAGATATGTATTGCTCATTCTTACAATTGGCTGGTCCGCTATTATTGACCTTGCATTTCCTGAGGATTTCATTCCTAATTTTGATGCTGTTTCCCTTGAATTTAAAAGGGAAATTAATTTCCCGTCTTTTACCAGCTGATTTGGTTTGGTTTTAACTCCTTCCACATCATATGGGTAGTATCCGAATCCATCCTTTCTGCTTGCATCATCAAATATGTTTACAATGTCTGACGCGATTTTATCCCCCATCTTGTCTTTTAGGATTGAATCGTTTTGAAGTATCAAATCTCCTTCAACGGCATGTCCCAATGCTTCATGGATTAAAACTCCTGTTAACTCGGGGTCAGCTATTACGGGGAAAATTCCGGATGGTGCTGCTTCAGCATCAAGTAATCTCACAGCCTTTTCGCCGATTTTTCGACCGAATTCTTCAATATCCTCATCAGCTATGACTTCAAATCCTTTAACTCCTCCAAGGCTTCCATGACCAAATTGGATAATTTCACCATCTGTTGCAGATGCGTTTAAGGCCATTCTCACTTTGCTTGTGATTGTCTGAATTTGACTGCCTTCGCTGTTCATGAACAGTTCATTTATTTCACCATCTGAATAGCTTACGGTGGTACTGTTGACCTTTTCAATTGTAGCAGAATCATTTGCATCTTTCATGATTTCTTTTTTCTCTTCAATTGAAATATCTTTAAAAGGTATTTTAACATCAACAGCCACCTTATCTTTAATTATTTCACTTTCACTTAACTTGACGTCTCCTGTAAGTGAATTTGATAATTGGATGGCAGTATCTGTTATTTCATTTAATTTTGATAAATCTGTAGTATATGCAAATCCCCATGCTCCATTTTTCAACACTCTTATTCTGGCTCCTAAGCTCATTCCGGTGTTGATTTCATCGACATCTCCGTCTTTCATCAATATGGAAGTGTTATCACTTTTTCCGGCTCTGATGTCTATGTAATCTACTTTAGGGATTGTTTGTGTAATAATCTTTTCGAATAAATCAATGTATTCTTCCATTCTATCCCTCATTATTATTAATCTAATATTTATATTGGAGTACATCTATAATAAAATTTATTTATGTGTTGAAGTATAATATAACAATTGACATATTATAATTTGAAATTTGGTGATTGAATGGTTATTATTGTTGGTACCGGTGCTGGAGGAGCTATTATAGCTCGTGAACTATCAAAAGAAAACATACCAGTTACTATTATTGAGAAAGGACCTTATATAAAATCGGGTGAAGCATTTAACTATTATGATGAGTACAATGATTCTGTGGATTTACTAACAACCACATGTATTGGTGGGGCGACAATCGTGTCAATGGCAAACATGGTTAGAGCCCTTGATGAGGAATTGCACGAATTCGGCATTGATTTAACTGAGGAATATGATTATGTTGAAAAATTGGTTGGAGTTCACCAACTTGACGATTCGCATATTGGCAGAGGAACACAATTGTTTTTGGATGCAGGTCATGAATTGGGCTTGAACACACTCAAAATGCCTAAAGCTATTCGAGAGGAGGATTGTGTTCAATGCGGCAGATGTGCATTTGGTTGTCCGGCTGATGCAAAGTTTTCAGGAAAGGACTTTGTTGATGAAGCGGTTGAAGCTGGAGCTAAATTAATAACTGACGCTGAAGTAATTGAAGTAATATCTGAGAATAATAAAGTAAAAGGTGTTTCTTACATTAAAGATAATAAAAAAGAATCAATTTACGCTGATACTGTAGTTTTATCTGCGGGAGCCATTGGAACTACATTGATTTTAAGGCAATCAGGAATTGAAGATGCAGGCAGCGAAATATTCTTTGATCCATTTGTTAGTGTTGGAGGATATCTAAAGGATATAAATTTCAATACTGAAGTTCAGATGGCGGGATTGGTAATAGGTAAAAACTTCGTTTTATCCCCGCATTTCTCATCATTCATTAAAGGAAATATTGATGATAAAAAAGTTGACGATAAAGACATTTTAAGCATCATGGTCAAAACCGCTGATGAATGCAGGGGTTATGTCGATAGCGAAGGTGATGTAATAAAAGAGAACACCATCCAGGATATCCGATATCTGGCAGAAGGAGTGGCTACTGCAGGATTTATTCTTGAAAAGGCAGGAGTTGACCCATCAACTATCGGTTCTACAGTCTATAGGGGAGCACATCCTGGAGGAACAGCTAAAATAGGAAAAATAGTTGATTCAAATCAGGAAACAGAAATCGATGGTTTGTTTGTAAGTGATGCAAGCGTATTGCCAATATCACCTGGAAAACCTCCAATACTGACAATTCTGGCATTATCTAAAAGATTGGCTGATTATCTAAAAAATAAATAAAGAAGATTATTCGAATTGCTTATCGATATCTTCTGTTTTTATAAGTTTTTCACAGTAATGGCATCTTACAACGGGAGGATATTTATTGATTACATTAAAAATTGGTGTAATAGGTTCATTTTCGTAATTTGTAATGCATTTCGGATTGGTGCATTTTATTATTGATGTAATCTTATCAGGCAGTATGATTTTGTCTTTTTTGATAGTTTCATAATTCCTGATGATGTTGATTGTAGCTTTAGGAGCAATTAACGCAACTTGATTAAGTTCTTTGTGATCCAATTCTCGGTTTTCAATTTTTACAATATCCTTTCTGCCAATTTCGGCAGATGAAACATTCATGGCCACTGTGACATTATGTGTTTCAGCATCAGGAAGATCTAAAATTTTAAGAATGTGTAGAGCTTTATTGGCAGTGATATGGTCAATAACTGTTCCATTTTCAATAGCTTTAATCTTTAATTCTGATTTTTTGTTTTTTGTCAATTTTATCTACCTTTTATACATTTTTAAGTCTTTCATTTCAATAATTGCTTCGGTATCGTTAACTAATTTTTCAGGGCTTTTGCCTTTAGTTTCAATTGTAAAACTTTCAATGACTCTCGCCCCACGCATTTTAACTTTCTCTTCAAGTCTTGCAATATTGCTGTCTCCTCGACTGCTGTCCATTGTAGCAAATAGGACAACATCCTTTCCGGTAAAGTTGCATCTGTCAATAATGGTCAGTATCGCCGGTGTCGGATTTCCCGCCCAGGTAGGAGTTCCAATGTATATTGTATCAAAATTTTCCAAATCAACTCTTGCAGGGTAGATGTCTGTTTTGTTTTCTCTAAATGCATTTATGGAAGCCAATAACCTATTTTTAAATCCGTCACGATTTTTCAAATCATGGATTTTAAGTAAACTTCCGTCCAAGTTTTCGGCAAGCGTTTTTGCAACTGTTTCTGTTGTACCTCCCTGTGAGTAATACATGATTAATGTTGCCATTTTCCAATCTCCTTTTTATTTAAGGATGAAGGCCGAAGTGAGTTAAGCCAGTTGTCTCATCAATGCCAAGTAAAATGTTCATGTTCTGGATGGCCTGACCGGATGCGCCTTTAACAAGGTTATCGATAGCGGATAACATTACAACTCTTCCGGTGTCATCTATTTCAAATCCTCCAATGTGAACAAAGTTGGATCCCCTAACTGAGCTTAAGTGAGGTACTTCTCCATCATCCATAAGTTTGATAAAGTATTCTTTTGAGTATTGCTTTTCATATAGCTTTCTTAACTCTTCAGGAGTGATATCTTTATTTTCATCATTTAAAAAGCTATGGCTTGTTGTCTGAATTCCTCTGTTCACTGGCACCAGGTGCGGTGTAAAGGAAACTTTAACTTCATCAAATCCATGCAATTCCTGTTGGATTTCAGACATGTGCCTGTGTGATGAAATCTTATATGGATTGACGTTATCTGCAATGTTAGGATAATGTGTAGTTGCAGACGGATTTACTCCCGCTCCGCTCACTCCAGTTTTTGAGTCAATTATGATTCGTTCAACCAAGCCATTTTCAACAAGAGGATATGATGATAGGATTGCGCCTGTTGGAAAACACCCTGGATTTGCAACCAGGTTTGCTTTTTTGATTTCATCTCTGTACAGTTCCGGAAGTCCGAATACACCTTCATTGTCACTGTCGGTGTGTTCCATCCCGTACCATTTTTCATAGACTGCGGTATCCCTGTATCTGTAGTCTCCACTCAAATCAACTACCT
The DNA here is from genome assembly GCF_045126245.1 of Methanobrevibacter sp. Classification (GTDB taxonomy): domain Archaea; phylum Methanobacteriota; class Methanobacteria; order Methanobacteriales; family Methanobacteriaceae; genus Methanocatella. The sequence goes on along the minus strand of NZ_JBGVOG010000080.1, from coordinate 7,089 downwards.
TTGCACCGGTTTCAAGTATTTCCGGAACAATTTTCATTGATGCTCCATGTGGGGTTGCGGTAAATACAACATCGGCATCTAACTCAGATGGGCTCTTGTTTTTAAAGACAAGTCCTGAATCTCTAATATGGGGGTGGATTTTATGTGCCGGAGTTCCGTCGTATTGTCTTGAAGTAATGTCGGTAATTTCCACTTCAGGGTGGTTTAAAAGCATTCTTAATAGCTCTCCGCCAGTATATCCACTTGCTCCAATAATTGCTACTTTAAACATTTTAATAATCTCCTTAATCTTCACAGTTATCTAATATTTTTCCTTCAAAGTCAGTATTTTTAATTTTTTTGATAATCTTACAGCTGCTGTCCAGTTCATCTTTGTGATAAACTTTCACACGCTGTACACGTGCTTTCAGACCCCGGTCATCAATTGCCTTTTGCAGCTTTTCAACGTTATGGGTTTGGTCAGGTCCGATAGCTATAATGTCAGGGTCGATATCCTCTACTATTTTAAAGATATCTCCTTCTTCATTGCCTAAATAAGCTTCATCTACGGGCTTTAACATTTTTACCAATTCCAAACGTTGATTTTCACCGATGATGGGAACCCTTTTCCTTTTCTCTACAGTTGAGTCACGGGCTACAACAACATACAGTTTGGAATTGTATCCTCCAAGGTTTTTTGCTTCTTCTAGATAGACTCCATGTCCAGGATGGAGCAGGTCAAATGCACCGCTTGCCATTACTTTTTTCATTCAATTACCTCTTTTGGTATTTTAACGCTTCAGTTAAATCAATTTTATCAGTATAAAGTGCAGAACCGATAACAATTCCTTCCACACCGCTTTCATTTAATTTTTTGATATCGTCAATTGTTGTAATTCCTCCTGAATAAACGATAGGAATGTCAACGGACTTTTTCAAATCTTCAACAGGTTCTGTGTAAAAGCCACCTAAAAGGCCTTCAACATCGACATTTGTAAATAGGATGCTGCCTGCACCGTGTTCCTTAAACTCTTGGGAAAGTTCCACAGGGCTTTTGTCAATCTTTTCCTGCCATCCCTTGATTACAACTTTATTGTCTTTGCTGTCAAGTGAAATCATGATTCTGTCTGTTCCGTATTCCTCTGAAAGTTGGGAAATGGTTTCGGGGTGTTTGATACCCATTGTTCCAATTATGATTCTTTCAATATCCAAGTCCAATAATTGGCGAGCATATTCAACACTTCTTATTCCGCCACCAAGCTGAATCGGAACGGAAACTTCCTTAAGGATTTTTTTAATGACATCAAAACTGGCCTGTCCATTTATGGTTCCGTCAAGGTCAATGACATGGATATTTTTAGCTCCTAAATCCTCCCAGTGGCGAGCAACAAGCTCTGGATTTTCTATTTCGACCATTTCACTTCCTGGTTCGCCCTGAACGAGCTGCACGCATTTTCCATTTTTGATGTCCACTGCGGGCATTATCAACATTTCATCTTTTTTAAATGACATTTACATTTTTCCTGTACTATTTTATTATAATTTAATTATATGTTTTGAAATGTTTTATATGTATTGTTTATATCCCTATAAAATTTTTAGGTATGCCTAAATTTATATACTAAAATAAATAAAATATAAGTATAATTAAATAAAGAAGGCATATTAATGAGTACAATTATAGAATTTAAAAATGTGGTAAAGGAATATAAGTCCGGAGATCACATCTTAAAAGCTATGGATAATGTTAATTTTACAATTGATGAAGGGGAGTTTGTCGTAATCCTTGGCCCGTCAGGAGCAGGAAAATCAACACTTTTAAACCTCCTGGGAGGTCTTGACAGCGTAACCTCCGGTCAAATCATTGTAAATAATCAGAACGTGGAAAGTTTCAACGATAATCAGCTAACTGAATACAGGGCAAAAAATGTCGGTTTCATATTTCAGTTCTACAACCTGATTCCGAATTTGACTTCACTGGAAAACGTTGAGCTAATGAAGGACATTGTTGATGTGGATATTGACGGGCTTGAAGTTTTAGACTCCGTTGGGCTTAAGGACCATGCCAGCCAGTTTCCGGCACAGTTGTCCGGTGGAGAACAGCAACGGGTTTCTATTGCAAGAGCAGTAGCCAAACAACCGACCATGCTTTTGTGTGATGAGCCGACAGGAGCACTTGATTCAAAAACAGGTGTGCTAATTTTAAATTTGCTCCAGGACATGAGCAATAACAGGAATACTACTGTTGTAATTGTAACTCACAATGCAATACTTGCCGAAGCGGCCGATAAGGTTATAAGAATTAAGAACGGCCAGATAGAAAGTATTGCTATAAATGACAATCCTAAAAAGGTAACTGATTTGGAATGGTGAGCATATGCTTTCAAAAAAGATGTTGAGAGACATCTGGAAGCATAAAACCCAATTTCTGTCAATTTTTTTAATGGCGTTTTTAGGAGTTTTTGTTTTTGCAGGTGTCGGCGGAGAATCAGTTGGCCTTGAAGTTAATGTGGATAATTATTATGAGGACACCAACCTTGCCGACGGTTGGATTTACTCAGCAAATCTGGATGATGATTTTGTAGATAAGGTAAACAATTTAAGCCCAACCACCCAATCGGAAAGACAGCTTGTTCTGGATTCGGTTGCAGACTTTTCAAACGATCCGGAAATTACGCTGCATTTTGTAGAAAACAATGCCCTGTCTAAGTTTTATCTGATGGATGGTGAACCTTTAAATATCTCTGACGGCGACGGCGTATGGTTGGACAAAAGCTTTGCAGATGCTAAAAACTTAAAAGTCGGTGACAAGATTACTTTTGAGTTTAACGGAATTTCTATAGAAAAGGAAATTAAGGGAATTGGATATTCCCCTGAATACGTTTATCATGCATCTTCAGCATCCATAATCCCTGACTTTAACAAGATTGGCTTTGCATACATGTCATATAAGGCATTTCCAATGGATAATGTTCCATATAATGTTTTGGAAGTAAAATTCACAGGAAGTCCAAGCGATTATAATGATTTGCTGTCCGATAAGTTGGATGGTGATTATAACTCATTTGTTGAACAATCAGAGCATTCCAGTGTAAGCCAGTTTTCTGAAGAAATGGACCAGCACAAGATGATGGGGGATATTTTCCCTGTTGTATTCATATTGATTGCAATGCTGATTCTTTTAACAACAATGACAAGAATCATTGCCCATCAGAGAACCCAGATAGGTATTTTAAAGGCTAACGGTTTTAAAAACAGGTCAATAATCTTTCATTATGTCTCATATGGTTTCTGGCTAGTATTTATAGGTTCAATTTTAGGTTTGATTGTCGGTCCTTTGACCTTGCCGCAGCTGTTCTATCCTTCAATGAGCGCTACATATAAACTTCCTTCATGGGATCCCGCATGGAGCATGAATTTTATTTATGTTGCCGCATTGATGATAATAATGTCACTGATTGTTTCATATGTTGCAGTCAGAAGCATTTCGAAGGAAAATCCTGCCGATACAATAAGGCCTAAAGCGCCGAAGATTTCCACAACAGGCGTTTTGGAAAAATTGGGATTCTGGAAGAGACTGTCATTCAATGCACGCTGGAATTACAGGGATACTAAAAGAAACAAATTCCGGGCACTAATGACCATTGTTGGTGTTATAGGATGTACTGCACTTCTGGTTTCTGCATTTGGAATGTATGACGGCATGAATGATTTAAAGGAGTGGGAATATAATCAGATTAATCATTATGACTCAAAACTTGTCATTGATGAAGAGGCGAGCATTTCTGAAATTGACAGTGTTGCCGATGAAGTTGACGGCGATAAATTGATGGAATCAGCCATTGAAATTGAGGCAGGTTCGACTAAAAAGTCAGGTTCGCTATTGGTTCTAAACGATACTGATTTGGTAACTCCTACTGATTATGATTGGAATAAAGTTGAAATTGCCGATGATGAGATTTCAATTTCACAGAAAATGGCTGACCTGTTGGGTGTTGGCATTGGCGATACCGTAAAATGGCACATCATGGGTTCAGATAAATGGGTTAATGTAACCATAGATAAGATTCACGCAGACCCGATTTCACAAGGATTTATTATGTCTAAAGATAAACTGGAAGATTTGGGACTTAATTACACTCCAACAAGCATTGTAACCAGTGAACATGTTGATAAAAATTTCTCAGCAATCAAGTCAACAAGTTCAATGAAGGACATGACCTCCAGCTGGGATGAGCTAACAGAATCAATGTGGCTTTTGATTTACATATTGATATTCTTTGCAAGCCTCTTGGCGGTTGTTGTGCTTTATAATCTGGGATTGTTGTCATTTACAGAAATTGAACGTGAAATTGCAACCCTGAAGGTTTTGGGTTTCAAAACAGGTGCCTTAAGGAAGTTGCTCTTAACACAGAACTTATGGTTTACAGCTATTGGATTTATATTGGGCCTTCCAGTGGGTTATTATATTCTGGCCATAATGTGGCAATCCTCAGGCGATTCATTTTATGTATTGCCGTCCATATCAATAACAAACTTCATCTTGACTGCCGTAATAACATTCACTCTGTCAATACTTGTGAATTTGATGTTTTCAGGTAAAATCAGGAAGTTGGATATGGTTGAATCACTTAAGGGTGTTGAATAGGTTTTATACCATTCACCCCCATTAGTGACAAAATGTTTAAAAAGATGTAACTTAGATTATTATTTAGGTGATATGATGGTTGAAGTTACTTCCAAGTCAAAATATATGGACCTGCTGAATGAATATCCGTTGCTTAAGACAGATCTTGTCAAGAGGAACCATAAGTTCAAATTTTTAGTTACACCCATGGGGAAAATTTCCCTATGGGAAGCCAATCTTGAGGAAGTTAGCCAGCATGCTGAAATGAGTGTTGGTGAAACAGTTTCCCTTTTCAGTGAGCTGATTAACTCATATTAATTCTTTTTTTAGCTGTTTGATGTATATCTATGTTTTCAATCAATCTATTTTGAAGAAATGCTTGGTGTTAATGTGAAATACTCCTAAAAAATCTATCATTTTTATGTGGAACTGTCTTTTTAATGATGCATGAAATCAATTTAGTTAGGTTTTTTATGTTTCAGTTTCTAATATTATATTATGTCACTTACTCGAAAAATGCTGAGGGATATAAAAATCAATAAAACACAGTTTATTGCGATATTTCTAATGGCATTTTTAGGCATTTTTGCTTACTGTGGAATTTATGGTGAGTATTATGGGTTAGTGCAAACTTCCGATGAATATTATAATGTTACCAATATGGCGGATGCTTGGATTTACAATACTAATTTTGATAATGCTTCAATCGATGAGATAAGTGAGTTTACAACACAAACTGAAAGACAGCTGGTTGTTCAATCGGTAGCTGATTTTGATAACAAACCTGACATCACGCTGCACTTCGCTGAAAAGGGAGAGATATCCAAATTTTATTCTACAGAAGGTAAGGACTTTGATGCATCAGATGACTCGGGGGTCTGGCTGGATAAGCGTTTTGCAGATGAAAGGAATTTAAGCGTTGGAGATGAAATCACTTTTGAATTCAATAACATCAATATTACAAAGGAAATCAAGGGTATCGGATATTCTCCGGAATATATTTATGAATCTTCACCCAATTCTCTAACTCCTGATTTTTCACAAATCGGTTTTGCTTACATGTCTTATAAGGCATTTCCTGTAGATATTACTTATAATACCTTGCTTGTTAAGTATAATGGCTCAGATAGTGATTTTAAGGATGATCTGGATGATTCTATTGATTACCTGTCACTCACCAAAAAGGAAGACCAGATCAGTGTTGCCAAATTTGCAGACGAAATGGCACAACACAAGATGATAGGGGACGTTTTTCCAATCGTATTTATTTTGGTTACTTTTCTAACACTTTTGACAACCATGACCAGAATTGTAACTCATCAACGCACTCAGATTGGAATTCTAAAGGCAGTCGGCTACAAAGACAAAACAATTATCCTGCATTATATTTCTTATGGGTTCTGGCCGGTTTTAATAGGATCCATTTTAGGCCTAATTACAGGGCCTATGATAATTCCTCAAATGTTTTATCCGACAATGGCTGCGACTTACAGTATGCCTAGTTGGAATCCTGGCTTTGACATGAGTTTTATCTACATTTCTCTATTGCTTGTCGTATCTTCCGTTTTTGTCACATACCTGTCATGCAGAAGAATTTCAAAGGAAAATCCTGCAAACACATTAAGGCCTAAAGCTCCGAATGTCTCCTCAAGGGCTTTAATTGAAAAGTCAAAATTGTGGAATCATTTGAGCTTCAATCTTCGTTGGAATTGGCGTGATGCAAGAAGAAACAAATTCAGAGCATTGATGGCAATAGTGGGAGTGATGGGTTGTGTGGCATTATTGATTGCAGCCTTCGGCATGAATGACAGTATGGATGAGCTGAAACACTGGGAATATGATGACATCAGCCATTTCGAGTCTAAACTATTGCTTTCTAATGATGTTGACCAAATGGAAGTATCGGATATCTTAAATGAAACCAATGGCAGTTTCATCATGCAGCAAGCTATTGAAATCAAAGCAAATGACCTGGAAGACCAGGTAGTGCTTTTGGTATCGAACAACACGGACTTGATTTCCTACACAGATAAAAATAAGAATCCGATTGAAATTGATGATGGGGATGTTTCAATTTCAATTAAGCTTGCAGAGAAATTTAACTTGGCTGTTGGTGATGAGATTGAATGGCACATTGTCGGAAGCGACAAGTGGGTAGACTCAAAGATAAGCCAGATTCATGCAGAACCTGTATCACAAGGGCTCATAATGTCTCCGGACACTCTGAATGATCAGGGACTGAATTTCACCCCTACAAATATCCTGACCAAAGAGAAATTCGATGAGGACTATGATTCAATCAAATCGGTTTCAACCATCGATAAGATGAAGGAAAGTTGGGATAAGGTAACCGAAGCGGTAATGATGATGGTTTATGTGGTGACATTTGTAGCGGTTGCCCTAGCTATTTTGGTATTGTACAATTTGGGAATTTTATCATTTACAGAAATGGAGCGGGAAATTGCAACATTGAAGGTTTTGGG
>NZ_JBGVOG010000079.1:0-25036 GCF_045126245.1 Methanobrevibacter sp. | reverse complement strand
CCTAAAACCATAAATTCCACATCTGAAGCAGGAGTATATTCAGTTAAATCCGCTGAAGGGCCTGCACCGGAAAGGCCAGGTATCAATGAGGTTTCAGTTGTACCGATTGTAAGTAAAAATACTGGGTCTTCACATCCCTGTAATTTTTTAGTTAATTCATCAGATCCATATGTTGTAACTCCATCAATCATCTTTTTCACCTAATTTTCTTAATTGTTCCATGATAATTTTATTTTGATTGATAATCTTTTTGTTTTGATTCATTATTTTTATCAGCATTTCCCTTTCAGGCAATTCGCTATCGTTAGGGAATGTTTGACCGTCTCTTGCTCTTGGGGGAATTCTGATTTGGTCTTTTGGAGGTAATGATTCATTTTTAGGCATTGGAGGTATCACTCCCCTTGAAGCGCTGTCTTCGTTACTTATTAAATCGACATATCTGTAGGGAACCTCAACTTTTCCCCTTTCGTCGAGAAGTTCCATCAGTCTTTCATCCACTTGCTCTATGCCTACTAATTGTTCTTGCTCTACTTCGTGAATTAACCTTTTTTGAATGTTATACGCATTGTAAATTGCAATTCCACGTGTTTGGCACTCTTTTTTAAACATATCACTTATATTAATGTCTCCAGTTAATTTTTTAACTCTTTTCTGTTCTGGAGTATTTGCACTATAAAATCCCATATTTTCACTTATGTCTTTTAAATTTAAAAAATATTTTTATATTTTTAAGTAATAAATACTAATTAATTAAATTTTTCAGTTGATTATTTTGATAAGTTTGGGAATTGAAGGAACTGCAGAAAAAACAGGTGTCGGCATTGTTGACAGTGATGGTAACATACTAGCCATGGCTGGAAAGCAATTGTTTCCTGAAGAGGGAGGGATACACCCGAGGATTGCTGCAGAACATCATGCTCATTGGATTCCTAAACTCATTCCTCAGGCTATTGAAGAATCAGGTCTTTCGTATTCAGACATTGATTTAATTTCATTTTCCCAAGGTCCTGGTCTGGGTCCGGCATTAAGGATTGTTGCAACTTCAGCTAGAAGTTTAGCGCTATCGCTTGATAAACCTATAATCGGTGTAAATCACTGTATTGGGCATGTTGAAGTTGGTAAACTGGATACTGGTGCCGTTAATCCCGTTTCACTTTATGTAAGCGGTGGAAACAGTCAAGTCATTGCCTATGAAAGCGGAAGGTATAGGATTTTTGGAGAAACTTTAGACATAGCCATTGGAAATTGCCTTGATCATTTTGGTCGCGAAACCGGTCTGGGCCATCCTGGAGGGCCGGTTGTTGAAAAATTGGCTAAAAAAGGTTCATATATCGATTTGCCTTATGTTGTAAAGGGAATGGACTTTTCATTTTCAGGGTTATTGTCAGCAGCATTAAGGGAAGCTCAAAAAGGCACTCCAATGGAGGACATTTGTTTTTCACTTCAGGAAACTGCTTTTTCAATGCTTGTTGAAGTAACAGAGCGTGCATTATCCCACACTCAAAAGGATGAAGTCATGTTGTGCGGCGGTGTTTCAGCCAATTCCAGATTACGTGAAATGCTCAAGACAATGTCAGAGGAGCATGGCGCCAAATTCTACATGCCTGAAATGAAGCTATGCGGAGACAACGGGGTCATGATTGCATGGTTGGGTCTTTTGATGTATAACGAATTCGGACCGATGGATTTGTCCCAGACAGGAATCATACAAAAGTTCAGAACTGATGAAGTCGACATTCCATGGGTTGACAATACCAAATCCTATCTGAAATTAAGTGATGATTTGATTGCCAAGGGTGCAGAATCAAATATTGTTAAATCAAGTTATTTGGGTCAAAAGGCTGTCCTAAAGGATAGGATTTCAAAAAGTTATAGGATACCTGAAATCGACAACAAAATCAGAAAGGCAAGAACCAAAGAGGAAGCGAAATTATTGTCCGATGCCAAAAGGGCGGGTGTCAAAACACCTGTATTATATGATGTTGATTTGGAAAACAAGTCAATATTGATGGAAGAAATTGACGGTAAGATGGTCAAGGATGTAATCGATGAGAAATTATCCTTTGAGATAGGTTCACAGATTTCAAAGCTTCACGGTGCAGGCATTATTCACGGTGACATTACGTCTTCAAATATCATGCTTCAGGATGATAGGCTGGTTTTCCTTGATTTTGGTCTTGGAAGGTATTCCGACTTGGATGAAGATAAGGCTGTTGATTTGCTTGTTTTAAAGAAATCACTTCAAAGCATTGACTATAATTTGGCATTAAAATATTTTGATGCTATTTTGGACGGATATGATAATGATTCAGTTGCTAATAAAATATCTGACGTCGAATCACGTGGAAGATATACTCATTAGTTAACTATATAAAAAATTTTATTCAAACTATTTTTATGATAACATTTATAACTGGTAACGAACATAAAGTTAAAGAAGCAGAGAATATTTTCAAAGATTATGACATTAAGTTGGAGCATATTGATTTAGGTTACACAGAACCTCAAGGAACTCTTGAGGAAGTGGCCATATCTGGCGCAAAATATGCTTGTCGTAAACTTGGAAGACCTGTGATTGTTGAAGATGCTGGTTTATTCATTAAAGCTTTAAATGATTTTCCTGGGGTCTATTCACATTATGTTCAGGACACTATAGGAAATCAAGGAATTTTAAAGTTATTAGCAGACACTGATGACCGTTATGCCGAATTCAGGTCAGTTATTGGGTACTGTGCCCCCAATTCTGAGCCCAAGACTTTTTTAGGCAAGGTTTCAGGTGAAATCGCAGTTGAAGAAAGAGGAGATTTAGGATTCGCTTTTGATCCGTTGTTTTATGTTCCTAGTGAGGGTAAAACATTCGGTGAACTTACAACTGATGAAAAAAACCAATTTTCACATAGAAAAAATTCATTAAAAAAATTTATTGAATGGTATTCTAATCAAGAATAGCTATTTCATACTTATTTAAAAATTTATAAGAGGTTATATTATGGCAAGACCAGAATGGGTAACTTATACTGACGCAGAAATTGAAGAAATGATTTTAAAATTTAACAAAGAAGGAAAAAGTACTTCTGAAATTGGTATCGTATTAAGAGATCAATACGGAATTCCATCTGTAAAAGATGTAACCGGTGAAAGAATCACCGAAATCTTAGAAAGAAATGGACAAGCTGGCGAATACCCAGAAGACTTATTAAACTTAATTAGAAGAGCTGTAAATATCAGGGACCACTTAGAAGAAAATCCTAAAGATTTACACTCTAAAAGAGGTTTAACCATTATCGAATCAAGAATCAGAAAATTAGCTTCTTACTATGTAAGTGAAGGAAAATTACCAGAAGGTTGGAGATACAATCCAAAAGAAGCAGCACTCCTTGTTAAATAGGGCTGAGGAAGCTACTAATGTGCTTCGTGAGCACATAGAAAAGGACAGTGTTATAAGAATAATTTCTCACAATGATGCTGACGGAATATCCGCAGCAGCAGTTATAGCCAATGCTTTGGCTGAAGAAAATGTTCAGTTCCACACTACTATCATCCCACGTCTTAAAGAGGATATTGTAAATCAGTTAAGACATGAGAAGTATGATTTATTCATATTTTCAGACATGGGCAGCGCATTTGTCAGCGAGTTCAATACTTATAAACATGATGTTATCATAGCCGATCATCATCAACCTAATGACACTGAAGCGGATAGTAATGTTGTCCATTTAAATCCGCATCTGTTTGGAATAGATGGAAGCAGGGATTTATGTGGTGCAGGTTCCAGTTATTTAACTGTTCGTGAACTTGGAAAGAAACATTTAGCTTATTTTGCTTTAGTTGGGGCATTTGGTGATATGCAAGGTCAAGGCGGATTCACTGGTGTAAATAAATTAATCCTTGAGGATGCTTTGGAAAGCGGAGTTTTAGAGATTCATGAAGATTTAAAGATTGTATCAAAATCTTCCGAACCTATTTTTAAATCTCTTGCTTATACATTTTCACCACCTCTTCCAGGTATTAGTGGAGATTTTGAAGGCGCTCAGGAATTTTTAGAAAGAATGAATTTGTCTTATGGAATCAAATTTACCGATTTGGAAGATGAAGAAAAGGATCTTTTAAAGGATGCACTCATGAATATTAATCCGGATATTTTTGGAGACTGCTATACAGTCCCTAAAGAGGTTCCGATGCTACGTGATTTGGAAGAATACTCTTATATTCTTGATGCATGCGGTAAAAATAAAAAACAGGGTTTAGGTTTAAGCATTGCTCTTGGTGAAAAAGAACAGGCTCTTGATGCGGCTTTAAAATTGCAAAGGCAATACCGTGACCAGATTGTAAAAGGCCTTGAATGGGTTAAGCGTGAAGGGGCAGTTCAGCTTTCAGATATTCAATATTTATACTCTGAAGATAAAGTGCTGAAATCTGTAATGGGAACAATAGCAAGCATTGGTTTATCTGTAGAACTATTGGATAACTCCAAACCGGTAATCGGACTATCCAGACTTCACAATGACATTAAAGTTTCAGGCAGGACTACAAGAGAGATGGTTGCCAGAGGCGTTGATTTAGGTCGTGCCCTACAGGATTCTTCAAACAATTTTGGAGGTCAGGGCGGAGGCCATGACATTGCTGCCGGGGCTATGATTCCATATGAAAGTAAAGATAATTTCTTAAACCTTGTAAATGAGATGGTTGAGTATCAATTAAGTAATGATTAATATGTTTTTAACTAAAAAAGAAGAGCAAATGTGTAATGGTGAGTTTGGAGAGACCATTAGAAAAAGCATGGATATCCTTGTTGCATTGGGAGATATCTACGGCGCTTCCAAATTGGTAGACATTACCTCAGCACAGGTGTCCGGTGTTTCCTATAAGACCATAGGGGAAGCCGGTTTGGAATATCTTGAAGACTTGGCCGGTGATGGTTTAGCTGTGGCTAGCGTTAATGCTTCCTTAAATCCTCCTGGAACCGATTTGGACAATTGGAAAGAATTGGGTTTTCCTGAAGAGTTTTCCATTAAACAAAATAAAATTGTTGATGCATACGGAAAATTAGGAATTTCCAAAACCTGTACTTGCACTCCCTATTTGGTTGGAAATGTTCCGAGATTCGCCGATCATGTGTCATGGTCAGAATCATCTGCTGTAGCTTATGTCAATTCTGTAATTGGTGCTAGAACTAACCGTGAAGGAGGTCCTGCTGCACTTGCCGCCGCAATTGTAGGTAAAACTCCTTTATATGGTTTCCATCTGGACAGAAATAGGAAAGCCAATTTGGTTGTCAATGTCAATTGTGAACTTAGTGGAGCGGATTTTGGCGCATTGGGTTATATTATCGGAAAAGTTGTAGGTGGTGGAGTTCCATACTTCAAACTTAAAAACGCTCCAGATAACAACGATTTAAAAACTTTAGGCGCGGCCTTGGCTTCATCCGGTTCAGTTGCCCTATATCATATGGAAAATGTAACTCCTGAACATAAACAGGCTGGTGTTGAAGATGTTGAGGATATAATGTTCATTTCCGAAAAGGAAATTCTAAAAACCCGTGAAGACTTATCTACAACTGATAGGCAGCCTGATTTAATCTGTTTGGGTTGTCCTCATGCATCACTTGAAGAAATTAAAAAGGTAGCTAACATTGTTCAGGGTAAAACAATTAAAAACAAGTTATGGATTTGCACATCAGTTAGCGTAAAGGCAACAGCCGACAGAATGGGATATACCAGAACCATTGAACAGGCAGGAGGCAACGTTGTCTGCGATACCTGTATGGTTGTGGCGCCTATTGAGGACATGGGCTTTGAAGTGATTGGTGTAAATTCAGCAAAAGCGGCAAACTATGTTCCATCAATGTGTGGACTAGATGTTGTTTATAACGATGTAGAAAATCTTGTTCAATTTGAATAAGTTTTCTTCAATATTCTTTTTTTAAAAATTAAAACTTTAAATTGAATAAAATCTAGATATTATACTGATAGGGATTTGTGAGGAATTGTTGATGAATTATTTAGTTGTTGGTGCTGGAAATGCTAGTAGGCCTGTTGCAAGATTGTTAAATTATCTCGGTCATAAAGTGGTTATCACTGATTTAAAAGATTTATCCTCTTTTAAAATAGAATTTCAAAGAAGTTTAAATCAGATGGAAAGTGAAGGTGTTATTTTAGATTTGAATAATCAAAATCCTAATTTAGACGGCATCGAAGCCGTTTATATGCCTCCAACTTTACCTGATTCTGCACCAATAGCCAAGTTAATCAAGGATTCTGATGTTGAAATTCTCACAAATGAAGAATTTTCTAAAATTGTTCAGGATTTAATTCCGGTGGATATCATTGGAATTACCGGAACAATGGGTAAAACCACAACAACATTCATCACAACAAGCATTTTCAAGTCTGCAGGATATAACGTATGGTCCTGTTCATCTTTAGTTAATAATTTAGTTTCTGAAGCAATTATTGATGGCATAGTCACAGAAAAATCAAAAAATTGTGATATTGCCATTTTTGAACTTCCTCATGGGACTATAGGTCTTTTGAATAAGCTAAATGTTAAAATTGGACTTTTGACAAACATTGCAGAGGATCATTTGTCTGAATTCGGAGGTTCTGTTGAAAAATATCAGCAAAGAAAATTAATTCTGGAAAAAATGAGCGATACATTTATTGCAAATTACTCCTGTTTTGATATAATAAATCCTCACAGAAGCGATGCGATATATTACGCCTTAGATGAAAACGTTAACTTTAAAGGAACTGTTGGTGACGAATCTTTGACTGTGGAATATGGCGACGAATCATTTACCACTCCTTTCCATATGATGAGCTACTTTTTTGAAAATTCAGTTGCAGCCAGTGCGGTTGCACTTACATATGGGGTTGAAAAAGAAGATATTATTAACGCATTGACAGAGTTTAAAGGTCTTCCTGCTCATATGGATGATGTGGGGACATATAATGGCAGAAAAGTTATTTTGGACTCCGCATTTTTATATGACGGTATGAAAATCACATTGGATTACTTCAAAGATGATAGTGTTGTATTGTTTTTGGATCATTTTGATACATTGTCCGTGAGGGACAAATCTGAAGTCGGTCAGTTGGTAGGCCAGTATAATTTGAAAGCCGTTATAGCAAGCGGATTTAATGAGGTAACACAGGAAGTTGAACTTGAAGCCGCACAGGAAATTTTAAATGCTATCGATAATCCGGACATTGAAAAAGTTGCTGTTGAAACAATTGAAAAGGCAGCAGAACTCACATTTAAATATTCCGTACCTGGAGATATAATCTTACACATGGGTCCTCTTATAGCATACGATAGGCTGACTACTGTGGATAAAATTATGAAAGGGCTTGATGAAGGAAGTAGAAAATATGAATGAATCTGACTTTAAAAAAGACACAACATTTGGTGTCATTGGTGTTTGTGGAGCTAATGGTAATTTAATAGCTAGAATACTTAAAGAAAGAGGATTTAATGTTATAGGAACTGATTTATCACAGAAAAGCGAATGCAGGTTTGCAAGTGCTCTGGAAGGTTATGACTTTGATGTGTTCTATGGCAGGACACCTGATGCATTTTTCAACAGATGTGATTATATAATTCCTCCTGCAAGTTTGCCTAAAGATTCTGAAATGTATAAAAGAATCAACAAGCCTGTTTTGGAATTAAGTGACGTTATAGAGATATTCCAGCCTGAAAAGGAAGTGTTCGGAATTACAGGCACTAACGGCAAAACCACTTCAACTACCTTGCTTAAAAGAATTGCTAAGGATAATGGAATCAAGCCTTGCGAACATAATCTGGAAGGAATGCAGGGCAATGCAGAATTTATTCCTATTCTGCAATCAAGATTGGATGGTGATGTTGGAATTTTGGAAGTTGGAACATTCGGAGTTCCAGGCACTGTCGGCAGAATTGCTAAAAATACAAACATGTCCGGTGGATTGATTACTAACATTACACCTGACCATTTAAATGATTTGGGAAGCTTTATGGATTACGCTAATGTTAAAGGAGAATTCATCAAAGAATTGAATCATAAAAAGCTAATTGTCAATGGTCATGACCCGACTATTATGGGCCTTTTAAGGGAACTCAACTATGACGGTGAGGTAATTACATTTGGTGTGGATGAGACACCGGATTCCATCGGTATAAAAGAGTGTGTTTGCGGTAATGAAATCACTGTTAAGGAAATTATTTCAGGATGTGGATACTACTTCTGTAAATGCGGCATTACAACTCCGCAAGTTGACTATATTGCAACAAATGTCGATTTGTCCAATAGGACATTTGATTTGCATACTCCTGAAGAAAAATTGGAAGTTAAAATGGCAATTGATGGAATCCATAATGTTTATAATGTAACTGGCGTAATAATCGCGGCTCATGAATTCCTGAAATTACCGTATGATAAAATTTTAGAAAGCATTTCCACTTTCACAGGAGTCGAAGGAAGAATGGAAAAAGTGGATAAAATCAATGGAAAAACTGTTTTTGTAGATTATGCACATAATCCTGCAGGGGTTCAGACAGTTTTAAAGGAATTCCAAAAGCTGTTTGGGGACTTTACTACAGTCATTACCGTTTCATCCGAATCAGGTGAGGTCGGTGATTTAGAGATTTTCAACAGCGTTTTGAAATTTTCAAAGTTCATTGTTCCTGCATCTCGAGCATCTCAAAAGATAGCTCTTGAAAAACTAAAGGAAAATTCAAGACTGAATGATAGAATTTTTTTAAACCACATAAGTGAATTTGAAAAAGAAGGCACTCTTGGAGCTAATGAAAAAGATGTCCAGGAGGGTATTAAAAAAGCTTTGAATTTAGATTGTGAAATGATAGTGGCCATCGGTGAAGCCGCCACCAAATTCAAATCAATTATACATGAATTATAGTTCGTAGGCTTTTTGCGGTTTGCCTGAAAGTCTGCAATTGTGGCTTTACCGTTGATGGTGAACGCTTCAAATACTGGGTTTTCACCTGCTTCGTATAATGCTTTTACAAGTTCATTTGAATCGATTACTTTTTGTTTTAATTCTACACTGTCTGTGAACTCGACTTTTCCTGCAATTCTTAACCATACGAATTCAGGGGTTGCGGTTACAATTTCACAGTTAGGATTCGCATCCAATTCATTATACATTGGTTTTTATGTGCAAAAATGATTTTTCACGATAATCTTTTAATATGTTGAAATAGTAACATTATAATAATGAAATCAGAAAAGGATAATTTTTTAGAGTCTAATCATTTTGCGGATACATTATTTGTTTTCCATAAGAACCATAAGGACTTTCTAAATCACGAACTTGCAAAATATAATATAAGTTTAATTCAGGCATCTTGTATCATGAAACTATATGAAGATGGTGGGTTAAGCCAAAAGGATTTGGCTAGCAGTCTGTATTTAACTAAAGGAGCCATTACCAAAGCCATTACAAAATTGGAATCTAATGGATATGTTACACGTGAGAAATCGACAGAAGATAAACGTTATTTTGTTTTAAATTTAACGGAAAAAGGTAAAGGGCTCATTTCAGTAATGGTTGAAGTAAATGAAAAATGGGAAAATGAATTGGGTTTATCCGATATTGATCCTAGCTTTTTGGAGACATTTAAAAAATTAACATCAAAAGCCGTTGATATAAATAAGGGAAAAGATATTGAAGATTAATTTCAAATTTTTTTTAAGGTTAATAGTAAAATTGGAATCCCTATGTTTTAAGAGGTCTAGGTAGTCATATCCATGTTGATATTCCTGAAGAAAATTTAGGTATATTTATTACTTTTCAAATGCTCTTTTAAAACCTTTATAAATATATAAAAACAATATTCTTATCATGGCTAGTTATATTGATCACCCACTCATTAAAAAGAATTCGATTGAGTCAAGACTTTATCAACAAATTCTTGCAGGTGATGTATTAAAAAATGGAAATACTATGATTGTTGCACCAACAGCGTTAGGTAAAACAATTATAGCAGTTTTAGTTGCTGCCGATAGGTTACACAAAGTTAAAAATTCAAAAGTACTTGTTTTATCCCCATCCAAACCTTTAGCAATTCAGCATGAGGCTAGCTTTAAGGAATTTATAAATCTTCCATGCACTTCAATAACAGGTGCTGTAAAAACCGATGAAAGGGTTAAAAGATGGGAGGAATCCAGAATAATTTCTGCAACTCCTCAAACCGTCGAATCAGATTTGCTTAATGGACGCTATGATTTAAGCAGTGTTTCTTTAATTGTTTTCGATGAGTGTCATCATGGTGTCGGGTCTTATTCCTATGTTTATCTTGCTTCAAGATATGTGCAGGAATCCAATTTCAATTTAATTTTAGGTTTGACCGCTTCACCGGGTTCTGATAAGCTTAAAATCAAAGAGGTTTGTCAGAATTTATACATACAAAGCATTGTTGTTAAAACAGAGGATGATCCTGACGTAAGGCCTTACTTCAATCCTGTTGAAATAGAATGGGTCAGAGTTAAGATGAGCGAGGCATTGGAAAAAATTAAAACTAATGTTGACAAGGCCTTAAAAATCAGATTGAAAGCTTTAAAGAATATGGGCATTATTAAAACTGTTGCTGTTAGCAAAAGGGATATCTTAAAAGCTAGGGGAAGAGTGCAGGGTGAAATTGCAAGAACAACTAATCCCAATAAGGATTTGTTCCATGCTATTTCAATATTGAGTGCGGTCATAAATCTCCAGCATGCTCAGGAGTTAATTGAAACTCAAGGCGTTTCTACTTTTAATAAATATGTGTCAAGGCTTCGAAAAAAGAATACTAAGGCTGCAAAATCATTAATGTGGGATGATAACTTTAGTCGTGCCATGACCCTTGCTAAAGAAGCTGAAAAACATGGCTGGGAGCATCCTAAGTTAAGGGAGCTTACTAATATTTTAAAAAAGGAGCTAGGCTCCGGAGATGGTCAGACAAAGCTTCAGTCAACAAGATTCACGGACAATGAGGATGAAACTTCATCCAAAATCATTGTATTTACCCAATATCGTGACACATTGGAAATGATTCATCAAAAACTTGAAAGGGAAGGAATTAAGTCCGCTAAGTTCTTTGGTCAGGCTACCAAGGATGGTGAAAAAGGTTTAACTCAAAAACAACAAAAGGCCATCATTAAATCATTCAGAATGGGAGAATATGATGTGCTTCTATCAACAAGTGTTGCGGAAGAGGGTATTGATATTCCTGCAGTTGACTTAGTTATATTGTATGAACCGGTTCCATCTGAGGTCAGAATGATTCAGCGAAGGGGAAGAACAGGACGTAAAAGAACAGGCCGTGTAAAGGTTTTAATCACTAACGGAACAAGGGATGAAAGCTATTACTGGTCTTCAGTAAATAAGGAAGTCAGCATGAAAAATCAATTGATTGATCCTGATGTTTTAGAAGAGCTCAATGCTTCAGCCGCTTTAAGAATGGAAAATGAAAAAAAGGTTAAGGTTATTAAAAAGCCTAAAAAGGAAAATAATTTTCCGATAGTTTATGCCGACTCTCGTGAAGGAAATTCAAAGGTAATCAGGCATTTGACTGAAATGGAAATGGATGTTAAGATTCAGTCAATGGCCGTTGCGGATTATCAGGTGAGTGACGAAGTGGCTATTGAGAGAAAGACCGCAAAAGATTTTGTCGATTCGATAATTGATAAGAGATTATTCAAACAGGCCAGGGAATTGTCTGAGGAATTTAAAAAGCCTATTTTGATTCTTGAAGGTGATGATTTATACAGCGGCATGGTAAATGCAAATGCCATCAGAGGATCCATTGCTTCAATTGCTCTTGATTTTGGAATAAGCATAATTCCTACAAGAAATGCACAGGATACTGCTGCCATGATTAAAAGAATAGCAGTTAGGGAACAGAATGGTGAGAGAGCACCGGTTCAGGTTAGAACTGATAAAAAACCTGTAAGCTTATTGGAACAACAGCTGTTCATTGTCGAATCGCTGCCAAGCATAGGTCCGGTCAATGCCAAAAATTTATTGGAGCATTTCGGCACAGTTTCAAACATTATAAATGCCTCTGAAAAGGATCTTCAGGAAGTTGAAGGAATCGGTAAAAAAACAGCAGAAACAATCAAAAAGGTAGTTGATTCAAAATACTTGTATTTCCAAAAGGAAATTAAAGAGAAAAAACTTCTCTAGAAGTTTTTCTTTATATATTCATAACTTTTTTTAATAGAATCTTCATCATTTACTTCAATGATGTAGATACCGTCATAATTATTTGACTCGAATGTATTGATGATATGTTTTAAATCAATGGAGCCATCACCTAAAGCAAGGTGTGAGTCATCATCACCAAAATTATCATGGGCATGTATGTGTTTAATTGAATCAAAATACATTGCCTCAGCAGGATATCCGACATGATTTGCATGGCCGATGTCCAGGGTCATAAACATCTCATTTTCTCTAAGCAATTTGTCTAATCTTTCCAAACTTTGGTAAATCATTCCCTCAAAGGTAGGCATATTTTCAATTGCTACAGTTATGCCCAAATCTTTACCGTAATCTCCGAGTTCTTTAATGGATTCATTTGCGGTTTCATATACCTTATCTTCAAAGGGTCTTGCTAAGAAGGGCATCAGGCCGGGATGAACAACAACGGTCTCAGCATCAATTTCATTCGCCAAATCGATGGATGATTTGATTTGGGTTATGGAATTTAATCTGCTCCTTTCCTGAAGGGATGCAATGTTAACATCCATAAAAGGAGAATGTATTGAATATTTTAAATTGTAGCTTTCCAAAAGTTCAGCTTCAATTTTTTCGTAAGGGAATTGATGGACCAATTCCGCATATTCCAATCCCAAGTCTTCAATAAAATCTAAAATATCTTCTAAATTTTCGTGTAATCCTGCAAGTGTAGATGCGCCCAGTTTCATAATATCACTATTTTTTAACTGCTGTAATCTCCAATCCCATTTCAATGGCTTCTATAATGAAATCAGATAATTCAATTCCTTTTTTAATTTTTATTTCGCCTTTTTTGGAGGTGGTTGCAGTAAGCAAATATTCCCCTTCAATATAAACGTCAAAATTTTGCCTTCCATTGTCTCTTCCGAGGTCCAAAATCAGCTGTTTTCTTGTATGAATAATATCCACTTCAAATGGAGTTTTATTTTTTGGTTTTTCTTCGATTATTTCCACTCCAAGACTAATTCCGATTTCATCTTCAATTTCAGCTATCCTTTTTCCATTTTTACCGATGATTTTAGGAACGTACTCTTCGGGAATATAGATGTTGGCTCTCTCAGGGGATATCACTTCAACATCCACTTTGGATTTTTTTGGAAGAATCTTTTTGATTTTTCTTAAGATTTCCTTTTCGGCAATTTTGTCAACGGAAGATTTGTATTTCTCGCCGCTTTCGGTTCCATTTACCAGATCCATGTCCATCACGATGGTCTGCTCACCGTAGGTATAGATTTCATTTTTAAGTTCTCCAGTTTCAAAGTCACGAACTTCAATCACGGGTCTTGCAAGATCCGCTTCTTTCATCCCTGTCGGAACTTTAACAGTCATTTTTGTTTCATAAACGCTTGTGACCTTACCATTTTCAATGTAAATGCTTGTATCAACGATTGAAGGTATAACACCAAGTTCCACTCTTGAAGCTATTCTTTGAATTGCGTCTATCGGCCTTGTTGCATGCACAACACCAATCATTCCGACGCCTGCCAGCCTCATATCTGCAAAAATGTTGAAGTCGGTATTTTTCCTAAGTTCATCGTAAATGGTATAATCTGGCCTTACAAGCAGCAATACATCAGCGGTATTTTCCATACTTCCTTCAAGAGGACTGTACTGTGTTATTTCATCAGGCAACTGCAAGTCTCTTGGAGATTCCATTGTTTTTACAATTTTATTTAATTTTGATGAGTAATATTTTGCAATGGCCTGTACGAATGTGGATTTGCCCGCTCCCGGAGAACCGGAAATCAATATGCCTTCAGCGTTTGTTCTAATTCTTTCAAGAAGTTTATCGGACAAGCGATATTCATCTAAATTAATGTTGGCAACAGGTTTAACTGCAGTCACTTCCAGGCCTTCAGAAAATGGAGGATAGGCTATTGAAATCCTGTATTCCCTTGATTGAACTACAAAGGATCCTTCTTTGGCAGATTCCAAATAGGTTTTTGAGTCGCTGTTTGCCTTGTCGAGAATCTCATCTATAATCTCGTGGATTTGTGAGTATGAGTAAGGTTCATCCTCAAGTTTAACGAAGTCGATATTTCCCGGTGTTCCTTTTTTGGCCATCGGACAAACGTTTTCTTTTAGATGTACTGACATTGTGTTTTCATCAAAGAATTTTTCAATTGATAGAGCTTTTTCAACATATTTCTGTTCGAAGTAGTAAACAGGAATTCCCTGTGCCTTTGCTGTTTCTGCCTGTACCTTATCGTTTGTAAGCAATGTTCCCATTTCTGATCTTGCCAGATCACGGATGATGCTATCGATTTCACCGCTTTTGGCATATTTGATATCGTAATTGGTTGGCCTTTTTCCTTTAAAGCTTACTGCAAGTTCGCCTTCATATTGCAGATGTTGCAGTTTCTGAAGCTCTTTTAAACCTTTCCTGCCTTCGCTTCTATTTGCATTTGCTTGGTGTTCAAGTTCACAAACGACAGCTTCAGGTACAATAATTTCAGGATAGTCCAAATCTTCCTTTTTAAGAATCTCGCTTATTGCACCTATTATAACTGCACTTGTATCAGGGATTATACGTTTCATTTTAATACACATCGTCTGGATTTACGAGTCTTTCCAATATAACTTCTAAATCTTCATCTTTTAAATCACTAATGTCAACATTTTCAGTATTTAATTTTCTAAAAAAGCATGAAAGATAGCCTTCATGGCATGCCGCTCCGGTCTGTTTAATCTTTAAAACAATTGCATCCATATCGCAGTCAACAAGTATTTCTTTAACTTCCTGGGTATGGCCTGAACTTTCTCCCTTTAGCCATAATTTGTTTCTTGAAGTGCTCCAGTAATGAGCTTTACCGGTTTCAATTGTTTTTTGGAGAGCTTCTTTATTCATATTTGCCAACATCAATATTTGGTTGGTGTCGGCATCCTGAGCAACGGCAGTAATAACCTTTTGGCCATTGATTTCATGTCTGAAGTTGATTTCCATAACTATTCACCTTTAATGTATTCTACAATATTGTCAATGTCAATCAGTTCCTGATTGCCGCTGTTCATGTCCTTGATTGTAATTTTGCCTTGCTCCAAGTCTTTAGCACCGATGATGGCAATTTTTTCAACGTTGATTTTATCGGCATAATTCATTAGCTTTTTGAATTTTTTGCCGTTCAAGTCAACATCTGCCTTAATGTCATTTCTTCTTAATATTTGGGTAATTTCATAAGCCTTATCGCGCACATCATCTGAAATCGGAGCTACATATATGTCTAGATGGGAAGGTAACTCTTCAGCTTCGGTCAACTCTTCAATGGCATTCATCAGTCTGTCAAAACCTAATGCAAATCCGGTTGATTCGACTTCCTGACCTCCAAATACCTTTACAAGACTGTATGATCCTCCGCCGCAGATTTGCTTTTGGGCGCCGAGTTCGGGAACATAGATTTCAAACACGATTCCGGTGTAGTAGTCAAGCCCTCTTGCAACTCCCAGGTTTAAGGTATAATTTTCAACTTTGAAATTTTCAAGCAACGCAATCAATTCTTTTAACTCTTCTAAAGCTTCTTTTGGCTCATCATAAGGAGCAATCAATTCCTCAACATTGCCTAATATTGATTTGTCTCCAACCAAATCAATCAATTTCAGTAAAATCTGATTCAGTTCATCGTTATCTATAACAGGGTTTTCACCGCTTAGTGATTCTATTAACAGGTCTTTGTCTCCTTTGTCAATGACAACCATTATTTCCCTTTGAGTTTCAGTTGAAATTTCAAAGTGCTTAAACAGTCCTCTAATAATCCCCAAATGGTTGATATTAACGTCAGCTGTGGTAATTCCTAAAGCATTGATTGCATCGGTACAAAGGGCAATGACTTCAGCTTCACCTTGAGGTGTTTTAGCACCAATCAGCTCGCAACCGAATTGCCAAAATTGTCTGAATCTTCCTTTTTGAGGTCTTTCATATCTAAAACAGCTTCCATAATAATAAAGCTTGATTGGTTTTGTTGCGGTTTTTTCAAGTTCATTCAGGTATAATCTTGCAACAGGGGCTGTAATTTCTGGTCTTAAAGTTAATTCCCTGTCTGATTTATCCTTAAAGTTGTATAATTGGTCAACAATTTCTTCTCCGGATTTTGTTGTAAACAACTTCAATTCTTCAAATAATGGTGTTTTGATTTCTTGATAACCATAATTTTCAAAAATATTTCTTAAGGTACTTTCTGCTTTTTTTCTCTGTCTCATTTCATCAAATAAGAAATCTCTAGTACCTCTTGGTCTTGTAAATTCCATTTTTGCTCTCCTATGAATATAATATATTATAATTAAATTTTGTATTTTTGAAGTTAAATAATCTTTTGTTATGCTTGCTTTTCAGACCCTTATGCAATCTGTTAATTGATTAATTTATTAATTTTTAAATAGGTTTTTGTGTCGTGATTAGATATCTGGTTTAACATCAAACTTTTTATATTTTTTTAAATTAATTATTATTATATGAATATTAAAGGTAGTACAAATATTGTAGGTTTGATAGGCCATCCTGTTGAACATAGCTTTTCGCCACCAATGCACAATGCTGCATTTAAAGCATTGGGAATGGATTATGCTTATGTTGCTTTTGATGTTGGGCCTGAAGGTTTAAAATCAGCTATCGAAGGTGCAGATGCATTAAATATCAAGGGATTTAATGTAACCATTCCTCATAAAGTTGATGTAATTGAATATCTGAATGAATTGGACGAAGTGGCTGAGTTGATAGGAGCCGTAAACACCATTGATTTTAAAAACTTAAAAGGATACAATACTGATGGTATTGGTGCCATTAAAGCTATTGAAGAGGTAACAGGCATTAAAGGTAAAAATGTAGTTGTTGCCGGTGCAGGGGGTGCATCAAGAGCTATATCATTTTACATTGCCAAATATGGTGCTCAATCTTTAACAATACTCAACAGAAATGAATCCAAAGCTCAAAACTTGGCAGGTGATGTGGTGAGTTCCGATTTAATCAGTGATGTCAAATCAGGTTCAATTTCTGAAATTGATACTTACTTAAGAGATGCGGACATTTTAATTGATACTACTCCTTTGGGAATGAATCCTCATATTGATGATGAACCGATAGCCAAATCAGAAGATATGCATGGGGATTTGGTTGTTTTTGATGCTGTTTACAATCCTAATGAAACAGTCCTTTTAAAAGAAGCCATCAAGGCAGGTGCAAAACCTGTTTATGGAATAAAAATGTTACTGTATCAGGGTGCGGAAAGCTTTGAAATCTGGACAGGCAGGAAGACTCCAATCGATGTGATGGAAAAGGCCTTAAAACAAACACTTAACTTAGAATGATATTATGGATTTAATGTTTAATTTGTCAAATGTAAATGAAAAGGAAGAATTTTCAACATCCAGAAGGGACGTATTGAAATTTCTAAAGATAATCGGTGTCGATACCCGTTTTGTTTCATACACTCCTGAAAAAATTTACATTAACAACTTAAGATTTTCAAAGTTCTCAAGAAAACGTGAAGCTACCTTTAACAATCAGTATCCGGAAATTGAAGTGGTGAGAAGCAGTCTGTTTCAAAAGATCTGTTCCAAATCATCCAAGGTTCTGGCTTTGGAAATAAAGCCCAATTCTGTAATTTTGATGCCTAAGGACAATTTTATCATTGATGTATTGATGGAGCCGTATACCCGGAAATATGGCGTTAAATTGGTCCATGAAGGGGATTATGATTTGATTGTAAATCCTACAATCCTTGATGATGAGGTAAACGGCATATTTTCAACGATTTTCAGCGGCGAAGGATTAAACTTTACAAAAAAATCCAATGAAATTTATCCATTAATAAATGTTCCACTTGATTGGATTAACTCGTTTTTAGAAATGGATGGTAAAGAAATAATTAAAAATGAAAATAATGATGAATTGGCCACTTCTTTTATGGAATTTTTAGAAGATGTGGCTCCCCAATATCGTGAAAACGTTTTAAAGGCATCAGAGTTTATTGAAAAAAAATTAGAAACTGAAGAGTGAAACTTGCTTATCAGTTTTCTTTTTAGGTTTTTCTTCTTTAGGTTCTTCTTTAGTATCTTCTTTAGGAACTTCAACTTGCGGCGGCTCTTCTTCAACAATTTCCTCTTCCACATCCAAGCCTTCAATTTCAAATGGAAGTTCGCTTTCTGGGGTCTCTTCAACAATTTCTATTTCTTCGGGAGCATTCAACATTTGGTTTTGAAGTTCTTCAAATCTTCTGTCACGCTCTTCAACTCTCATTTGAGCTTTTCTTTTTTCCATTTTTTCAATTGTCTTTTTAGGAATTCCCCTTGGTCTGAAACGTTTAATTTCATTTTCCTCAAGTTCCAAAAAGTCAGAGATTTCCCAGGCAAGCTCCTCATTTTTAAACATTATTTCAAGATAAGGAAACATTGATATTGCAACGGCATGTGAAATGTGCATTTTTTTGGACATTGCTTCAGCAATTCCATCCCTAAGGTTTCTTTTGCCTCTATTGCGCCCCATCAGTGTGAATATTGTTGGAGTTTGAATTTTTGTGAACTTTTTATAGGTTTCCTTTTTGGAGCTGCTCACTCCAATCCCCATGAAATCACTTGCATATTTCCAATAACCGTAATATCTGCTTTGCTGAGCTCTTCCAAAGTACAAATCAGCTTTAGCAATATTTTCATAAGCTTTTTTAATTTCGTTTTTCTTTGTGTATTCCCTTGGAATATTCTCGGCGATGTATTCCATAACCAGAGTCGGATCTTCTTCAACCCTTAATGCCTGTTTGACATGTAATGGGGTTTTACTTTTCAAAACACCGGTTACAGCATTAAAGATATCTGATCTGTCATCTTTGGTAACTATATTTTCAACGTCCCTTACTTCTAAAATCGAATCCTTGTCGGATAGTGCCTGAAGGGTATTTATTGCAGACCTAACATCACCATTTGATTTAACGGCAATCTCTTTCATTGCTGCAGGATTTACTTTAATTCCCTCTTCATTAGCAATCTTTTTAAGTAATGCGTTAATACTGTTCCATCTTGATTTTTTCATTTTGATGACAGTACATTTTGGTTTAAGTGACTGTAAACGTTTAGAATAGAAATCATTCGCTATCAAAATCATTGGATGCTTTGAATTTTTGATTATTTCTCCAATTGCTTTAACTCCTCCACGGTCATTGGTACCATGGATTCCGTCCACTTCATCCATTATAATCAGCTTGTATTCGTCTCCAAATAGGGACCTTGAAGAAGATGATTCGCCGATTGTACTTTTGATGATATCCTGGGAACGTTTGTCACTTGCATTAAGCTCTATTGATTCTGAAAACTCTTTTGCAATAACAAGTGCCAGGGTGGTTTTTCCAATTCCTGGAGGACCAACCAAAAGCAGAGGCTGCTGTGGATTGCCGTTTTTCCAGTTTTCAACCCAATCCTGGATTATTTTCTTCTCTTTGTTGTTACCGACCACTTCATCTAAGGTTTGTGGGCGATATTTATCAGTCCATAACATTTCTATACCTTAAATGAATTTGGTTAATAGGGCTTCAAGCTGAATTCTAGGATTTGCTCCTTCTCTTATTCTAAAATCGCAATCTGCAATTGCTTCAATTAAATCAATATAAAAATCAGGTTCCATTTTTCCATCGACAACTCTTTTGGAAACATCTGAGTAAATCTGGCTGACCATATCCTCTCCGCTGGTGCCCTGTAAAACCATGGTTTCCCTTAAAATATTTCTGGCACCTAAAAAGTCACCCATCAATGCTTTATTTATCATGTTTCCAATTTCTTGAGGTTTTGCTTTAGAGACGACTTCATAAACAGATTCTTCTGTGATTACCTCTCCTTCGCTTGCAGCCGCCTGTAGGACATTGACAGCTTTACGCATATCTCCTTCTGCAAAGTAAACTATTGTTTCAAGACCTTTATCATCTGCTTCAAATCCTTCATTTTCACATATGAACCTTAACCTTTCAGCAATTTCTTCACCTTTTAGAGGGGCAAATCTGAATATGGCGCATCTTGACTGGATTGGATCAATAATTTTTGAAGAATAGTTACATGAAAGTATGAATGAAGCGGTTTTAGTATACATTTCCATTTCACGACGAAGAGCATGCTGAGCGTCTTTTGTCATGTTGTCGACTTCGTCCAGAAATATTATTCTGAATGGAGCACCGACAGGTTTTAATCTACAGAAATTTTTAATGCGGTCTCTTACGGTGTCAATTCCTCTTGCATCGGATGCATTTAATTCTAAAAAGTTTTGTCTCCAGTATTCACCAAGGATGGATTTTACTAAAGCTAATGCTGTGGTTGTTTTTCCAACACCTGCAGGACCGGTAAACATTAAGTTAGGCATACTTCCTTCGCCTACATATTTTTCAAGCCTTGAAATAATCTGTTTTTGTCCTACGATGTCTTCTAAGTTTTGCGGTCTATATTTTTCTACCCATGGTCCAGTCATTAAATCACCAATATTTTACTGTAAAATGATATGTTTTTTGTTAATAATTAAGTTTTGCTTAATGTTTTTATATGGTGAAAAGTTATATATACATACAATTAAAGAGTGCATATGATTACTAATAATTGAGAGGTGTTGAAATGAGAGGTACATGGAAACTTAAGTTAAGAATGATTCTCACATCCGTTTTAATGTTTACAATTGTTTATTTCCTTATCATGATTGTTGGTTGGTATTTTGGCATAAGTAGTTGGAAATTATACGCTGGTGCGAGTTTAGTTATTGTATTTTTACAATATTGGTTTGGACCATCTTTGGTTAAACGTTCAATGAATGTAAGGCCATTGTCTGAGGCTGAAGCACCTCATATTCACCAGATGGTTCAGGAATTGGCTGATGCGGCAGGCATTCCAAAACCGGAAATCGGTTTATCCGAAATCAACATTCCAAATGCATTTGCTTATGGAAGATCCAGCAGAAGCGGACATATAGCAATCACCCGTCCGATATTGGGCTTGCTTGACCGTGATGAGCTAAGAGCAGTAATCGGCCATGAAATGGGTCACATCAAACATAATGATATGATTGTAACCGCTGCTGTAAGTGTAATTCCTATGATTTGCTATTATATTGCTTTGTCCTTCATGTTTTCAGGAGACAGCAGAAACGGCTCCGGAATCATCATAGGTATTTTAGGCTATGTATTTTATTTGATAGGTCAGTTATTGGTATTGTTTATATCAAGAACAAGGGAATACTATGCCGATGAAGCAAGTGTCGAATTCGGCAATCGTCCTGCAGCTTTAGTTTCTGCACTTTATAAGTTATCCTACGGTGCAGCAAGATGCAACAAAGAAACAATCGCTAATCTTAATTCAAATCGCGCATTCTTTGTCAATGATATCAATAATGCAAAAAATGACGTCACAGATTTCCAGCAAATTGACTTTGATGGAGACGGACGCATTTCCGATGAAGAGTTAAGAAGACTTGCAAATTCACAAGTCAAAATCTCTTCCAAAAATGGAATTATGGAGTTATTATCTACTCACCCTGATTCCTTAAAAAGAGTAAAAAGATTGGCGGAACTTGAAAATTAGGTGTTAGCTATGAAAATGATTTTAGATGAACGTGGAAAAAAGTATATTTTAAAACCGGGCGCTGAATTTCAAAGTGATTTGGGAATAATCAAGGCGGATGTTTTGGATGATGCTCAAATTGGTGATGAAGTTAAAAGTCATCTTGACCACACATTTAAAATCGTAAAACCTAACATCAATGATTTCATTGATTTGATGGACCGCAGGTGTTCCATCTTAATTAAAAAGGATATTGGGCAAGTTTTGGCCCACACGGGTTTGGGTGCAGGTTCAAGGGTAGTCGATGCAGGAACCGGTGCGGGGGCTATTGCGCTTAATTTTGGAAATGTTGTCGGTCCTGAAGGGAAGGTCTTCACCTATGAGATAAGGGAGGATTTTGCCGAAGTCGCAAAGAAGAATATTGATAACTTCGGCATAACCAACATTGAAGTTAAAAATCAAAACATCAAGGATGGAATTGATGAGGACAATATTGATTTAATCTTTTTGGACCTTCCAAAACCATTCGAGATATTTGAAGATGTCCTTGAGTCATTGAATGTTGGCGGATGGTTGGCTGTTTACGCCCCATATGTTGATCAAGCTGAAATTGCCTATAGGGTTGCCAAGAAGTTAGGGTTTTATGATATTGAAATAATTGAACTTTTGGAACGTGGTTTGGAAGTTAGACAGCAAGGCGTAAGGCCAAAGACACGCATGGTTGGTCATAGCGGATATCTTTTGTTTGCAAGAAAATTATAATTTTTAATTTTAAATAAAAAAAGAAAAGTGGCGGATGATAAATCATCCACTTAATTGTTTTTAACGTTTAAGTATAACAGCTACGAATATAGCTATCAGTAAAATAATAATTGGAATACCAACTTTCATAAGTTCGGTTGGTCTATTATCTTCTTTTTTAGGAACTGGCTTTGGTGTATCCTTACTTACATCGTTATTGATTGTTGTGTTGTTGGTTGCATTGTTGTCTGTTGTATTGTTTGCTGTGCTGTTGTTAGTTGCATTATTGTCTGTTGTGTTGTTGGTTGCGTTGTTGTCTGTTGTATTGTTTGCTGTGTTATTGTTAGTTGCATTATTGTCTGTTGTGTTGTTGGTTGCGTTGTTGTCTGTAGTATTATTTGTAGGATTGGTTTCATTGGAACTGTCGTTAGTGTCCGCAACACTTTCTTCTATAACGATTGCGGCTAGGGTGTTTGAATTAGCTGAATCGTTTTCTTGGGGTTCACCTGATGCGCTACCTTTAAGAGTGCTTGTAATTTCAATTTCATCATTTGAACTATCATTTATTGACAGGGTATAGTCGGAGAGATTAGTCACTTGTTTAATTGAGAAATTCCCATCTTCTGTAGCATTAAATGCTGTTTTCCATGAGTTACTTTCGTTCAATATTTTTGTACCAATAATTTCGCCGTTTTTCATGAGAGTAATTGTTATGGAATCCGGCCTTGCATCAGCATTAGCATTATCGTTCCATTTAATTTTCACAGAAATTGGGTGGGATGCACTATTTCCACTATCTGAGGTTTCTGCTGAAACAAAGCTAATAGCAGATAGCAAAAAAATTGAGACCAATATAATTGCAAATATTTTTTTGTTCATATTTCCAACACCTAAGTATAATTAGTTAAATTATTGTTTAGATGTTATATATAAGTGTTTTAAAAAAATTTGATAATCAATTAAAAAAGTAAAAAAATGTGGAATAAAATTAATTATTCCATAAAAATAGCAGGTTTGTAAGGCATTGCATTTCTTGCCTTGTTTTGTGGGTCGTATGAATCATCGGTATGGATGATAACTTCATTGCCACATTCCTCTTTGATGTAGTCTAAAGCATCAGTAAGGATTTCTTCTTCGTTTATTTTACCGATGTATCTTGTTTTGGTAATTTCCTTACCGATTTTTTTAGCTACCATAGCTATTTCCTTTTTATCATCATAGATGTTTGCTCCAATGGCCCGACCCATGATTTGACCAATGTCAGGTTTTCCGACTTCATCGGCTATTTTGTATAAGTCCCATTTCCAGTCAGGAGCAAGGTAAATGTGGATTTTTTCCACTTCATCTCCGACCATCTGTTTGATGTGTGCGATATCCTTAATGATATTTTCCACCAATTCCTCTGATTTTTCAATTTCCGGACTTACTAATTCTTCATCATACTCCGGCCAGCTGGCTTGACTTACAAATCCTTCTCCACCATATTCAGACCATAGTTCTTCGGAAGTATGTGGTGTGAATGGTGCAAGAAGTCTAATCCATGCTTCGAGCACTGTTGATAAGACGTAAACTACTGCAGGGTCTTGTGAATCGAGTAGGTGTTTTACCCTATACAGGTAGTGGTCGACATCTTTTTTAAGCAAGAATAATGATTCCTGTAAAGCTTGTCTGGTTTGGAATACTTCTAAAGCTTCAGTAGATTTTTTGATGTGCTGATTGAGCTGACTGATCATCCACAAGTCAATGGTACGGGTCAATTCAACTTCTTTGATATCACTTAAATCTAACTTTGAGCCTTTGATTTCTTCAATTTTGGCTGCAAATTCCCTGAACCATTCAAGTCTTCTTTTGGTACCTAATACCTCTTTTTCTCTCCAGTCAAAGTCTTGCCATGGTTCGGCAGAAGCCATCAGGAAGAGCCTTACGACATCTGCGGTGTAATCTTTAATTGCATCTTTCAGGAGAATTACATTACCTTTTGATGAGGACATTTTGTTTCCTTCCAAAAGACCCATTCCGAACACTACAGTTCCTTTTGGCCATTTGTCTTCAGGATAAATCGCACTGTGTGCAAACATCAAAAAGCTTAAGTGGTTTCCAACAAGGTCTTTTGCTGATAATCTCCAATCAAGAGGATACCAGTAGTTGAATTCATCTTGAATCTCCTTAACCTTTTCTTCAGGGACGGTAATTTCACCGGAATCTTTATTTAATAACACTTTATCAAAGAAAGCAAGGTTTAAGTCATCCGGATTCATGTCTTTTAGGTATTTGGCAATTGTATAATAGGACATATAAATTGTAGAGTCGGTTAATGGTTCGATTAACCATTGGTTGTCCCAAGGAAGTCTTGTTCCAAGACCTACTTTTCTAGAACATGCCCAGTCATCCAGCCAGTTAATGTAATAATCGAAATTGTTCTTTAATTCTTTAGGAATGATTGTTTCGCCTTCAAGAACTTTTAAGGTTTTTTCGGTCCACTCTTCATCGCCGTATTTCATGAACCATTGGTCATCCATAATTTTGACAACACAATTGTTGCCGCATCTGCACACTACCGGTCTTTC
>NZ_JBGVOG010000078.1:0-7515 GCF_045126245.1 Methanobrevibacter sp. | reverse complement strand
CCTGCTGTAAGTATTGGTTTAGCTGCTATTTTAGGTACAGGTGTGTTCTTTATTAATTCTGTAATCGCTTCATATAACATTGGTGGTACCATTGAAGGTATGCACGATCCAAAATTCAAAAGAATTGGTACTGGAGCAATTGCATGTGCTATCGCATCTGTCGTTGTCGGAATATTTTGTATTATTTTAACTGGAGGTATCTAAGATGTCTGCTGGTGGAAGTGCTGACGGTGCAGCTGCAGGTGCAGTAAATTCAATGCACTTATTAATTTTAGGTGCCGTTGGCGGATTACTTTGTATTTATTTATCAGGTTTCTTAGGCGATGTTATTGGCCCAGTTTTAGCAGGTATCGGTGCAGTTCTCGCTATCATTTGGGGAGCAGATGCTATTCGTAGAGTAGCTAGTTACGGTTTAGGTACTGGTGTACCATCCATTGGTTACATGTCCCTTTCTGTTGGTGTAATTTCTGCATTAGGCGGTATTTCTTTAGCTTCTCTTTTAAAAATAGGAATTATCGGGCCTGTCGCAGGTTTAATTATTGCTGTAATTATTGGTGCAATTATCGCTATTGTCGCAACTAAAATTGTAGGTATGAAAATCCCTATCATGCTTCAATGTACTATTGAAATTGCTGGTGCTGCTGCCTTATCAATTTTAGGATTTGCTGTTGCTATTGCAGGTTCATACGATATGACTGCAATATATGAAAACGTTGTTGCTACTGGTTTTATTGCTGTATTGTTTATTATGTGTACTATGGCTATCCAACACCCATTCAACGCATGTTTAGGGCCTAACGAAGACCAAGTAAGGACTCTTAAATGTGCTTGTTCTACTGCATTCTTATCAATGACTATTGTTGGTCTTTTATCCGCTACTACTGGTGGATTAGGTTGGTTTGTTGTATTAATCATTGGTTTAATCGGATGGATTATTTCATTCAGAGCATTTGTGTTAGCTTCATGTAATGATGCAGCATCAACTAAATGGGCTGGATTATGGCCTAAAGTGGAGCAATAGAATAGGAGGAATCAAATATGGCTCAAATGTTACCTATGATTCAGGTCGTACCTGAAATGAATTTCGCATTAGACCCTGTAACTGGGGTCATCGGATCATCTTTAGGTGGAGGAGTTATACTCCTATCTATGGATGATGTAAATGAACAAGTAGCAAAAGTGGAATTGGCTGCTGATGAATTAATGGCTTCATTAGACCCATATACAAGTCCTGTTGGATCTTTCCCTGGAAGGGAAGGTTCTTATATTACTGCAGGTATGTTAACAAACATGGTATATGGATTCTTATTAGCATCTTTCATCATATTTGCTGCATTACCAATCTTACAAGCGTTGGGGGTATTATAGATGGCTGATAAAAAAGCTCCTGCAGAAGGCTGGCCGGTTATTAGTGGGGATTACATTGTAGGTGATCCTGAAAGCCCTGTTGCAGTAACAACTCTTGCTTCTCACATTGAAGCTGAGTTATCCGGAGCAGCAATCGCAGGTCCATGTAAAACTGAAAACTTAGGAATAGAAAAAGTAGTTGCAAACATTATCTCAAATCCTAACATCCGTTTCTTAATTGTTACTGGTGCGGAAGTACAAGGCCACATTACAGGTCAAAGTATTAAAGCATTATACGAAAACGGTGCAGACCCAGATAAAAAGAAAATTATCGGTGCAACCGGCGCTATTCCTTTCGTAGAAAATGTTCCGCTCGATGGTATTGAAAGATTCCAACAACAATTAGAAATTGTTGATTTAATTGATACTGAAGATATTGGAGCAATTCAAGCTAAAATTAATGAATGCGTAGAAAAAGATCCAGGTGCTTTTGAAGAAGAAGCTATGGTTATCTCTGTAGATGAAGATGGCGACGACGAAGAAGATGGAGAAGAAATGAGAGTTATATCTGCTGAAACTGCTCTTATTGAAGCAAGAATCAGAGATATTAACACTAAAATCGACATGGTTGGTGCTGTTCAAAGAAATATGGCAGGGAATTATTCTGGTAAAGTCCAAGGTATAATGATTGGATTAGCTTTTACTTTAGTAATTGGAACTTTATTCTTGATGTTCTAGAGGAGGTATAATTATGGTACAAATTTCAAATAAACCAAACATAAGCAGTATGAAATCTGCAGCTGATGATGCTGAATACAGTTCAAAACTCCTTGCAAGAGAAGGTAAATTATTTGCAGGTTTACTCGCAACTAGAGTAAAAGGGTTTGCAATTGGTATTTGCATAGCTTTGCTCTTTATCGTAATTATCCCTTTCATTGCAAAAGCAATAGGATTTTAGAGAGGTGTTATTATGAGTGAAGAAGATAATTCAGTACCTCAAGTAATGGTATCCTCAGATGATTTCAACCCTATTATTGCAAAATTAGATGAAGCACAAGAAAAAGTAGATTACACTGTTGGAGAATATTACCACCGTTAAGGCCACCAAACTGGTAGAGATGTTGGTATATTATACGGTATTATACTTGGATTAATTATTTTAGTTGTAGCTATAAAATTCGGTATAGCTTCAATGTTAGCTACCTTATTATAGGAGGTTTACTTATGTTTAGATTTGATAAAGAACAACTCGTCGTAGATATTGCTGGAGTAAAAATGGGAGGACAACCTGGTGAATACCCTACCGTTTTAGCAGGAACTATCTTTTATGGCGGACACAAAATTATTAGTGATGAAAAAGCTGGTATCTTTGATAAAGATGCTGCTGATGAAAGAATTAAAACTATGGAAGAAATGTCAGATGTAACCGGAAACCCTTGTGTTGTACAAACTTTCGGTGCTACTGCAGATGCTATGGTAAAATACCTAGAATTTGTAGGAGACGTCTGTGACAAACCTTTCCTTATTGACTCAACTGCAGCTGCTGCAAAAATTGCAGGTGTAGAATATGTACAAGAAGTCGGATTAGCTGAAAGAGCTGTTTACAACTCTTTAAGTATGGCAGCAGAACCTGGTGAAATCGAAGCAGTTAAAAACTCAGATATCGATGCATCCATTCTCTTAGGTTTCAACCCAATGACTCCTGGAGTACCTGGTAAAATCGAAATCTGGGAAACTGGTGGATCTGTAATCGACCAAGGTATTCTTGAAATGGCTGATGAATGTGGAATTACCAAACCATGGATGGATGTAGCTGTTACTCCATTAGGTCAAGGTGCAGGGCCTGCTGTAAGAACCGCTTACGCAGTTAAATCTAAATGGGGATACCCAGTAGGTTCCGGTATTCACAACGTACCATCTGCATGGGACTGGTTAAGAGGATACAAAAAAGAACACAAAGAAGCATGGCCTGTTTGTGACATTGGTTCAAACATTGTTCAACAAATGGCTGGTGGGGACTTCGTTCTTTTCGGACCTATCGAAAACTCCAGACTCGCATTCCCTGCATGTGGTATGGCTGATATTATGATTGCTGAAGCAGCAAAAGATATCGGTACAGAACCTGTAGAAGATCACCCTATTAACAAATTATTATAGATAAAAGGGTCCCGATTAGATGATTCATTTCATCTAATCATTTTTTTCTATTTTTTTTAACTTTTTTTCAAGAAATTTTTAATAAAATTTATATTATCATAAAAAGATATTTATAACTAATTATTGATTGAGGTTATAAAATGTCTTTTTTAAGTAAAATTTTTAATAGAGGTCCAAAACCTGTAATTGCCCATTCCAAGGAGGGTAATTTGGGGATGTTAACTGCTCAAAAAGCAGGGCCTGCAAGTCCGGGTGCTGTTAGAAAACCGGATGTTTATTATGTTACTGCTTCTGTGGAATTGGGTAACACAACCACTAAATGTATTGTCATGGCAACAAATTTAAACACCAGTGAATCCTATTTGCTGAACAAGACTGTTAAAATGACAAGAGACATTAGAAAACCTAAACCTTCAGAAGAAGTATTCGGTAAAACTGTTTGGGGTATTGAGCTTTCTAAAGAAGCTGTTACTGAGCTTATTAGAGATACTGTATTGGAATCTCTTAAAAGGTGTAATGTTGATAAAGATAAAGATTTAGACTTTGTTGTAAGGTCAACTGGGGTTACAGCAGGTTTTGCAACTGCTGAAGAAGCAGGTCAACTCATTATTGCTCTTGCGGATGGCTGTCTTGAAGCTGACATTCCTCCACGTAAAATGTCTCCTGCAATGAGCGTATCTCAGCTTCCTGAGAAATTGCACAAACACACTCTTTTGGAAAATATCATGTTTGATGGGGCTGTTGTTAGTGTAGTTCCCCCTGAAGGTAAGGAAACTGTCGCAAATGAAATGGAAGGGGAATTGGTTACTGCAGGTATTAAGTTAGGTGCTAAATGGACTGATGTCGATTATAGAAATCCTTGTGTTTCCCTGGATTTCGGTTCAACATTGGCGGGACGTATCGTTAATGATAATGAACCTTATGCAAACACTGTTGGAAACTTTTTGGGTCTTGCAGGGGTTGTAAGCGATTCTTTAGCTAGAGGTTCTGGTTTAATTGATAAGAAAAACGGTGCTGCTTTAGATATTTATTCTGATAAGGCAATGAAAAAGGCAGATCACAAACAGGCTGAAGCCAATGCACTTGAAGCCCATAAATTAATCAACATTACCAAAGTTCCTATGGATGTTGAAAGGTTCGGTACTGTTCCGGTAAATCCTGAAGCTGCTGAAAAGGCAGGCACTACCTTAATCGGTTGTGATGTAGGATTTAATGGGGATAAATTGCCTGAATTGATGGAAGTGGGAGCACAATTCTATGATTCCTACGGACTTCCGACTTTACTTTCAACTTTGGATTATGTAAGTACAAATATTGTTACAAGATGTTTGGATGTTGCATTTAAAGAAAATGTAATTGTTCCAGGTTCTGCTTTAGGTATAACTGGTAGGGCAGGTATTACTGGACGTAAACCTCAACTAATTTTAGAAGCCGTTCAAGACAAATTTGAAAATATAGTATTTGTTGAAGATGGTCTTGCATTAGGATCAGCAATTATGGCTCGTTGTATGAATTCTATGGGTACTCCTAAAGTTCCTATTGGAGGTAAACAAGGGGGCAGATGTATCCTTAAAGATCGTATGAAAATGGCAGGCGGTAAATTCGCTTAAAACTAGTGGTTTATCATGATTTATGCTATTTTAATGGCTGGAGGTATGGGAACAAGGCTTAAAGTTCCCTGTGAAAAACCTCTTTTCAAATTATATGATAAACCATTGATTAAATATGTAATTGACAATCTAAAAGAGTCTAAATTAATCGACAAAATAGTTATTGCAGTTAGCCATCATACTACTGAAACAACAAAATATTTAAATTCTCTAGAGGATGATTTTCAGATATTGGATACTTCAGGAGATGACTATTTGACTGATTTATCTTTTATTTTAGATTATTTTGAAAAAAAATCCAGCGAAGATACTTTATTGTTTATTAATGCAGATTTACCATTTATTTCAACTGAAACTATTGATTATGTTTTAGATTATTACTCTAAATCTTCTAAAGATGCTTTATCTACTTTAGTCCCTGTTGAAATATTTGAAGATTTGGGACTTAATTATTCCTATGAGTTTAATGGAAATGTTCCATCAGGGTTAAACGTTTTAAGAAGCGTTAATATTGTTCAGGAAGAAGACCAATTGGTTCTCCCGAAAAGGGAATTGGCATTAAATATAAATACACTTTTAGATAGTAAAGTTGCAGAAAAATTATACCATGAATATTATGTTTAAATATAATGAAGTTAAATATTTATATAACTGAATTTAATTTTTATTAGGTGATTTAATGGATAATAAACAGATTCCTAAAAGAGAAGAAAAATTATGGAGCGAAATTAAAAATTATCAAGTTGCTACCAACAATGCACGTATTCTTGGTGTATTGGATGAGTTAATTATTAATGAAAAAACCGGTAAAATCGTTGATATTGCAATTAGGGTTGAAAGTGACCGTAATATTCATGTAAAAGGTGCTAAAAGAAATGGTGACTTATTATT
The DNA here is from genome assembly GCF_045126245.1 of Methanobrevibacter sp. Lineage (GTDB taxonomy): Archaea > Methanobacteriota > Methanobacteria > Methanobacteriales > Methanobacteriaceae > Methanocatella. The sequence goes on along the minus strand of NZ_JBGVOG010000078.1, from coordinate 1,510 downwards.
AGTTCCTTTTGCTAAAGTTGAAAAAGTCGGCGAATTTATTATTGTAACTGAATAATTTCAGTTATTCTCTTTTTTTATTTTATCTATTTTTGATATTGTGTTAAACTATTTATATTTTGTAGATTATACTTATATTAGTTAACAAATTCATATTTTTTTTTAAGGTGATTATATGTTGCTCGAAATTGAAAATTTAGGCGTAGAAGTAGCTGGCAAAAGGGTTTTAAAAGATATTAACCTTTCAATTGCCGAAGGCGAAACTCATGTTCTTTTAGGACCTAATGGTGCTGGAAAAAGTACTTTATTTTTAACAATATTGGGTTTTCCTAACTATAATGTTGTTCAAGGTTCCATTAAATTTAAAGGTCAGGATATTACACAGCTTAGTACTGCAGAAAGAGTTAAATTAGGAATTGGAGTAAGTTTTCAGACTCCTCCATCAATCAGGGGAGTTTCAGTAGGAGATTTATTAAAAATAATATCTCATCAAGATGTAAATGATGAATTGAATCCTAGAATGAAAGATTTGGCTCAACAATTAAAATTCAGTGATGAGTTTTTAGATAGGGATGTCAATTTAGGATTTTCCGGAGGGGAAGTCAAACGTTCTGAAATTTTGCAACTGCTTGCTCAGATGCCTGATTTCACCATGTTTGACGAGCCGGATTCCGGTGTGGATATTGAAAATGTGGAATTATTGGCTTCTGAAATTGGTACTTTATTGGATAAGGATAAACCACAAGGCACAAGAAAAAGAAGTGGACTCCTAATTACTCACTTGGGTTATATTTTAAACTTTGTTAGCGCGGATAAGGCGCATGTTTTAATTGACGGGGTAATTTCCTGTTCTGGAAATCCTACTGAAATTTTAGAAGATATTAGAAAAAATGGTTTTAATGGATGTGTTGAGTGTGCGCAATGTTTATGAAGATGCTGAAAGGGCAAAAGATAAAAAAGCAGCTATAGGTGCAGATGTAACCATAGAAAATTTCACTGATGAAACAGTCAATGCTTTAGACATGATTGATGATTTGGATGATTTAAGCAGTCAAACTAAAAAGGATCTTTTAAAAGTAGGTGTTGACACTACAGAAGAGAATAGGTCCGGTTCATTTTTACAAGTTGATCAAAGTAACATTTTTACCAATAACTCCATGTCAGATTCAATTGAAGTAATGAACATTGGGGTTGCATTAGACAAATACAGTTGGGTTGAAGACTATCTGTGGAATGTTGTTAAACCTGATGCTGATAAGTATACTGCAAAAACTGCTTTAAGAGAAAAAGAAGATGGTGTTAAAAGTGGTTACTTTGTAAGGTCTTTACCTGGAACTAAAGAGGTAATGCCTGTACAGGCTTGCATGTTTATTAGTGATGCTGATATTTTACAAACAGCTCACAATGTAATCATTGCTGAGGAAAACTCTGAATTGCATTTGATTACTGGTTGTGCAACCGGTGATGATGTAGCTTCCGCGATGCATGTTGGTGTTTCTGAAATGTATTTGAA
>NZ_JBGVOG010000077.1:0-9371 GCF_045126245.1 Methanobrevibacter sp. | reverse complement strand
CCGCCAAAGTCATTATAGTTCTTCCGTGGAATGAATCCACAGTTGAGATGACCTCACTTTTTCCGGTGTACTTTACAGCCAGCTTGATAGCTCCTTCATTTGCCTCAGCCCCGCTGTTTGCATAAAAGATTCTGTCGAAATTGGTTAAATCAATTAATCTTTTAGCATAAATCAATGCTGGCTCGTTGTAGTAAATGCTTGAAATGTGAATTAGCTTTTCAGCTTGATTTTGAATAGCTTTAACAAGTTTTGGGTGATTGTGACCTAATGCATTTACAGCTATTCCAGCAAACATGTCCAAATATTCATTTCCATCGATATCCCATACTTTAGCACCTTCCCCGTGGTCAAGTACGATTGGCTGTCTGGTGAAAGTGTTTATGAAATAATCATCTTCAATTTTAATTAATTCCTGAGTATTCATCATATCCTCCATAAACTATTTAATCATTAACATTTATAATATTAATATTATTTAAAATTGGTGATAAAATGAAAGTCGCTATAATTGAAACTGATAAAGGAAATATTGAATTAGAATTATTCCCAAATGAAGCTCCTGGAACTGTAGCTAACTTTGAAAAATTGGCTGGTGAAGGTTTCTATGACGGATTAACTTTCCACAGAGTAATTCCAAACTTTGTAATTCAAGGCGGATGCCCTTATGGAAACGGAACCGGTGGGCCAGGTTACACCATCAAATGTGAAACTGAAGGAAACCCACACAAGCACGGTACAGGTGCATTATCAATGGCGCATGCAGGTAAAGACACCGGTGGAAGCCAATTCTTTATAACACACTCACCACAACCACACTTAGACGGAGTGCACACCGTATTTGGCCAAGTCATTGAAGGCCAGGATGTCGTAAATGCAATCCGCCCAGGTGACAAAATGAATAAAGTCACCGTTGAAGAAAGATAATCATTATCTTTCATTTATTTTTTATTTTTAATTTAAATTGCTTTTATTTTGTAAAATTGACTTGAAAAACAAGTGAAATTATAAATAAAACCTCCATTATACTTAATATTAAATTTTAATAAAATTTAGGAGGTTATAGCTATGCAGCAATTTTACTCACAAAGACAGGAAATGGAAATTCCTCAAAAAAATTTATTCATGGAAAGAAGCATTATGCACAAAAATGATGAAAATCTAATCAAATTTCTTAAAAAAAATTTTAAATTTCCATCCACAAACTTAAATGAAATAAATGAGTTTATTAGTCTAGATACTGAATTGACGAAAATCATTTATGATTTACCTAAACTCATTACTTCAAAATTAAAATATAATTGGGTATCGCTAGATTTCATGAAAGAAACTGACATTAATGAAAAAATTCTTGAAATAATCATTTATTCACCTTTAGAAGATGAAATATTGCTTCAAAAGGAGGATTTAATTAGTGATGAAATCATCGACAAATACCCAAAAGCAAAAAAGGAATACATAATCCTGGTGGAACCTTATGAGGAATAATAAAAAATTTGATTGGTGTGAATATTACGAGCTTGCAAAATCATATGAAAATGACTCTGCTAAATTAAGAACAGGAATTGGCAGATTTTATTATCGTCGTTTTTAAATTCTAGAGATTATATCATCAATAGAAAACTATTTTTAAATGAAATCAACAGGGACATAATGCAATCAAAATCTGGTAGAATACATAGAGAGACAAGGATCACTCTTGAAAAACATCCCAAATTAAATCAGGGAAATAATGGGAAAAAATAGCTCAAAGACTTAATATCCTAAGAAAATATAGAAATATGGTTGATTATGATTCAAAAAATCCGCAAAACCTAAAACATGCATATAATAGATGCCAGTTAAAGGCAAAAAAAATTTTTAAGTTATTAAGTGAATTAAATTAACCCTTCACTTAGATGACTTAATTCCAACCAAAGAAGCAAATACAGAAGCAATGCACAGCACCACACAGATAATGCAGGTTATTTGACAGCTGCTTATTAAAAGAGGATAATACTGCTCGACAATCGGCACATTGCCCATCACAAATGCAAATACCAATGTTAATATTCCCAAGCTCATCGCCTGTCCCACTGTACGCATTGTTGCTACGGCCGCTGATGCCACTGATGTGTCTTTTGGCGGAACGGAACTCATTATGACATTTGTATTTGGCGGTGAAAACAATCCGAATCCGATACCATAAATTATCATAGCCATTATTAAAAATTCAAGAGATGTCGCTTCATTTAAAAATGAGAATAAGATTAATGAAACTGTTCCAAGCCCCATCCCGATAGCTGCCAGAATCTGTGGAACATACTTATCGGATAACCTTCCGGCTATTGGAGCAAGAACGACCTGACATAATGGTGCTGCAAGCAAAATTATGCCTGCTGTTTGTGAATCGAACCCCTTGATATACTGCAGATGATAATTTAGTATTGTAGTGACTGCAAAAGTGGCCAAATATGCACATAATGATGCAAAATTGGCTGAGAGGAATTTACGGTTTTTAAAGAATCTGATGTCAAATACAGGATGGGCTTCTTTTAATTCCATCAATCCAAATATTATCAGAAATATAATACCTAAAACTGTCAATATTACTCCTAAGGTCTCATTCAGTATAGTAAACCCATATATGAACAAAACCATTCCGATTCCATAGAAAAGTGAACCCTTCACATCAAGCGGAACGCCTTCAAAAGTAATCCATTCCTCATCGACTTTAGTCAAAAGCAATGCCAGTATGACAAGTAAAAACGGAACGCCAAACAGAACTACAGATCTCCATCCCAATTGATAATTCAAAATGCCTCCAAGAACCGGCGCTAGAGACAGTGCAATATAAACCCCAGTAATGGTTATTCCCAATGCTTTGCCCCGTTCTTCCGGCTTGAATGCCGATACCACCATTGCCATTGATGTGACATTGAAAAATGCTAGAGAAATGCCCAATACCAACCGGCATAGCAGAAACTGTTCGGAAGATGTGACCAGCACATTAGCAATGGAAATTAAAATAAACAATATAACGCTTATGATTGTAACCTTTTTAAGACCGTATTTTCCGGAAATCTGGCCTGCCGGAACGGACAATACTGCCACAACCAATAAAAAAATGATTATTGCCCAATTTTGAACAATATTGCTCATATGAAACTCAGCAGCGATTGTTGGAATGACAACCATAACTGAATTAACCGCAAAAACGGCAAAAAAGGACAATACTGTACAAATCAGAAGAATCAAATTTTTCTTTTCCATCATTAACATATATTAATTCAACATCATAAATGATTATCTATTTGTATGCTGCACCAATACAATATTGATTCCGTTAGGATCAATCACCCGGGCCATATAACCAACTTGTGTTTCAACAGGATTTAAAGCAATGTTAGCTCCTTTTTCTTTCAATTTCTCGATTTCTTCATTAATATCTTCAACATCCATTCCAACGGAATACAATCCAGTTTCAAATGCATCACTTTGAATTAATTCCAAACCTGCAAATCCGTCACCATCTAAAAGGGTGATTTTTCCTCCAGGCACATCAAATTCTTCATCAAAAGTGAAATCCAAAGTTTCAGTGTAAAATTTAACACTCTCTTCCATATCATCAACAATCATTGTAGCATATCTGATTTTCATGGAAAATAGTTTATTTTTTATCAAATATTTACTTTTTGAGTTTAGCCATCAATCCGGACATGCGCGCATAATGGAACATATATAACTGAACATATCCCGCATAATCCCCAAACTCATCCATTCCAAAATCACGAACTTTAGAAACGCTGATGTCTTTTCCATCAAAATACAAATAGGAAACAATGCGCTTTATCCAAACATCACTTGGGAAAGCCTCTTTAAAATTAAATCCATAAAGCAATATGCAATCGGCCACCTTCGGTCCGACGCCAGGAACCTTTAAAATAGTTTCAAAAGCTTCATCATAAGTCATTTTTGGAATATCTGATAGGATTATTTCATCTGTAAAGATTTCACAAGCTTTTTTCATGTAAGGAGCTCTGTATCCAACTCCACAGGATTTCAAATTATTTCCGCAAACGCTATCCTCAAACAGTGCTTCCTCTTCATCATCCTCATATAAATCCTGAAATATGGATTTATCAGGGAAGATATAATAGTCATCAAAATGATTGTCTCCCCATTTTTCCCTAATATCTGAGATTGATTTTGTCCATCTTTTAATTGAATTGTTTGCAGAGCATATTGAAGAAATGACACATTCAAATGGGTCCGCCGCTAAAAACAGTCTTAAACCATTGCAGAACTCCGACATGTCTTTCAGTTCCTCATGGTTTGACAGATATTTATAAAACTTATTTAAGTCAAAATCCAAATCATAAATATAATTTAACCTGGAAACTGCCTCTTTTTCAGCTATATTTCCAGTGAAAGAAAAATCTAAACAATCTCCAGATTGTTTAACATTAAAAAGAACCGGTTTTCCACCAACTAAAACAACATCACTGAAACAACCATCCATTTGCCTCCATGGAGGCTGTGAAGTTTGACCGGACAACTGTGTCAATTCCAAATTGATTGGTGAATTAATAATCATAAACGGACAGCCACATTATTTTTTTGTAAGTATTCCTTAACAGCAGGAATGGAAAATTGGTTAAAATGAAAAATACTTGCTGCAAGAGCCGCTGAAACATCTGTCTTTTCAAACACTTCCAAAATATGTTTTGGCTCACCAACTCCGCCACTTGCTATCACCGGTATGTCAACTGCATCATTAATAGCTTTATTGAGCTCTATATCATAACCCGCCTGGGTTCCGTCCCCATCCATACTGGTTAAAAGAATCTCGCCGGCGCCCAAATCCTGACATTTAACCGCCCACTGAATTGCGTCAATGCCTGTAAACTCGCGTCCGCCATATATGCTTGTGTCAAACCAGCAGTACCCATTACCGGTTTCAATGACTGTTTTATCTGGCGCGTCACTTGGATGGTCAACATATCTTCTTTTTGCATCGATTCCAATTACAACTGCCTGAGATCCGACAACCTTTGAAGCCTCTGTCAAAAGTTGCGGGTTTTTAATTGCCGCAGTATTTGTTGAACATTTGTCTGCTCCGGCTTTTAGCATTTTAATATAATCGTCAACCTTTCTTATTCCGCCGCCGACACAAATCGGCATGAAAACATTCTCAGTTAACCTATCAATCACATCTGCCATGGTTGCACGTCTTTCATGAGACGCAGTGATGTCTAAAACAACAACTTCGTCTGCTCCCTCTTCATAATAGCGAGTTGCCAAATCGACCGGGTTTCCAGCATATTTGATCTCTTTAAATTCAACGCCCTTTACAACCCTACCTTCAGGAACTTGTAAATCACAATCTAGACAAGGAATAATTCTTTTGGTTAACATAATATCAATAAATAAAAAAAGTAGTATTGTTTTTAAAAAACAATAATTTTAAGCAGAATATCTTAAAACAAAACAAAATATTGCTAAAATGATAGTAGCAACAACAATGTGTTCAGGAGAAAGTTTTGGGCCTACACTTTCTTCATCAAAATATCTTACTAAACCTGCACCTGTCTGAGGCATAGAAATTTTATCGTTCTTTTTTGCCATAATAATCTCCCATTAATTTAATTAATTAAAAATATCATTATAAGATATTTTTCTCATAGTATATAAATGTTAAATTTTCTCTTTTTTAATTACTTTAATATCGCTGATTCTTGTATCCGGGTATTGTCCATCCTCATCCTTTTCAACAGCCTTTACCATATCCCATACAGTAAGTAAAGCTACACTAACTCCAGTAATAGCTTCCATTTCAACACCAGTTTTTCCTAAAGTATTAACCGCACAGGTAGCTATAATTTCTGTCTGTTTAACTTCAAAATCAAGCTCGATTCCAGTTAAAGCCAATGGATGGCAAAGAGGAATTATGGAAGATGTGTTTTTAACAGCCTGAATTCCTGCAATTTGGGCAGTTGTTAAAACATTTCCTTTCTTGATTTCTTCATTTTGAATCAAATCTATGGTATTTTTATCCAAAAATATTTTTCCACTCGCAATTGCTCTTCTCTTTTGATCTGGTTTTGCACCTACTTCAACCATGTGCACACCACTATCTGTCAAATGTGTAAACTCATCAGCCATGTTATCTACTTCTCACTTACTTCAATCACATCTAATTGGGCACATTTAGCATTTACCCCTAAAATTTCACTTACATTAGGATGACTTCTGCCGTCGTCGCCTGAAATCAATTCCTTGATATACAATCCGCCTTCCGTTTTGACTGTCATGGAAAAAGTTTTATCGTCAATGATTTCATATGACAGATCCACAACGTTTTTGACACGAATCATATCCGCACGACGCCTTAGGACTCTTAAAGGTGTTTGTTGATGGATTTCACCCAAATTCAACAAATCTTTCAGTTTATCTTCATCATAAGCCTCATCACATTCCACCAATGCTTTATAAACTTTAAATGCATCAGGTGAAGACTGCTTTATGATAGCTTTTCTTTTTCTCTCACAAACATGTAGATTATGATAGGAAGTTTTACCTTCGTTAATTTTATTAATTTCATCTTCCATGGATTTTAAATCAAGCTTTCTGATTTTTGGTTCCTTAATCTCCAAAACAAACTGTCTTCCGGAACCCAGCATCAATACATCGATATCCTCACGGCCCGCACCATGGAATTTGGCTTCTCTGCCTTTGGTCGCTTTCAGGAAATGTTCTGAAATCAGCTCTTCAACAGATTCAGGGTATTGCTTTCCTGTGAAATTGCATTCCTCACAGCCCCTGCCCTTACATTTTGTACATGGCCATTTGGTTTGAGGAATTCCTCGTTTAAACTTGTTGTATTTTCCTTCAATATACAATGGATTGATTTGAATATTAACTTTAGGCTCATTTATTAAATCAACGTTGAAAACTATATCCTGACTTTCAAACTGGGCTTCCTTATCGTAAATTTCCCAGATTCCAAGACCTATTAGACGATTGACTTCCTTTTTAATTGTTTCAACAGTTAAATCAAATTCCAAAGATAGCTCATCATCCCTTTCCTGAATATCCTTGCTGATTTTTGAGCCGACCAGAAATGTGTCAAATTCTACTTCCAGCTGATTGATCTTATCATCGATTTTTTTGTATAAATCGTCATCGAGCTTGTCAAAGAGATTATCACAAATGACACAATTAGCATCATCCAAATTAATATTTAATTCCTGAACTACCTTATCGGCCCGTTCAATATTGTTTGACCCCTCAATCGTTCTGGATAACTTACGGCCAAGACAATGTTTGCAGATTTTTCCATCAGTTCTTTCTATAATCTGTTTTGCTAGTTCAAACATGTTATCTATTCATGAATTGACCCATCATACGGTTCATAGCTCCGCCGCCTAAACGGCTGCCGCGTTTTCCAATTCCCTTCATTGTCTTTTTAGTGTTGTTATAATATTTTAAAAGCTCTTTTACTTCGCTTTCTTCAACACCGGATCCTCGAGCAATTCTTTGAATGCGTGATTGTTTAATGATTTTAGGGTTTAGCATTTCCTCTTCTGTCATTGATGACATCATAATCTTATAAGTTTCGATTTTATCCTCGGTCATCTTGGATGCTTCTTTAGAAATCTTATTGCCCATGCCGGGAATCATGTTCAAGACCTGCTGCATCGGACCCATACTGTTCATCATTTCAAACTGGTTTTTCATATCCATCAATGTGAACTTACCTGACAACATGTTGTTCATGGTCTTTTCTGCAATGTCCTCATCGATATTTTCTTCAGCCTTTTCTATAAGAGATTTGATGTCCCCCATACCTAGCAGCCTTGAAATGAACCTTTCAGGGTCGAATAGTTCAAAGTCATCGATTCTTTCACCTGTACCGATGAACTTGATTGGAGCACCGGTTTCTGCAACTGCAGACAGCGCACCCCCACCTTTAGCAGAACCGTCCAGTTTTGTAATGATGATTGAGCCTATGTCGGTTGCCTGTGAAAATGCCCTTGCCTGCTCACCGGCCTGCTGGCCTATAGTACCATCAATCACCAGGATAGCTTCAGTCGGATTGATAATGTTGTCCAACTCATCCATTTCAGCAATCAAATCCTCTTCATTCTTGTGCCTACCTGCAGTATCGAAAATGATTACTTTCCTATTCTTGAATTCCTGCAAACCTTTTTGGGCCAGGTCAAGTGCATCCTTATTATTAGGATCCCCATATAACGGAACATCCATTTCTTCTGTAAGCTGTCTTAACTGCTCATATGCTGCAGGCCTCCATGTGTCTGTACATACAACTGCAGGATTGAAACCCTTTTTCTGCAAATATCTGCATAGCTTTCCGATTGTGGTTGTTTTACCACTACCCTGCAGTCCCAAAAACAGTATCTTATACGGCTTTTCATTAATGTCCAAACCTGCCGCTTCGCTTCCCAAAAGATTTACCATTTCTTCATAAATAATGGTTATAACATGTTCCCTTGGAGTAATACCTTTAGGAGGTTCCTCTTCAAGAGCCCTGCTTTCAATTTTTTTTGATAAATCAAGAACTAATTTAATGTTAACGTCAGATTGAATTAAAGCACGTTGTATATCCTTTACAACTTCTTTTATTGTCTTTTTATCAATAACAGACATTCCTACTAATTTTTTCATTGTATTAGTAAGATTTTCCCCTAAACTTCCGAGCATTGCCATTGTAATCACTTTGATTAATAGTTATATTAGAAAAATTATTTAATTATTTAATTATATATTTATATTTAATTAAAGTTTAAAGTTTTTATAATTTTTGTGTGAGACCATGTTAGAAGAAGTAAAAAAATCATTAGAAGCATCCCCAATTGTGAAAAAAGGAGATTACAATTACTTTGTAAATCCTATAAGCGATGGAGTTCCTGCAATGGACCCGAAAATGTTGCGTGAATTGTCTCTTGCAGTGCATAAGCATGCTGATTTAGATGTTGATAAAATTGTGGCTGTTGAAGCTATGGGAATACATTTGGCTACCGCATTATCACTTGCAACCGATATTCCATTTGTTGTAATCCGTAAAAGACAATATGGCCTTGAAGGTGAACAGGAAGTCTATCAAAAAACCGGATACGGCTCATCCAACCTTTACATAAACGATTTGCATGCCGGCGAAAAGATTTTACTCATTGATGACGTTGTGAGTACCGGCGGAACATTGATAGCATTGATTGAAACTTTAAAGGATTTGGGTCTGGAAATTAAATCTACAGTGGCTGTAATAGAAAAAGGTACCGGAAAAGAATTTGTTGAAAAGGAAACAGGAATGAAAGTATTATCAATAATAAAATTGGATGTTATTGACGGAAAAGTTGTAATTGAAAAAACTA
>NZ_JBGVOG010000076.1:0-4735 GCF_045126245.1 Methanobrevibacter sp. | reverse complement strand
TCACAGTGAGGAAACAAAAAGAGGTATATCCATTCGTTTAGGTTATGCTGATATTGAATTTAGAAAATGCCCTAACTGTGATGAACCTGAATGTTATACTACTTCTGAAAAATGTGAAATCTGTGGCAGCGAAACTGAATTGATTAGAAAAGTGTCATTTGTTGATGCTCCGGGGCACGAAACCCTTATGGCAACTATGTTGTCCGGTGCTGCAATTATGGATGGTGCTGTTTTAGTAATTGCTGCAAATGAGTCTTGTCCACAACCACAAACAAAAGAGCATCTGATGGCGCTTGATGTAATTGGCGTTAAGGATGTTATTGTAGTTCAAAATAAAATTGATATTGTATCAAAAGAAAGAGCTATTGAAAGTTATAATGAAATTAAGGAATTTGTTAAAGGTACTTGTGCTGAAGATGCTTTAATAATACCTGTATCCGCTCAACAAGGTGCAAATGTAGATATATTAATTGAAGCAATGCTAAAGCAAATTCAACCTCCAGAAAGAAATATCGATGATACAACATTAATGCATGTTGCCAGATCATTTGATATTAACAAACCGGGTTCCGGTGCTGATAAGATTAAGGGAGGAGTTATTGGTGGTACTTTAGTCCAAGGTAAATTTAAACTTGGAGATACTATTGAAATTAGACCTGGTCCTACTAATAACGGTGAAAGAATCACTCTAAAATCTGAAATCATCGGCCTTGAAGCCAATGGTAAGCAGGTTGAAGAAATCGGTCCGGGAGGGCTTGTAGGTATTGCAACTAAATTAGATCCGTCTTTAACCAAATCAGATTCATTATCCGGAACTGTTGCTGGTGAAGAAGGTACATTGCCTGATGTATTAAATAGCTTTTCAATGGAAGCTAATTTACTTGATCGTGTAGTGGGTACTAAAGAAGAACGCGAAGTTTCTCCAATTAAAATTAAAGAAGCTTTGATGATTAATTGCGGTACAACAACAACTATAGGTGTTGTTACTTCAACAAAGAAAAACGATGTTGATGTTGCTCTTAAATTGCCTGTTTGCGCTAGTCCTGGTGATAGGGTCGCTTTAAGTCGTAGAGTCGGAGCTCGTTGGAGATTAATCGGTTATGGTATTATAAAATAGAGGGCGAATAATGAACTCTAAAGAAGTTGTAATTGATACCAATTTTTTTATGGTTCCTTTTCAGTTCAATGTTGATGTAATCAGCGAACTTGAAAAATTATTACCTTCTTATAAATTAACTACTCCAAGCTTTGTTATCAATGAATTGAAGGGTTTGAAAAGAAATAATAAAGGAAAAATAAGGTTAAATGCAAATTTGGCCTTAAAGTTAGCTAATTCTTCAAAAATTGAAATAAAGGATATTTCATTGCTTGAAAATGAAACTGTGGATGATGCGTTACTTAGAGTTTCAGAAGTTTTAGCTACAAATGATAGTGAATTAAAAAAACGTGCAAAAGATAAAGGAATCACGGTAGCATATTTAAGGCAAAAAAAATATATTGCTATTGATGGTAAAATATTATATTAATTAAACTTATTAATTAAATGAGGGATTATTTTGTATTATAAAACAAAAATTGAGGACACTGTAAGAATTCCACCTTATAAGTTTGATGAGCCTCTTAATAAAGTTGCTATTCAGACTTTAAATGAAACTTACGAGGGTCGTTTAGATAAAAAACTTGGTTTATTTATCTGTGTCAATGATATAGATGAAATTGGTGAAGGTAAACTCATTATGGGTGATGGAGCTGCATACCATAATGTTGTCTTTGAAGCACTTTTCTTTAAACCGGAACAATATGAAATTCTAGAAGGGGAAGTAATTGAAATTGTTGATTTCGGTGCTTTCGTTAGAATTGGACCTATGGATGGTTTAATACATGTTTCTCAGGTCACTGATGATTATATCAATTTTGATGCTAAAAGAGGCGCATTAATAGCTAAAGAATCTAATAAATCTTTAGATGAAGGAGATTTAGTTAGAGCAAGGGCTGTTAGTGTTTCAATCAAAGATGAATCAACCAATAATATGGAAAATACCCGAAAGTCTAAAATTGGTCTTACAATGAGACAAAATAATTTAGGTAGATTTGAGTGGATAGAAGAAGCTAAACAAAAAAGTATGGGGTAAAGAATGAAAGCTTGTACCGTTTGTAAAATGATTTCAAATAAAGATCATTGTCCGTCTTGCGGAAGTCCAACTTCTGACAATTGGAGTGGTCTTTTAATTATTACCGATCCGGAAGATTCTGATATTGCTAAAGAATTAAATATCAAAATCCCTGGCGAATATTGTTTAAGAGTAAGATAGAGGTTTTATAGTGTTACGTTTAGATGCAGAATTAAATGGGGATATAATTTCAGAACTTAAAAAGCCATTAGGCACATTATATCCAAACTTTGAAGATGCGATTGAAGAGATTAAGTCTTCTGAATTTTTAATTTCTGTAGGTGACGCGACCTTTGCTAATCTCACTAAATATGAATTATCTCCTAATATTGGTATAATTGATAATCTGATTCAAAGAAAAAATCATTCTCATGATATTATACGTGCAGATAATATTTTAAAAGTAGACAATCCTGCCGGAACTATTACTGATGATCTATGGGAAACCATAGGCCAAGCTCTTGAATTATCTAACAATGGCGTATGTTATGTAATTGAAGTGAAAGGGGAAGAAGATCTTGCAGTTCTTCCTTGCATCTTGATGGCGAATCCGGAAACTACAATTTTATATGGTCAACCAAATGAAGGTTTGGTGCTTTTAAAAGTTTCTGATGTAAAAGATAAAGCTCAAAAGCTTATTAACGGATTTATTGAAGAATAAAAATAAATGAGGTTTTATAATGGAAATTGAATTTATTGACGAAAAAGAAAACAAATTGTTTAACAGAAAGGAAATTAAATTTTATGTTGATTATGATGGAGAGGCAACTCCTAAATTATTAGACATTAAATCAAAATTAGTTGCTTTATTAAACACTAAAAAAGATTTAATTGTTGTAGACAATGTACAGCCACACTACGGTGAACCTAAAGCTGTAGGTTATGCTAAAGTTTACGGCACTGTTGATGATTTAAAATACATTGAAGCTAAACACATCATTGCTAAAAATGAAGAACCTGAAGAAGAGCCTGCTGAAGAAGATGCTGAAGCAGAAGCAGAAGAATAGGTGATTTAAATGGTAAGAAAATCTGATCTTTACAAAGTAGATGGAGACAAAATCGAAAGGAAAAACCCAATTTGTCCTCGTTGTGGTGAAGGTGTATTCATGGCTGACCATGGTGACAGATTCGCTTGTGGTAAATGCGGATACACTGAAATGAAAAAATAAGATTTTTAAAATCTTCATTTCTTTTTTTATTTATTTTTAATTTTTAACATATTTTTTAGAAGGGATTTCATTGGATAATATTAGGAATGGTCGTTTCAAGACTGGTATGACTGATGAAGCAGCGGAATATACTTCATCATATGATGCTGATAAAGTTCTTTTTGAAGCTGATATTAAAACTAATTTTGCACACACTTCAATGCTAAAGCATGAAGGAATTATTGATGGGGAAATTGCAGACAAGATTTTGTGTGCACTTGACAGTCTTAAGGAAGAAGGTTTTGATGCATTGGTATTCGATGCTTCCGTTGAAGACGTGCACATGGCAATTGAAAATTATGTAACTTCCAAAATCGGTCCCGAAGCGGGTTATATGCACACCGCCAAATCACGTAATGACCAGGTTGCATGTGACGTAAGGCTCGTATTGCGTGAAATGGTGGAGGAAATTCAAATAGGTATTCTAGAGTTTATGGAAGGACTTGTTGAAATGGCAGGCGAACATATGGAAGACATTTTCATAGGTTTCACTCACTTGCAACATGCCCAACCAATTACAATCGCCCATCATTTGATGGCTCATGTACAAGCTCTTAAAAGGGATTATGAACGTTTAGGAGACACTTATAAAAGAATTAACTTAAATCCTTTAGGTTCTGCTGCCATGGCGACCACAAGTTTTCCAATCAACAGACAATTGACTACTGATTTGCTAGGTTTTGATGCTTATCTTGAAAATTCAATGGACGGCGTTTCAGCACGTGACTTTATTGCAGAAACTGTCTTTGATCTGGTGGCACTGTCTTCCACATTAGCTAAAATCTGTGAAGAATTGGTGTTATGGAGCACTTATGAGTTCGGAGTCATTGAAATGGCAGATGAATATTCATCAACTTCCTCTATTATGCCGCAAAAGAAAAACCCTGACGTAGCTGAACTTGCAAGAGGAAAAACCAGCATTGCAACCGGTGAGCTAATAACTATTCTGACAATATTGAAGGCTATTCCTTATACTTACAATAGGGATTTGCAGGAAATTACTCCTCATTTGTGGAATGCTGTTAAAGTAACCAAAGAAACATTATCTATTGTTACAAAAATGATGTTGTCAGTTGAATTTAAAGTGGACAGATGCGCTGAACTTGCAGGCAAAAACTTTGCAACCGCAACAGACCTTGCAGATATTATGGTTCGCGAAAAAAGGATTCCATTCAGAACCGCTCATAAAATTGTTGGAAGAATTGTTAATGAAGCTACAGCCAAAAACATGGCTGAAGAGGATATCACTTCCGAATTCATAGATGATATTGCAGTCGATTTGGGTTTTGACAAATTGGATTTATCCTATGATTTAATTCAAAGAGCTTTAAATCCTGCTGAAAATGTTAAAATCAG
>NZ_JBGVOG010000075.1:0-4944 GCF_045126245.1 Methanobrevibacter sp. | reverse complement strand
AATTTTATATACTCAGAACAATATTTATTTGTAAAAATAACAAATTTTAAATATTTTACAATGGATATATTGAATTCTAAAACACTAATATAATAATTTCTAACAATAGGTGTTTTAATGAAGTGGAAAGAGAATTCAATTAAAAACACTCCAATCAAATTTGGAGAATTAGTATTTTGACTGTTGAAAATTTAGTGCTTGCTATCTCTTATTTATTCCTAGCAAGTTACTATCTATTGTTGGCCATTAACTTGTTAATGTAAAACAATCTATGATGTCGAATTGGAAGTCTAGTTGGATTTTATCCGAAATTTTCTAATTTGATAAACTGACAATTTAAATGACAATTAGCTTTAATATGTGTTTTATAGCTTCCTTTTTTACACATAGTTCAAAAAGACATTATTATTTCCACTTTAAAAACACCAAAATATTATTTAATTGAGAAACCATTAATTAACTATTTTATTTGTTTCCAAAGGCGTAGTAATCAATAGCTGTTTTTAATTAAATAATCCTAATCTATATCTAATTGCTTTTTTGCTTCATTAATCATATATTCCTTTGTATATTCACTGAAATATTCTCCATTAACATCCCGTTTAATAGAATACATCATTAGTTCATAGATAACTTTATTTAACAATCTCCCTTCATCTGTTAAGTAGTATTCAGTAGTGTTGTCTTTGATTTCTTTTTTGATTAGTCCATTTTCTTCTAATTCCTGAAGGCGCCTTGATAATGATTTATTCAGTAATTTAGGTTTATCTTCTTGAAATTCATTGAAATGCTTTTTTCCGCAGAACATGTCAAACAGTATTTGCAATGTCCATCTTTTTGTAATCACTTTTAGGATTGTTTCAACAGATCTTGCAGGACAGTTTTTTCTATCGCTCATTTTAATCCTCTGATTAATCTTTAGGTGTCAAAATTGACACTTTAATTATTTATAACGAATTTAATAAACTACTTGTTAAGAAAATATTTGTTTTCAAGCATTAATAAAAGTTTTTGAGTGATATTATGGAAAAAAAAGTAATTCTTCTAACTGGTGCCAGCAGCGGTATGGGTTATGAAACAGCACAGATGTTGGCTGAACAGGGCCATATTGTCTATGGTGGTGCCAGAAGAGTAGAAAAAATGGAACCTCTCAAACAGTATGGTGTAAAACCAATCAGTTTGGATGTTACAGATGCGGATTCATGTCATGAAGCCGTTAAGACTATTGTTGATAATGAAGGGTGCATCGATGTATTGATTAACAATGCAGGTTATGGTTCCTATGGTGCAGTTGAAGACGTAACAATCGAAGAGGCAAAAAGACAATTTGAAGTAAACGTGTTCGGTCTTGCAAGACTGATACAGCATGTTTTGCCTTATATGAGAAAACAAGGTTCCGGAAGGATTATAAACACCTCATCAATGGGAGGACGTTTGGTAAGCTTCATGGGCTCATGGTATCATGCAACCAAATATGCCGTTGAAGCCTTAAGCGATGGCCTTAGGATGGAAGTGGCAGATTTTGGAATAAAAGTTATCTTAATTGAACCTGGTGGAATCAAAACTGACTGGGGTCATATTGCAGCAGATAACTTGGAAAAATCTGCAAAAGGTGGAGCTTATGAGGAAATAGCTAAAAAAACCGCTGAAGGAATGCACAAACAATACTCTGGAAAGATGATGTCAGATCCGAAGGTTGTATCAAAAGCCATTTCAAAAGCGGTAAACAATAAGAATCCAAAAACAAGATATCTGATTGGATTCGGTGCTAAGCCACTTGTTTTTGCTCATGCAGTATTGCCGACTAAAGCATTTGATTGGATTATGAAGAACGCTTCCTGATTATGGTGTCATTGACACTATAATTATTTATTCTATTTTTTATAGATATTGTTTTAAGGTGATAGTTTGAATAAAGATAGGATAATGGCTTTAAGCGATGGTATTGTTGCAATTGCAGCAACAATTATGGTTTTGGAACTGGCAGTTCCTCAAACAATTTCTATTAATTCCCTATTGTCTCAAGTACCTATTTTTTACTCATATGTAGTCAGTTTTTCATTAATATATCTGGCTTGGAGATCACATCACAACTCATTTGAAAAAGCGGATTTGATTGACGGTAAAGTATTTTTGGCTAATGGAATCTGGTTATTTTTCATTACATTGATTCCATTTACAACAGCGCTTGTAGGTAACGGGCCAAATGAAACATTGGCTGAAGCCATTTATGTTATCTCATTGATTTTGTGGACCGCATCATTTCAGTTTTTAGACATTGCGATAACAAAAGCAAACCCTACAGCACCGAAAGACGAAATGCGCGATAATAAAAATAGGTTGCTTCTTTTTGGAGGTTATTTCATAGCATTGATTGTTGCATTTATCATTCCACAATTGACTATCATTATCATCGGATTGGATGTTTTGGTAATGGCTGTAAGTCTTTTTTTGAAGGTTAAAATGGATTAGAATAGGGTTTAAAAATGAAATATGTAAAATTAAGAAGCTCTGATTTGAAAGTTTTCACATCAAGTAATATGTCTAAAACTTAGGGTCAATATAAAAGTAATAAAAATATATATGTTTCTTTGTTGCATATTTATAATTCGAGAGCGAAAGTAGTAAATATTTTGTATAGTATACGGGCAAAAATAAAATTCATATTATTTTTGGTTTATTTAATTTAGTAAACATTAATTATTGGGGTTTATTCAATGGATTTGCTGACACTAATAAACAATGGTATGCAAAATCAGTTTTTTGACATGGTGGTGCCCGTAATATACAAAGCAACCGGTCCATCTATAGTGCCAGTAGTTTTAGCAATACTTCTGATACTTGCATGGGCTTTGAAATGGGATAAGATTAAAAATATACTTTTGCTGTGCTTTTTCGCCCTATTTTTTACATATGTATTCGTATTCACACTTAAACTTTCATATGTAAGTCCGAGACCATATGTGGTTTTAAGCAATATAAGGATGGTTTGTTCCGACAACGGCTTCAACTCCTTCCCATCAGGCCATGTTGCAATTTCAATGACTGTTGGCAGCGTAATTTTGATGAAAGTAAAAAAACACAGGTCTGTTTTGATAGTTCTTCTGGCAATGTATATGGTCGTGATGGCATTTACAGTGATGTATGCAGGGGTTCACTATCCTGGTGATGTTGCTGCAGGTCTCATCGTTGGTCTTGTATCTGCATTTATTGCAGTATTTCTCTCAAAAAGATACTTAAATAGTTTTTCCAATATCTAGATTCACTCAACTGTCCCAGTTTGAATGTGATTTTTCAGGCATGTTTACTTTGATGTTTGATTCATTAAATCTATTCTCGAGTCATTTCTGTTATAACTAAAAGTAATTATTTACTTGTTAATGTAAAACAATTTATGATGTCGAATTGGGAGCTTAGTAGGATATTATCCTAAATTTTCTAATTTGATATAGACAATTAGCTTTAATATGTGTTTTATGGCTTCCTTTTTCACACATAGTTCAAAAAGCATTTATTATTTCCACTTTAAAAACACCAAAATATTTTTTTTATGATAACATTATTTGCAGGTCATATTTTATCAATATGGGTTATAAATCCGGTGAAAATATTTATATATTATAATTTTCATATTATGATTAAAAATAAAAAACCGACCGAAAGTCGAAAAATGATTGACAAAAATATGAAGTTAATTGCAATATAAAAACAGACTGATGGTCTATTTGGTGGAATATTATGAAAAAAGGTGAAAAAAGGAAAAAAGAGTTGTTAAAGATAGCTTATGATATGTTTCTCACACGGGGATATGAGAATACGCGCGTTGAGGAAATCATAGAAAAAGCGCAAATAGCTAAAGGCACATACTACTACTATTTCGAAAGCAAAGAGCAGATGCTTGAAGAAGTCATAGACATGATGATTGATAATGAGACCGAAATGGCAAAGCAGGTCATCGCAATGGATATTTCAGTACCGCAAAAAATAGTCGGGATACTTGCATCTATAAAACCTACTGAAGCAGAACAACCCGTAAAAAACGCTCTTTTCCAGCCAGAAAATGTGTTAATGCACTATAAAGTCAGACAAAAATTGATTAATGTTCTTACTCCACTTTTATCCGAAGTTATAGTGGAGGGAGTAAATGAAGGTATCTTCGAATGTGAAAATATACCTGAGCGTGTTAAGATGCTCCTTATCATCAGCGACAGTACGTTTAATGAGGGTTCATTCAGTGAAAAGGATATTTCTGTCTTCATAGACATGACTGAAAAACTTCTCGGTGCAGAGAACGGATCGATGAGTTTCATTTACGAAATGATTGATAAGAGCGATATGGAGGCGGTCGAGTGAACAATACTGGAAACTACAAATATAAACCGGTTCTCTTTTTTGCTTTGGCGTATCTTTTTACTTGGATATTTTGGATTCCTGCAATATTCTTGCCAGAAAGCATCAGCCCATTACTTATGCTCGTAGGTCTTATGGCTCCGGCTATTGTATCTACAGTTTTCATTATGGCGTCAGGTTCAGATGCACTTAAGCAAGACTTTAAGAATAAGATTTTAGGCTTTTACAAAGTAAAATGGCTGAATGTAGTTTGGGCTGTGATTGTATTTGCGATTGTAATAGTCTGTTCTATTCTGTTGTCGTTGCTCTTTGGACAGTCACTTGACCAGTTTTCCTTTACTGAAAGCTTTTCTTTTACTGGTGTTGGAATAGCAGGAGCATTTATTACCATTACAATTGCTTCGATAATTGAGGAAGTGGGATGGAAAGGATACTGTGAAGATTCTATCGGTTACTATATGAACTGGTTTTGGGAATCCATGATTTTTGGAGTGCTATGGTCTTTTTGGCATTTTCCTTTATTATTTATTCAAGGAACATATCAGGCAGGACTTATGGTGAATCCTCTTTATGTGATTAATTTTTTTGTGAGTG
>NZ_JBGVOG010000074.1:0-9314 GCF_045126245.1 Methanobrevibacter sp. | reverse complement strand
ATATAAAGTATTGACATTTCAAGGCTTACAAGGCCCTCTATCGGCATGCTGAAAAGATACATATACAGATACATCTCAATGACTGTAAGGAAAAATCCCTGAACCGCTCCGCATATTGCCTGAGCCAATGTATGCTTTTCTAAAGTAACCCTTGACCAGATTACGATTGGATATAGAATAGCGAATGCAGCTCCGATTGGACCCAACAGCAATATCAGGGCACCTATAGGTCCGCTTACTCCTGTTGTGTGGACGCTTATTTTCCATCTGGTTGTAATCAGCATTACGATGAATGTGTTTACCGCATAGCAAAGCAAAAGAAGAGTCAGGAAGTAATCGGCATTCAAAAACAGTGAAATGAAAAAGCCTATGAGATATGATATGACTCCAACAATCAGCGGTGTGGAACGGTCACTTCTGTTTGAAATGTCCTTGTCGGTATTGAGCTTTTTAGCCCAGTACAGTATTATCGCCATAGGCAATATTGATGAAAATACAAGTGAAATCAGCTCGAGCACAATGAATTTATCCAAATCAAAGACTCCGTTTTCAAAGGAAAGCACATAACATATTATCAAAAACAGCGGTATTGTGATAATCGGAGGGTTTGTGATTGTGGATATTGCATCGGCGATTTTCAATTTGTTCATAATAATAATATTTATCCTAATCAAATAAATATTTTTGAGATTTGCGGTTGACTGTTGCCACTGCAATAGTTGTCAGTGCAACATTTATATACAATGACATTATAACTATAATAATGAAATCATTAATC
Organism: Methanobrevibacter sp.; assembly: GCF_045126245.1. GTDB lineage: Archaea > Methanobacteriota > Methanobacteria > Methanobacteriales > Methanobacteriaceae > Methanocatella. The sequence continues at coordinate 8,536 of NZ_JBGVOG010000074.1, read as the reverse complement.
GCATTTTATTCAAGAACAAACATTACAAAAAAGCTTGCGGAAGATATTGCAGGCAAAGTTAACGGTGATATTGAAGAGATTGTACCTAAAGTGAACTATCAGGGAAAGATTGGCTATGCCCGTGGCGGAAAGGATGCAATCACAGAAAAGATCATAGACATTGAACCATTGAAACATGACCCTCAGGATTATGACATGGTATATCTCGGAACACCTGTATGGGCAAGCAAGGCTTCAACCCCCTTAATTTCATATATCAAACTCAATGAAGGCAAATTCTCAAATGTAAAATTTTTTGCAACAGCAGGAGGATCAGGGCTTGATTCCACTTTGGAACAGATGGAAAAATACGTTTCCATAAAGCCTGCAGCAACACTTGCCTTAACAACAAAGGAAGTTAAAAAGGACCTCTATGAAGAAAAATTGGCTGAATTTTTAAAATAGTGTTAGCATGAGCCTGGATGAATTTAAACAAATGGATGCAAAGGCGCTTCCGGTAGGAAAGCTGATTTCAATCATTGCAAGGGGCCACAGCATATATCTCAACCACAACCTTAAGGATTTGGATATCAATGCAACACAGCTCCACCTGCTTTTTGAGATATCCCACCAGAGCAGCATAAATCAGGAAAATATTGCATCAAGATGCAACATCAACAAGGGTGCCGTTGCAAGGTCAATCAAGAAACTTGAAGAAAAGGGGCTTATCGTAAGGGAGATTGACTGTGAAAACAGACGACAGAACAAGATTTCCCTTACACAAAAGGGCCGTGAAACCCTAAATTCAAGCGTTGAAATATTCAATGATTGGGAACAGGAAGTCTTTAAGGGATGTGACATGATTGAAAGGCACACACTGCAGAATGTATTGAAGCAAATAGCCATCAGAACAATAGAACTTAATCAGGAAGAGGAAAGATGAGCGGCGAGAAAAGTAAAAATATAGAAATGATTACAGGAGATCCGAAAAAGGCAATAGTAAAGCTGGCAATTCCAATGATGATTTCCATGCTTCTGATAATGCTTTACAATCTTGCAGACAGTATCTGGGTTGCAGGGCTTGGTGCAGATGCCCTTGCTGCAATAGGTTTCATCACACCGCTGTTTATGGTATTGGTGGGGCTCGGAAACGGAATAGGTGCAGGAGCCAACTCACTCATTGCAAGAAACATCGGAGCAAAGAATTACTCCCAGGCAAATAACGCAGGACTTCACGCCATTGTCCTTTCAATTGTCGTTTCCATAATATTTACCATACTGATTGAAGGTTTCATGGTTCCTATTCTTGAGTTCATGGGAGCCGGAAGCACAATAGGATATGCTATGGATTACAGCTACATAATATTCGGATTTCTCTTCATATTCGTATTTTCAGGTGTGGCATCAGCGATATTCCGGTCTGAAGGTGACATGAGGCGCGCTACAATAGCAATTGCAGTTACCGCAATCATGAACATCATTCTAGACCCTATATTCATTTACATCCTTGATTTTGGAATCGCAGGCGCCGCATGGGCTACAATAATATCAGCGTCACTTTCTTGCATTGTAATGAGCTACTGGATATGGGGAAAAAAGGACCTATATCTTGACCTGTCTCCAAAAAACTTCAACTACTCAACACAGCTTATGCTTGACACGCTTCAGGTTGCCATTCCTTCAACCCTGGAAAACATCATATTTTCAGCTCTTGCAATCATCATAAACAGCATGCTCGTAATTGCCGCCGGAACAACTGCAGTGGCTGTATATACTGCATCAATGAGAATAGTTCAGCTTTCAATGATTCCATTGATAGGTATTGGAACAGCCGTGCTGACCGTTGCGGGCGTCGCATATGGGGCCCACAATTATGTCAACCTCAAGACAGCCCACATCTATTCAATCAAATTGGGCTTTGCCATCTCAATCATATTGGGCGTTATAATGTTCGCATTTTCAGCGCCTATTGCAAACATGTTTTCATATACCCAGGCAAGCGCAAGCCTGTCTCCGCAGATTGCCTCTGCAATATCAGTATTGAGCCTATTTGTACTGGCAATTCCCCACGGTATGATGTCATCCATGATGTTTCAGGGTGTCGGAAAAGGAGTATATTCCCTTCTGATTACACTTCTCAGATCACTGATTCTTGAAAGCGTATTTGCATACATTTTCTGCTTCATTTTCGGATGGGGAGTTACAGGAATATATGCCGGTGTGGTATTCGGATGTTTTGTCGGAGGAACAATAGGATTTCTGTGGGCACATTTCTTTACATACAAATTCAAGCAGATATCAATCAGGAAATATGCGCCAAAAACTGATTAAAACAGTCCATCCGGACTATTTGCATTATTTTTTAAAAGCATTTTTATAAGATGTGACTTAAACAATTAATCATGGAATTCATCTTAAACCGCAAAAAATATTCAATACAAAACCATGAGCTGTATATCAATTACCTTATGGTTGACAATTACTTCCGCCATCACTATTCAAAATATGACTATGACATCGAATTCGATTTCATAACCCCTATTCTAAGCAAGGATAAAGTCGAGTTCGAGGATATTCTTGAGGGAACCAAGGACCTTGAGGAGCTGATTGAAAAGGAGCAAATCAGCTTTATAGCGCCGGGTCTGAGAATCGATGAAACTTCAGGAAATAACTTCAATATAACCTATCAGGATTTGAAATTTGAAAATATACATGTAGGTGAAGCCATTCCTCTTTTGATTGCATTAAACACTTTGCTTAACTACAAACCCATTGTACCCCTTATGCAAATCAAGGAGGAACTTGACAATTTCATTGAAAAGTTCCGCTCATACAACCAAGAGCATGACATTTAACAAGGCAAATTATTAAAACTATTAAAGACAAAATATTAATTAATTACATATCGAGGTAACACTATGGTTGAAAAAACAATTGAATTGACAGAAGAACAGCTTGAAAAAGTAGAAACCCTGGAAGCCAACAATATCAGTGTCGGTGAAGCAATTGATATGCTCTTTAAAATCAAGGAGGATATTGAACTTAACGCACCTACAGAAGATGATATTGACCTTCTATCTAAATTGATCACTTCAGTTAAATCTTCAGAAAAAGAGAAAATTGTCGAAAAGGAATACACAGAATCAAAAACTTATGATGATCAAATCCAGAAAGTCAAACGTAACATTAGCTGGAGCCGCGACTTCTTTAATTTTTAAATCCTTTTTTCTTTTTTTATTAAAATCCTAAAAGGATTTTGATTCCAATTAAAATAAGTATGACGCCTCCGAGTATCTGGAACTTGTCACCGAAATAGTCGCCTAGCCTGCGGCCTATATATATTCCTGCAATGCTGAATGCAAATGCAACAACACCTATTATGATTGACGGTGCAAGGAACGGATTATTTAAAACCGCAAAGGTTATTCCCACCGCAAACGCATCGATGCTTGTAGCTATTGCAAGCAATGTCACTTCCTTGAATGAAAAGTTATCCGTTATCTCCTCATCACCGCCTGAGAGACTCTCACGAATCATGTTAAGCCCTATAGCCAAAAGCAGGACGAAACCTATCACTGATGCAAATGATTCAATGATGCTTGAGATGCTGCTTATGCAGAAGTATCCCAAAACAGGCATCATGAACTGAAAAAATCCGAAAAACAGTCCGTAATATAAAATTTGTGATTTATTCAGATTTTTTTGTGTAAAACCCTTTGTCAGGGATACGCTGAAGGCATCCATGGCAAGCGCAACGGCTATCAAAAAAACGGATATTATAGTTAATGACATCACTTTTATATTGTTGGTTAAATTATTTATAGATATTATTGTTTCAATATTAACTGTTCACTTCGAAACATTTATATCCGAATTAATACATAATGATAATCAGGTGATATTATGGATGGTGAAAGTTATGAAGGAATTTATGATTCCTCTCCGTTCATCGCATGGATTCATAATCTAAGCAAAAATCAGATGAGATACCTGAATTCAAAGATTGATGAACTTAATTTAGGCCATGAGATGCGTTTTATAATGATGATATATGACAATCCAAACATCTCACAGGACAATCTTGTAAACATTTCAGGTCAGAGCAAGGCCAGTATAGCAAAATCACTTAAAAAGCTCGAAGATCAGGGATACATCAAAAGGGATGTCAATCCCGACAACAGACGCAAATACATGTTGAATACAACACAGAAGGGAGATGAGATAGTACCGAAAATAAGGCAGATTTCAAAGGATTGGGAAAAGAAAGTTGGAATAACAGATGAAGATATAGAATTGAGGAAAAGGATTAAGGAAATTGCCATCAAAGGCATGGAGCTGGTGGGATGAAGATGAAGTTCGATTCGGAAACTTATGTGGTGTTTGTGGCATTCATAACAGCATTCTTCGGAGTGTTTCTCTCAGCGGGAATAGTTTTGGGAGTTCCGTCCATCGCTTCGGAATTCGGCATGAACAATGTTTTGCAAAACTGGATTACGACAATAGCCCTTCTTGCCGTGGCGGTATTTACGCTTCCTGCAGGACAGATTTCAGGAAAGTACGGAGTTAAAAAATCACTGATTGTTGGAATGGCAATATTCCTTCTGGCATCAGTTGGTGCATGTCTTTCTATTTCAAAGGAAATGTTTCTGATTTTTAGAGCGCTTCAGGGCATAGGCATTGGATTTTCAAACGTATCATCAATGGCTATGGTAGTTCAGGCAGTAAAACCTCAAAACAGGGGAAAATCACTGGGCTTTACAGTAACCGGAGTTTATCTGGCAGGATCCCTTTCACCGGTATTCTGCGGATTTCTGGTTCATAACTTCGGCTGGAGGTCAATGTTTTACTTTGTATTCCCATTTTTGGTTCTCTGTCTGATACTGATGATTTTAAAGATACCTGGAGAATGGAAGACTTATGAAGGAAATAAAATCGACGCTGTAGGCTATGCCCTATACGGCATCGGAATTCTGGCTTTCATTTACGGCTTTACAAACTTAATGAAAACATATGGGGTAATATGCATCATAATAGGAATTATTCTCCTGATTGCTTTTGGATACTACGAGCTTAAGGTCGATAGCCCTGCATTCAACATGAGGCTGTTTGGGAACATGAAGTTTACCTCATCCAACATTGCGGCACTGTGCAGCTATCTTGCAATTGCGGCAATTACAACCATTCTGAACTATCATTTCCAGTATGTGAGAGGATGGAATGCTCAGATGTCCGGACTGATACTTATAGTCACTCCGATAATCATGGCAATAATGGCTCCTAATGCGGGAAAGCTTTCAGACAGGATACATCCTCAGAAACTGGCTGCAATAGGTATGGGAATCGCTACGGTGACCCTTGTTATACTGATATTTTTGGATGCGGATATGCCTTTATATCTGATTGTCATTGCGATGATTCTTCAGGGTATCGGAATGGGACTCTTTACAACCCCTAATACCAATGCGATAATGAGCTCAGTTCCGCCTAACGAGACTCCTAACGCATCAGCGGCTCAGTCTGCAATGAGAACCATAGGCCAGACCATGAGCCTAGGTCTTTTGACACTGGTATTTGCATGGATTATGGGAAGCCTGAAGCTTTCATCACAGTATTCTGCCATGATAGTTCAATCTTCACAACTGGTAAGCATAATATGTACAGCAATTTGTATAGTTGCAGTCTTTGCCTCCTTAGTGGGCATAAAATCAAAGGATTCGTTTAATTTTTAAAAGAGGGATATAAATGAAATTAGAATTAGAGACATATGTAGTGATAGTATCGTTCATCACTTCATTTTTTGCGGTGTTTTTATCAAATGGTATTATTATTGGAGTTCCTGCAATTGCACAGGACTTTGCAATGAACAACGTTATCCAGAATTGGGTGCCGACAATATTATTTTTGACCGTTGCGGTATTTACGGTTCCGGCAGGACAGATTTCAGGAAAATTCGGAGTTAAGAAATCCTTATTGGCTGGAGTTCTCGTATTTTTAATAGGTTCAATTGGGGCATGCCTCTCATTTTCAACCGAATCATTTTTAGTATTCAGGATTATACAGGGAGTGGGAATGGCATTTCTGAATGTTTCCGCAATGGCGATGGTGGTTCATGCGGTAAAACCTCAAAACAGGGGAAAGGCTCTTGGATTTACAGTGACAGGGGTTTATCTTGCAACATCACTCTCACCGGTGATTTGCGGATTTTTGGTTCATAACTTCGGCTGGAGATCAATATTTTACAGCGTAATTCCATTTTTAGTACTATGCATTGTCCTGTTGTCATTTAAAATTACAGGAGAATGGAAGACATATGAAAAAGACAAGATTGATAAGGTAGGATCAATAATTTATGCTATGGGCATTTTAGCATTTATCTATGGTTTTACAACATTGACAACAACCACAGGCCTGATTTTAACAATACTCGGATTGGTTCTGCTTGTCGGATTTGGAGCATTCGAATTAAGGCAGAAATCACCTGTATTCAATGTTAACCTATTTAAAAACAAGAAGTTCACATCATCCAATATAGCAGCATTATGCAGCTACATTGCCATTATGGTAGTTACAACCATCCTGAACTATCATTTCCAGTATGTAAGGGGTTGGGATGCCCAGATGGCAGGACTAATACTGATAATTACCCCAATCATCATGGCGATAATGGCTCCTAATGCAGGAAAGCTTTCAGACAGGATACATCCTCAAAAGCTGGCAGCTTTGGGAATGGGGATTGCTTCGGTTGCCCTTATCATATTGACATTCCTCAACGGGGACACACCACTGTATCTTGTAGTCATTGCGATGATCCTGCAGGGTATCGGAATGGGACTCTTCTCAAGCCCTAACATGAACGCAATCATGAGTTCTGTTCCTCCAAAGGACGCTCCGACCGCATCAGCTTCACAGGCTACAATGAGAACAATCGGTCAAACAATGAGCCTGGGTCTTTTGACATTGATATTTGCATGGATTATGGGAAGCCTTAAACTGGCTCCGCAATATGCGAACATGATTGTACAGTCATCACAGATAATCTGCGGAATATGTACCGTTGCATGCCTGATAGCAATATTCGCTTCCCTGATTGGAATCAAATCCAAAGATGAGTTCAACACCAAAAGGCCGAATTGATTAGTTTAACCGCTAATCAATTTTTTTTATTTTTTAATTTATTTTCCATTGCCGAATTCTTTCCAGAAATCAGTCTGGAAAACGCTTTTTTTGCTTAAATCATCAAGCTTTAAAAACAGTTCCCACGGCATTGATAAACATAAGTAATCGTTTGGAATGAAGTGTTTCATGTGTCGCCTTGCAGCAAAATCAAGGGGACTCAGTACCGGTGAGGGAATGTCTGCTTCAGCCTGTTGGAACGTAAATGATCCTATTGCCTGGCATGCTGATGCCTGTGGTGTTATGACAGTTGCATTTTCACTTCTAAAAGAACCGTTCAACTGCAGGACTGCTGAAAGTTCCATAGGATTCAATGTAAATATAACGGAATCTGGAATTTCATCTTCACATAATTTTTCAATCGGCTTGAATACGACATACTGCTTATCGTCATATATTGGCCTGTTTTTGATGTGCTGTAAAGCTGTATCGAAGTCACAATAGATTCTTTCACCTTCCCTGAACATGTCAGCCACATTTTTTGGCTTGTTTTCCAATTTTTTGAGATATTCATCCTTATCCTTTGCGGAATCCTGGCCTAAAGATAGAAATGTAGCCTGAAATTCCATATCTTGAGGAGTATTGAATCCATCTCCCCATCCCATTCCGGTTGCAATGCCTCCGCAGGTAATGTTTTCACGGCCGAAAGCGGTGATCTTTCTTTTGGCAATGGTCTGTGAGACAAATGCCATTACGCATCCTCCTTTGCCGGGTTTAGGTATGACAGCATCAGTCGGTTTTTCGTCAGTTTTAATAAGCACTATTGGATCGAATTTTCCGTTTAATTCATTGACTATATTGAATTGCATTTCCAAAACCTCATTTTGCATGGATAATATTTAGTCTTTTTGCTAAAATATAAGAATTTTGCCTTAATTTTTTTATTAAATTTCAAGTTTTTTACAAAACCTACAAACTTAAACTGGCCCATATGCATGCAGCTATCAAAATACAGACATTTTGTAAATTCTGTGTAGATCCAAAAAATAATAAATTTAATAATTTTTATAAAATTTAATAAAATTTATTAATTTAAACTTCATATTGCTTTCAATTCTCACATAAATTGATTTAATATCCCCGTTATAATCAATTGGTTATAATCATATAGTTTTCATTAAAATAATCACTGATTATTTGTTATATTGATAAATAAGGCAGAATAATTCTTATTTTTAGTGCAATTTGCGTTAGTGTAATATTACAATAGTCGGAATAGTATTTCCGCCTATAATATGTAAATAGTCATTATACAGAAATATGTAGAAATAGTAAAAATAGTTAATGTAGTAATATTCCAATTAATAGGTTAATACAGATATCAGTATTAATACCACTAATATTAATTGATATATTATATAGAAATACAGAAATATATTTGATA
>NZ_JBGVOG010000073.1:0-10173 GCF_045126245.1 Methanobrevibacter sp. | reverse complement strand
TGTTAATTTCCAATAAGAAAGGATTAGTTTATACTTTAACATTATCTTTTATAATATGGATTTTTGAAATTTTCAGAGTTTATTTGGTATTTTTGGCATTTGGAGCCAATGTAAATCCTATAATCATAGGGGAAGTATTTATCGTGGCGTGTTTGGTGGGCATGATTCCACTTCTTCCAGGAGGCCTTGGAGCTGTTGATGGATTGATGATTCTATTTTACTCTGCTGCAGGAGTTTCAGCTTCAGTCAGTGCGGCTGCAACAGTTATCGAAAGGCTGATTTCATTTTGGATGGCTACAATTATTGGTATGATTCTAATGCCTTACTACGGTTCTTCAGTTCTTGATAAGATTTCATCAGGATCTTCAAATGAAAAACTTGAAGAGAGGCCGGATGATGAATATGAGTAGTTTTTGCCGATAATTTGCTGCAGACACATCTTTTTTTTATTTGATAATTTGGGTATTGATATAAAATAGAAAACTTTATTTTAATAATGAAATATATCTTTAATTGTTATAGAAAATTAGTTTAATTTATAATTTAATCTAATTTTTAACGAACTTAATGGTGAAAAAATGGAAATTAATGGCGTAAATATACAAGATACCTTTGCTGAAGGTTTCGGAATTAAAGTATCTAGATTGATTATTACTGCAGCTACTAAACATTTAGCTAAAATTGCAGCTACTGAAGCTACTGGATTTGCTACTTCAGTTATCGGATGTCCTGCAGAAGCAGGTATCGACCAATATGTTCCTCCAACTGAATCTCCAGATGGAAGACCTGGTTATGCAATCATGATTTGTCACATGTCCAAAAAAGCATTAGGCGGACAAATTATGGACAGAATCGGTCAATGTGTTTTAACCGCTCCTACTGCAGCAGCATTCAATGCTCTTGACAGTGAAGAAGCATTCCCAACCGGAAAACAACTCAAATTCTTCGGTGACGGATATGAAACTGAAAAAGAAGTAAACGGTAAAAAAATGCACGTAATTCCTATCATGTCTGGTGACTTTTTGGTTGAAGATGAAATGGGATGGAAAGACGGTGTAGCTGGTGGAAACTTCTTCATCATGGCTGACAGTCAAATGGCTTCTATCGTTGCTGCTGAAGCTGCTGTTGATGCTATTCACGCTGTTCCTGGTGTAATCACTCCTTTCTCAGGAGGTATGGTTGCTTCCGGTTCCAAAACTGGTTCCAAATACTCTTTCATGAGTGCATCTACCAACGAAAAAGAATGCGTAACCTTAAAAGACCAAGTTGACACAGAATTGCCAGAAAACGTATTCGGAAATATGGAAATCGTTATTGATGGTGTAGATGAAGAATCCGTTAAAGCTGCTATGAAAGCAGGTATTGAAGCTGCTTGTCAAGTGCCAGGTGTTATTGAAATTGGTGCAGGTAACTACGGCGGAAGCTTAGGCCCTTACCAAATTCACTTACAAGAATTATTCTAGAGGGAGTTCTACTCTCTTTTCCTTTCTTTTTTTAAATAGCTTATTTTATATTTTTCTTTGTTATTTCGGCCACTTCTTTTTTACTTAAATTTATTCCAAGTATTTCCTCATGCTTTTTCAGTTCATCTACCAGTTTAATGAAAGTAGCACGGTCAGGGCCTGAGATGATATGGGAATGTGTATTGTTTACAAGCGAATACAAGTTTTCAATGGCTTCTTTCTGCTCCACATTTTTTTCAAGATAATCTCTAAACTGTTTGCCGTCCTTAATGTCCATTGTATTTATTTTTCGTGTCAGCGGTGTTTCAATTCCCGGCAGGTGGTATTGTATGTTTTCTAGTGTACAGCCATATTTGCTGATAATCTTGAATTCATCATAAATCTCGTCTACAGTATGCCTTACAGTTATTTTCAGGATATGGGGTCTTGTTGATTCATAATATAAATCTTTTCCCCCAATCAGTTCCGGAGATACGATTTTATCTGCACCCGCTTTTCTAAGCCTTGAATAATTTTCCTCTTTGCTTGCTCTTGATACAATCCATGCATCAGGATTGCTTTCGCGTATGGTTAAAACTATAAATAAATTGGTCACGTCGTCCCCAGTACTTATTATTACGCTTCTGCATTTTTCTCCAGCCAATTTTGAAATCAAATCATCTTCGGTAGCGTCCTTATTGATTACAACAACAGAATCATTTTCCTCGATACCTTCAAGTATTTCCTCATCTTTTTCAAACAATATAATATTCTGGTTTCTTTTGGTCAGCTCTTCAAAAACTACTTTTCCAACCCTCCCGTAGCCACAAAGAATATAATAATCATCCATATTTTCAATCGCTCTCATTTTCATTGCTCCTTTTGAATATTCGCTCATTTTTTCCTGAAAGTTTGTTAAAATAATATTAAATACATAAGCGAGCAGTGCAACGCCTCCTAAGGCAAGAGTTGTTGCGAAAATCTTTTGAATTCCTGTGTGTGGGGTGAAATCTCCATATCCCACGGTAGCCATAGTAATTACTGCATAATAAATGGAATCAATTAGATTTAAACCCATAATGAGGTAAGAACCTACTATTCCATAGATAAACAATGCTAAAATCAGGATTATGCCGTTTGTAACATATTTTGTCGGCAATGTTTTCAGAAGTTTTACGGTAATTCTTTTCATGCTATTTTTCCTATCACTTAAAGATAATTATATTTATATCGATTAGTTATATTTTAATTTAAGGTGATTATGTGGATCCAATTGATATGATGGTAACAGATTATAATTGTGAATATTTAGGTTTATCCAGATTATGTTTGATGGAATCGGCCGGAAAATCTTTGGCAGAAGAAGTTGGTAAGATAGCGGTTTATTCTTTTTCAAAGCCTGTAAAAGTCGTAATTTTCACAGGGTCTGGGGGAAATGGTGGAGACGGTTTTGTTGCGGCACGTTACTTATTGAACAGGGGTTATGATGTCGATATTTATATGCTGAAGGAAAACATCCGTTCAGGCGATGCAAAAACCAATTTTGAAATATTGAAAAATATGAAGCCTCGTCTGTCTCACTTAAAGATATATAATCTAAAGACTCTTGAGGATATCAATTCCTGTGAGGTTGCAAAAAGCGACAATTCAGAATTTATCATTGTCGACGGCCTTTTGGGAACTGGAATCGATGGAAAATTGCAGACCAACATCAGGAGAGCTATTGAAGTAATCAACGAATCAGACGGTTTGAAAATCAGTGTCGACGTTCCTTCAGGAATGGATCCTTTAACAGGAGAGGTTAATGATTTGGCTGTTGTTCCGGATTACACAATCAGTTTTCATAAAATAAAAACAGGTGTTAGAAATGCCGATGAGGAGGATGTCGGAGGTCTTGTAACCGCAGACATTGGGATTCCCTTTGAAGCGGAGTATTTCGTTAACTATGGGGATTTTTTAAGACTTAGGAATAGGAATCCAAAATCACATAAGGGAAATAACGGCAGGTTGCTTGTTGTTGGGGGAAGCAAGGATTATTCAGGTGCCCCGGCCATTGCGGGAATGGCTGCTATTGGCGCAGGAGCGGATTTGGTATATGTTGCAAGTCCTCAAAATGCTGCAGAAGCCATCAAGTCAACATCTCCAGATTTGATTGTAAAATCTCTGGAGGGAGATAAACTATCTTTGAATCATGCTGATGAAATATTGGAACTTGCAGAAAATGTAGATGCGGTTTTGATAGGTCCTGGTGCAGGAATGGACAGTGAAACCTCAAAATTGTTCAATGTTTTGGTAACTAAAATCAAAAAGCCAATCGTGCTTGATGCCGATGCCCTAAAACAGGTAGAACTTTCATTGATTAAAAATAGGCATGACATTATATTGACTCCACATATTTTTGAATTCAAGTCATTTTTCAATGTTGAAGGGGACTTGAAATTGGATATTGACAGTTTTGACTTTAAAAAAGTTGATGAAAACATCACCCAATTCCAGCAGATTACAAGAATAATCAAGGCGTCCGTTGTCGTCAAAGGAGAGTATGATCTTATATTGTCCGGAACAAGATTTAAGATAAACAAATCCGGCAATGCTGGAATGACAGTTGGAGGAACTGGTGACGCGCTGGCAGGAATCTGCACTTCTTTACTTTCACAAGGACTAAGTTCTTTTGATTCATCCGCTTTAGGCGCTTTCATCAATGGTCTTGCCGGAGATAAGGCATTTGAAGTGAAAGGCAATGGATTTTCAGCTACAGATTTGGTTTCATATATTGGCAGTGTGATTAAAGATGGATTATGTTAAGGGGACTTTTTTAAAAAGGCCCAATAGGTTCATTGCGGAAGTTGAAGTCGATGGCAATGTTGAGATAGCTCACGTGCCCAATACTGGAAGATGCAAGGAACTTCTGGTTGAAGGTGCAACAGTTTGGCTAAAGCCTTCGGATAATCCAAATAGAAAAACAAAATATTCACTTCACTTTGTTGAGAATAAAAATGTGTTGGTATCCCTTTTCTCTCAGGAGGCAAATAGCATTGTATATGATGCAATCGTTGACGGCAAAATTGAGGAGCTTTCTGGTTATTCCTATCACAAAAGGGAAAAAACTGTCGATAATTCCCGAATAGACATATATCTGGCAAATGAGGAAGATGATTGCTGCGGAATGAATTTTTTGGTTGACCCCTGCTATATTGAGGTTAAGGGCGTCACATTGATTGTCGATGGTGAAGCAAGATTTCCGGATGCCCCAACTGAAAGGGGTACAAAACATTTAAAAGAGCTGATTAAACTTAAAAAAGAGGGAAATCGTTGCGTTGTGTTCTTTTTAATTCAGCATCCTGCAGGCAATTTCTTCAGGCCAAATTGGGATAATGATCCTGAATTTTCAAAAACACTTAATGAAGCCTACTTGCAAGGCGTTGAAATATTGGTCTATAAATGTGACAATCAGTTGGATGGAATAAAATTAATTCCCGAGCCTTTAGATTTTGATTTGGCTCAGAGTCTCTCCAATGGCATCATTGATGACTAATGTTGCAAGATTATCATAAGGAGTTTCACTTTTATTGATTAAAACCAGATTTTTTCCGTTGAAGTAGTTTATCAATCCTGCTGCAGGATACACAACAAGTGAAGTCCCGCCAATTATTAAGGTTTCAGCATTTTGAATATAATCGATTGAATAGCTTAAGACAGCATTGTTGAGCGGTTCTTCATAGAGCACAACATCGGGTTTTACGGTTCCGCCGCATTCGCATCTTGGAATGCCATCACTTTCAAGGATATGATTTAAGCCATATTCCTTTCCGCAAATCTGACAATAGTTTCTGTGAATGCTTCCATGGAGTTCCAATACTTCTTTGCTTCCAGCTTTCTGATGAAGCCCGTCAATATTTTGTGTGATAACAGCTTTTAATTTTCTTGCTTTTTCCAGTTTGGCTAATGTGATATGTGCAGGATTTGGTTTGGCATCCTTAAAAATGAGATTTTCTTTGTAATAATTAAAGAATTCTTCCGTATGGTTCATATAGTAGCTATGTGAAACTAAATTTTCGGGGGTATCCCCATATTTTTTCAGACTTTTGAAAATTCCACTTTCAGACCGAAAATCAGGAATTCCACTTTCTGTTGAAACGCCAGCTCCTCCAAAAAACACGATATTGTCTGAAGTATCAATAATCTCTTGTAATTGGTTAATTTTTGACATAAAAATAAGAAAGTGATAGCTTTAAAGCTATCTGTTTAATTTTTGATAATTTGCTGCTTGAAGACCGTGGTATTTAATCATACCTTCAACTTCGCTCTGTTCGGTTTCTTTGTCTTCAAATGTGATTTGTTCAATGCTGTGTAAGCTAAATGGAGATTTTCTGATAATAGGTTGGATTGAACCTTTAAAGAGTTTCATTACAACTTCCCCACTTACTCTTTCCTGCATTTTATCAAATGCTTGGTCTAGGTCTTCCCTTAATGGTTCCTGCCAGAGTGCTCTGTAGACGAGGTCTGCATAAAGGCTTGACATATATTCAGCAAATCTTAGCTCGTCAGTTGTTAAAACCAATTCTTCCAATGCTTGGTGTGCAGGTATTAATAATTTTGCACCAGGGGTTTCGTAGATTTCCCTACTTTTAAGACCAATCATTCTGTTTTCAATGGTGTCTACTCTGCCGATACCATGAGCTCCTGCAATTTCATTTGCTTTTGCAATCAAGTCAATTAAAGGCATCATTTCGCCGTTGATTGCAATTGGAATGCCCTCTTCAAATTCAATGGATACTTTTTCCGGTTCGTCTTTGGCATCTTCCCATGAAGCGGTCCATTCATAAATGTCTTCCGGAGGTTCGTTTGCAGGATCTTCTAGGACATCTCCTTCAATTGCTCTTCCCCAAAGGTTTTCATCAATACTGTAAATTTTATCATAACTTAACTCGATACCTTTGGATTTTGCATATTCTTGCTCTTCAGTCCTAGTCAAATTCATTTCTCTGATTGGTGCGATGATATCCAAATCAGACATTGCAAGAATGACTGCTTCAAATCTGAATTGGTCATTTCCTTTTCCGGTACAACCGTGTGCAATGGCTGTTGCCCCTTCTTTTTCAGCAACTTCTATGATTTTTTGTGCTATTAATGGTCTTGCAAGTGCAGTGCTTAATGGGTATCCTTCATATTCTGCATTTGCTTTTATTCCACGTGCGATGTATTCATTTGCAAATTCTTCTTTAGCATCAATGTTGTAGTGTTTCAATCCTCCAATTTTGGAGGCCATTGTTTTTGCTTTTTCCATTTCTTCTTCGCCTTGTCCAACATCAACACATGCAGTAATTACTTCTACATTGTATTTTTCTTCTAATAATTTAACACATACTGAGGTATCCAGGCCCCCACTAAATGCTAAAACTACTTTATCAGTCATTTAATCACCGTTAATAATTTTATAAAAATAAATATCAAATAATAGTTATATTTTTAATACTATTTAAAATTTAAAAAAAGTGGGCAGAAGAAAAACTCTTAATTGAGGGATATAATTGAGGTTGAAAGTTATATGGGTTTTGGAAAAATAAAACCTCAATTAAGAGTTCTAAGCTGTGAAAGTAACTGTACTTTCACACCTAATTATAAGTTGAACTTCATAGTATATAAAGTTTAGGTATGCCTAAATTTTTATCAGCAAATTTTCATCCTCAACAAAATCAATCAGTCTTGCATATGTCGGATTGTTTTTTAGGGTATCTTTATTGCCGATTATTATCAGTTTTCTTTTGGCTCTGGTTATTGCAACGTTCAAACGTCTCAAATCACTTAAAAATCCAATATTTCCATTATAATTACTTCTAACGGTTGAAATTATAATGATTTCCTTTTCCCGTCCCTGAAAGCCGTCAACGGTCTTGACTTCAACAGGGGTTTCGTCCTGGATAATTTTAACCTGGTCTGCATAGGGGCTGATTATGCCGATGTCATCTGCACTGATTCCTGCTGTGAGATAATCATTAGCAACACTAATTGCTATTTTGGCTTCTAATTTATTAATGATTGATTTGGAGTCTTTTAGATGATTTTCTTTGTTATTTTCAATATTGGAAGTGTCCATAAAAAGAAGAGCTTCCTCATAATTATTTGAACTTATCAAATCGTTTATGTTAATGGCATCGACACTTGAATCACTTTTTAAACTGTTGTTGTAAAATTCTGAGTTTGGAAACTTCATTAGAAGTTTGTTCATTCTGTATTGGACATTCAATAATTGTGATTTATGGGGGTATTTTTTGATTAATGCCTCAAAAAGTGTATTTTCAAGCTCTCCGGCACGGTTGCTGATGATTGTTGGGGGAAGTTGCTTGTGGTCTCCTGCCAGGATAAATCTATGGGCTTTTGCAATCGGTATTAGACTACTTGGAATTGTTGCCTGTGATGCTTCATCAATTATCGCCACATCAAATTTTGTTTTTGCAATTGATTCAAGTGCTGATGATGAATTTGTAGCTAGTATCACATCACTTTCCTCAATGATGTTTCTAATCATTTTGTTTTCAATTCTTTTAATCTTTCTGTGTTCCTCGTCAATTTCCTGATTGTATTCGATCCACTGTGCCATCGATTTCATTTTCTCAGGACTTATTCCTCGTCCTCCTTTTCCTTTCGATGCATTGAACAAAATGTCATAGTCTCCAAAACCTCTTCTGTATTGGGGAGTAGGTTTTGTAAATGATTTTCTCTTTTCAATCAACTTGTCAATTTTTTTATATGTCTTTTTAATCTTTTTGTTCAATTCATGATTTTCAACTTTATAAGCCAAGGAATATGTGATATTTTTTTTTGATACCCTTTGAGGATGTCCCAGTCTTGTCAAGTTCAATTTCCTGTTTTCCATTAACCTTTCCAGGATATTGTCAATAGCGGCATTGCTTTCAGCAGTGGCAAGAACTTTGTGGTTTTGTCTGGTTTCTTGGGATATTAACTCAACCAGTGTCCTTGTTTTTCCTGTTCCGAAAGGGCCATGTATCAAAAAGAAATTCTCACACGACAGTGCATTTTCAATAGCTTTTTTCTGTGATTTATTTAAATTTTTATCAATATAATCAATGTATGGTACAGGCCGGTTTTTTTTAGGATTTCTGTCAGTCAGAATGTATTCTAGTGCATTTTTTCCCTTTAAGCTTAAGTGATTCAAATTGTCTTCCATTCTTCTGAAAGTGACATCGTTAGCATACAAATCTAGTCTGACTTTCTTTTTTAAGGCCCATTTGGGAATACTTTTGTCAAAAGCAACTTTTATAAATCTTGCTCCCTTTTCAGTTACAGTGCCGGTTAAATCGCTTCTGAGGGGATTGTCTGTACTTACCAGCACCATATCTCCAACGCTTATTTCCGTATCGATGGGCTCTGATCTTCCAAACTGAACAATCTGCAAACCCAATTCCTTGCCGAGATATTTTCCTTTAACTTTATTGATGGCTCTTCCTAATTCTTCTCTTTTTTTGCCGGACATATTCATTATTTCTGTCTGCATCAACTCAATTTCAGCGTCCCTTTCATAATTTATGAGCCTTATTAACTTTTTAATATATTTCTTCAATTTAATCCCTAATTTTAAATAAGAGCTTTAATGTATAATTAATTATGGATTTTGAAAAAGTGGAGCACTATGATAATTTGGAAATGAGTTATATCTCCAATCTTTCAGGAGGTTATATTTCAAAAAACACTCATGTGCTTAATGAAATAGATTTAAACAAATTGAATAGATTTATTTTAGAGAAATCTGTTTATGGAACTCCTATTTTTAAATTGGGCAGTGGAGGAAATAAAATTTTAATTTTATCAGGTGTTCATGGCAATGAATTGCCTCCACAGATTGCAAACATCAAACTTTTAAATGAGTTGGTTGCTAAAAAAATCAATAATACTTTATTTTTCATTCCATTTGCCGCACCGAAGGCAACCATGGACAATAGAAGATTTTTCAATACATTGGATTTAAACAGGGCGGCTCATGTTAATAATTCTTTAAGCAATGTCATCGTTCAAAAGATTGAAGAGCTTGGAATACATTTTGTAGGGGACTTTCACTCAACTGCATTCAACAGCAATCCTGGTGTGGAGTCCATATTTTCAACCAAATCCCCTACTCCAGAAAGCTTTTTAATAGCAAGTTATATTTCTAAGGATGTGGGATGTGAAATTATTTCCCTTGACTCTGCAGGGGAATCTTATAAGGGTGCGGTAGAGGATGTATGCAACCTAAATGGAATTCCTGCAATAACCGGGGAGGTCTTATCCCCATTTTCAACTGTTGGCGATGGCAGCGTTGAGAGGTCACTGCTTCAGATGAAAAGCTTTTTGTCTTATTTTGGAATCTGATTACTTCTCAAATGCTCTTGGATTAGGTTGTTATATTTACTGTTCCAATATATTACTTCATGGAATTATTAATTCCTTATTAAGGTAATATTGATGTAAAGTGAATTTTGTCGCTTCTTGGGGAATTGACATTTTCGCAAAACACTTGGGGTTTCATCA
This sequence comes from Methanobrevibacter sp., assembly GCF_045126245.1. Taxonomy (GTDB): domain Archaea; phylum Methanobacteriota; class Methanobacteria; order Methanobacteriales; family Methanobacteriaceae; genus Methanocatella. The sequence continues at coordinate 205 of NZ_JBGVOG010000073.1, read as the reverse complement.
TGTCTTCTTATAAAGGGCATTCAATATTTGCGCTGCTACTCGCATTAATGTTTTTTCTCAATCCTCTGTTAATTGCATTAACATTCATCGGTGCAAATATCCCTGACTTTGATCATAAATTCAAAAAGGACAATGTCTATAAGTTGATAATTCTTGGGTTAATAATATTCATTTCACTTTACATTCTTAAATTACCTTATTATAT
>NZ_JBGVOG010000072.1:0-31284 GCF_045126245.1 Methanobrevibacter sp. | reverse complement strand
TCACCAATACCCTTTTCAGAGTCAAGATAATTTTTAGAAATGTTGTTGTCAACAGCCCTATCATCAACAAGGATTGCATATCCTTTCAATGATGTAACGTTATTTCTGTAAATTAAATTATCTGTAGAAGCGGAGTTGAGGAAAATTCCGGCATTTCCTGCAGATATTGAATCAAGATTGATGCCTATTTTTTTACCGGTTCCTCTAGCCAATATTATATTGTTAGTTACGGAATTGTCTTTTGAATTAGACAATACGAAACCGTATACCTGTTTTCCATCTGCCTCAAATTTATTGTTGTCTATGACATTATTATTGGATGAGAAAGCCTCAATACCATAAACGGCGTCTGAATTTAATGTGAAAGTGTTTTTAGTTATGGTTGATTCTTGAGACATTTCGAGGTTGATACCATATGCAACATTTCTTGATTTTACATTAACAATATTATTTTCTATGACTGTCCCATAAGATGAGGATCCGATTACAATTCCCTGAACGAAATAAGTGCCTTCAAGAACAATATTATTTTTAATGAATTCATTATTAGTTGCTTCTTGACCCTCAGGAGCAGTATGGCCAGTCATATATCCTAATACGCCCATACCATAAATATAATTATCATTAGACTTTATATAAACATTATTTTCTGAAAAAACATTGTATTGACAACTGTAATATGCATCTATTCCAACAATGGAGTTTGTGGAATTGAATGGGGAAACTGTTCTATTCAATTTGGAAGTAACATTTACTTTATTTTTGGAAACAGTATTGTAACTAGAGTATGCCATTAAAATACCGTAGGTTCTGTATACTTCTGCTAAAACATGGTTTCCATCAGCAATTGTATCACCATCCAAACAAGAAGAATCACCATCCAAACAAGAAGAATCACCATCAAGACAACTAGTATCGCCATCCAAACAAGAAGTATCACCATCAAGACAACTAGTATCGCCATCCAAACAAGAAGCATTATCAATGTCATGTTGACTTTCGAACTTATGCACTTGACCTGTGCCCAAAGTATTAATTGTATTGCCTATGAAGTTTGAATCTTCAACGCCATATGCAAGCAATGTATAGGTTAAATAGTTACCGGAAGAATAAAGTTTATTGTTTAGCACATCCACATTAATTGATTCCACAACATAAATTGCATATGCCGCATTAGGGTCAGTTACTTCAATATCACAATTGGATATTGTAGCACCATTAACTACATAAACATGAATCCCCCATGCATTAAGCCTATCAGCCTTATTATTTTTAATAATCAAGTTTTCAATCCATACACCATCACAGGTTATCCTAAATGTAGTATTATAAAAGGTAGGCTTATTACCTGTTATTTTGATAGCGGAAGTGATAAATATTATTCTTTTATTTACAAACTCTCCATTGAAGTTTAAAATATCCCCATCTTTAATAATGGAACTCAATTCACCATTATTATCAATATATTCACCATAATTTTCAGGAGTAATTTCATATACGGTTCCGTTGAATATGTAAACCGGTTTTGATGGATCATATGAGCCTTCAGGATATCTTACAGTCTTACCTTTTTGAAAAGTGTTATTTACAATAATATTGGTTAAACTTGCATCAGCCCCAGCGGCATCAATTACACATTTATTGGAGGTTGTGATGGTATTGCCTACAATAGTTATGTTTCCAGGCATTTTTTTGTTACTGAGCTTTTTAATATAAACACCGATAGCGCTTTGACTTGAAATATTATTATTTAAAACAGCGAGATTATAAGCTTGAGTCTTAAATAATATTCCGGAACCGCTTTGTGTAATTATGGTGTTGTTTCTAATTGTAATGTTAGAACTACTTGGATGTACACCTACACCCTGAAGGGTAACTTCAACATAGTTATCTTCAACAATTATGTTATCCCCCGCAGCAGCGATTCCACCACCAGATGAAATAGCTTTAGCATTGATAATGGAATTGTTTCTTACAATAGTGTTAGCTGAAGCATAAATACCAAAATCCCCTCCAAGTTCAACACCAGGATTATTAAAATCTGCTCCTGTGAGATTAATAATCTGGTTATTTATAATAGTATTCCAAGGTTGTGTTGTACTTATACCTCTATATGCCCCAATGACCTTATTTGAGTCTATTGTGTTGTATCTACCCATTACCTGAATAGAATAACACCATGAAGTAGGCAGGACATTGTGCCTTATAGTATTATTATAAATTATATTATAATGAGATAGCGCAGGCACTATAGGGCCTCCACCATATTCGGACAAATAAATAGCATTCGCATCGTCACAGGTGATGTGATTGTTTGCTATATAATTGTAATGGGCATCGGAGAGAAGCACAGGAGTAGTAGACCTAGACCCATGACCATATGTAATACCATATTCATTAAAGACATTGTTGATTACATTATTATACATTGCCTTATTTGCAACGGCAATACAGTATGAAGATATACCAGTGTTGTTGATAATACAATTCTCAACAGTACAATTGGCTACGCCATTTAAAAATATACCATAATGATAATTATATGTATTAGTGATTTTTAAATTGGATACTGTACTTCCAGAAGCATTTCCTTCGAAATTAACAACACAATTCTTCATGTTAAGTGAACTTGAGCCTTTAATCTTTACAGGATTTTCAAATGTAAAGTTAATCCTTTCGAAATTTCCGTCAAATACAAGGGTGTCCCCCTCATTTATTGAAGAAGGCTTGAAATTACCGCTAACATCAAAATAAGTCTGATAATTAGATCTAGTGACTGTGTGTGAAACGGCAGCCAATACCCCCTCATCATCCACATCAACATTTGCAGATAAACTATCATCCAGCTGTGATGTAGAAATATCAGAAATAGTTTCATCATTACTTGCAATGGCTGTGTTTAAGTCTTCACTAGCGCTGACAGCACCAATCGATAGCAAAAGCAATAATAAAACTAAAAAAATGTTAATTTTTTTAATCATAATATACCTCACATTAAATTCAAATATATTTTAAAGTCAAATTTAAGCAAACTTTAAAAATTATCTAATATATTATTATTTTTGTCAGTAAAGTATATTTAAAAATTTCTAAAATAAAAAAAAGTTGATGATTAAATTAATAATCATCATAATCGTCTTTTTGATTTCTTACATATCCAACCAAGAAGATTACAATCAAAACAATGATTGCAAGAATTACGAATATAGGCATGCTGGACTCTTCGGAACTTGCTGATTTGGATGCGGATTTTGCAGACAATTCATATGCAACAGGACCGGATTCACCAGCATTTGAAGATGAATCACTTGAACTTTGTGATTCTGAAGCTGATTTCGCATCACCAGGTGTTGACGGATCAAGACCTGCAGAAGTTCTGCCGCCAGACAAATCGGATTCCTCCTGAGATGTGCCGTTGACTAACTCATGTGCATTGGCACCGCTGTCTTCAGCAGGATTAGTCTGACTGCTAGATGAGTCATCGGATATGTCGGTTCCGTCCGCTTGATATAACGGATCAGTGTTTGTAGCCTGAGCCAATATCTCTGCAAACTGCTCTTTTACCGCAGGAGACAGGGAACTTGCCTGAATGATTTTCATATTGAAATCCAAGTTTTTACATGTGTGGTGACAACATGCAACACCATATTGAACAACCTGGTTCATATATTCATTAGCAATAGCTTCCATTTTACTAGGATCCGCGTTCCATGTACCTTGGTCTGCCAGATAAAACATGTGCGCAAGAGATGACTGTAAACCGACTGATGTGGTTTCATCGCCGACTGAACCTGCAATGTTCAATAGGGAATCAGTCAACTGATTTCCCAGCTCTTTCTGCAATTGGTTATTGGCAACTGTCAATGTACCGAACATGTTCTGATATCTTGCGGCAATTGCGTTCATACCTGCAGCATTTCCTGTAAGAGGCTCGAGATATTTCGGATTTAGAAGTGTGGTCCTTATCTCGAAGTCCAATTCGGCTTCATAAGATTTTGCAACATATCTGTTCTTATCCCTGATATCCACGAAAGAAGTGTCCGGCCTTTGCTGACCTGATTGCTCTTTCAATAAGGAAGCAGCATTATACAAACCACCAAACCAGTCATAGTAATCATCGGAATCCAATACTCTCCATGTACTGTCAAGGTTTTGAGTAATCAAATCTGTCTTATTGAGCAAGTACACAAATGTATCCTTCTCTTTGTTGATGACAATGTTGCCCTTTTCATCAAGGTTCCAAGCGAAAGATACGCTTTCAAGATAAATGGACATTGCCTTTTCATTGACAGTTTCAATGTCCCAATCCGCAGTATTTGGAATAAGGGTGCTCATACCGGTTCCTTCAAGAATATTGCCCGGAAGACCGAACAATCTGTCAAGGGTTGGACTTTCAGCATAATGTTTTTTAACGTAATTATCCTCTAAGGACTCACCATCGGCAAATGCAGCAAGCTTGACACCGGTCACCATCCAGGTAATCCAATCCTTGTTGCTTGTAACCAGACTTGCAAATACATCCACTCTAGGCCTGTTGACAACACTTCCGTTGTTTAAAGTAACCTTCAAGTCTTCCAAAGGAATACGTTCAACACCAATGACCTTGCCGTTTTCTGACCATACCGGCTTGCATCCTAAAAGATATAGGAATTCAGCAACGCCGATACCTTCGGTCCTTGATATTTCAGTTCCCCATAGAATCAATGCTGTCATTTCAGGCCATTTGCCATGCTGTTCATAATAATTGGCAAGCAGCAAATCTACAATTCTGACTGAAGATTCATATGCTGCTTCGGACGGCATCCTTGTTGAATCGGATGCATAACCGTCATAACCTGTAGGTATTGAATCACCGTAAGCAGGATCTGCAAACAATCCTGCAGGAACGTAACCTCCTTCCAATGCAGTGAGAATTGCATTCCATTCGTTGTTGTTTTGGATATTGACAATTACGCTTGCAGCATATCTGGTTGAGTTATATAATGAACTGTTTACCTCAATTCCATAGATTTGAGACAATTCATCGACTGAAGAACCGTTTACCAAACGTCCTATATATTCCAATAAGAAATCTTTAATGGCATGATGCTCATCAAGATAGCTTAAATCATTTTGGATATCATTATAGTAATCCTTACCCTTAAGTTCAGGATATAGGAATTCCATGATATGATTGTAGATTTTGGTCTGGGAAGTTGTGACGGTAATCACTTCTTCAGTAAGCTCTTCACCGGTCAACACTTTACCTAATGTATGCAAACCGTAGGTCATGAAGTCATCACCCATACCTTCAAGGTATAAATGCAAATCATCAAGCCAGTCATTGAAGGATTCGTTGGCCGAATAGTTTCTAAAACCTAATGTAGGAGCCAAATCGATAATCTTTTCCCTATAGACATCTGCATTGGCTGTTACATTGAGCTTGACTTGGTCCTTATAATATGTGATGTAATTATTCAATACTGTATAATTACCGTACAATCCGGATGAAACCATAGCAGGAGTCATGTGTGTAATGACCATTGAAGCACTTCTATCCCTTGCAACCATTGCCTCACCAGGGTTTGATACAATGTATGGATACAATGTCGGAGTCAATGTCAATTCAAATGACCAGTCCCCTGAACCTACACCTATATTCTTACCCGGAAGCCATTCCATGGTTCCGTGGGTTCCCATGCTTATGATTGCATTTGCGTGAGTGACTTTGTCCATCCACTCATAAAATGCGACATATTGCTGATGAGGCGGCAATTTCAAATCGTGATAATTCTGAATGATTTCAGTAATGTCGGCTTCTTCCCATCCCCTACTTGGCTGGAAAGTAATGAAGATATTGCCTAGCCAGAAACCAGGAATTACTATATACTCTGTATCATTTTCCGTGTAAATCATGGACTTGCCTAAACCGGCACCCCACTGGTCCACCATCTCAAAGTACAAATCATCAGGCAAATCCTCAACCAAGTCAATGAAATCATAGATTGAAATCAGCTGATGATGCTTGAGGAGTTCCTCTTTGTTGTCCTGGACATACTTTTCAAGCAAACCGCCTGCCCATGAACCCTTGTTACCGCTGTTGAAGATTATCTTTGCAAATTCTGTGACGTTCATTACCTCACTGATATTGCAGATGGTATATCCTTCCTCATATAATTTGATAAGCAAATCATAGGTACTTTGGATTACATCCAAATATGATGCTCCGATTTCAGCCTTACCTGGAGGATAATTGTAAAGAACAATAGCAATTGTTTTCTCAGAGTTGTTTAAATCTTTTAAGTCAGCCCATCCGCAACTTAATTTAACCATCTTATCTACACCTGTCTGGATTACCTGAACCTTGTTTTCTTCATCAAGATAAGACAGTATAACCGGGCCGAATACACCTTCGAAACTTGGATATGTCACTGCATAGGTCCATTCTATTTGAGGACCCAATTCACTTTCATAACTGGATTTTGAAATCTCATTAACACCTTTAAGAACTTCCAAATCTATTTCTGACAAATCAGATTCAGCAGAACCGTTCGCATAACTTAAAGACCAACTATATAATGAAGTAATAGCGGAAATTCCAACTGTAGAAACCTTATTGATTCTGTTTATTATTGATGACATTGCAGGGTCTGTAGAAAACTTAAAAATGTTGAATGCAGGCCTTCCATATGCCTCATAACCTCTAATCAATGAATCCACTACCTCTCCACCACAATAGTAAGTAGCGATAGCTATGAATTTTTTATCGGGATTGAACTCCTCTATGAACTTGTCTTCAAACTGCTTGAACAATGTAGTCGGATCTAAAATGTCATTGAACCATTTAGGATAATCCTGAATCATCCAGTTTAAACTACCAATTCCATCACAATCGTAACCCGGATTGGCCATAATCCACTGATTGATTAAATCCCCATCAGGGAAAATGGTGAAAATACCTAAATCAGGATGGTAAAAACCACATTCTGGACCCATCAATGGAGCGTTAGACACATTGAGAGTCGGATTTTCATATTCAGATGGATTGATCAGATAGTAAATGTATTTCAAGTAATTTTCCATATTATGATCCAAAACATCAGATTCGTCTATGTCCTCAGCCTGGAAGTAAGAACCGATATAGGTGTTTTCTATAGTGTGATAAGTGTTATTTTTTGGGTTTGCACCGACAATATGTATTCCGGTAGCGTTCTTTATACCCTCACTATAAACTCCAAATGTATATGCGACCATATAATTGTCATTTGCAGGACAATCTGCCAGCAGGTTTTTCAGCCTTTCTGAAGTTAAAGTTGAATAAGCCCCTTCAGCGAACATGTCCAAGTGAACAAATCTGGCATACTCCGCCAACCATTCACGGGATTCGTCATAGTCCATAGTGCTTATGAATGCAACTCTTTTGGAGAGATTCATCAAAACCTGAAGCTTTTCCTTGTGGGATCCGTAATCAACCAGCAACAGGATATCCGGAATAAAATCAAATTGGCCGCTGAGAGTACCTGACCTTGAAGTGAAATCCAATGTTGTGGATTTTTGAGGTTCATAATCTGCATAGCGGGCAACAACATAATATTTGCCAGGATCCAAATTTTCGATTACCACATTCCCCTCAGAATCTGTAACATAAGATGAAATAAGCTTATCATTTGAGTCATACAAGTCGATAGTCGCATTTGGCAGCTCATATCCATCTTCATCCCAAGTGTTGGCCTGTTCATTGTAGTGATGAATAACATTAATTTCTATTGCATTATTCGTTGCGGATATAAAAGATTCCTTTGCCTGAGAAGAATGAAGCGTGACTGCATCTGAAGGGCTAGCTACCTCTACGGATGCCGCTCCGCCGTCCTCAGCAAAGGCTGTACTTAATGAAAACATAATTAATATTGATAAAATCAATACAATTAACAACTTATTACCTAACTTTCTCGTATTTTCACCTCCCTTCACGCTATTATAATAAACATGACATTTATTATAGGTTTAAGTTTAACTTGAAAACATATAAAATTAACTAAATTTAATGAAAATTTATCAAATTTCAATTATTCAAAAGATAAGTTTAAATACTACATCGGATAAACAAAGTGTGCTATTATATAGAGGTGATAATATGCGTAAGACAACTATTGGTATAGTTATTTTATCTATAATCTTGATAGGTATGGTTATACCAGCAGGTTTTTCAGGTGAAGCGAATTCAGTTGTAATAACCTACGGTGAAACCACACATGCAAATTCAAACTACAAAGCTAATGTTGATTCATTTTTCAAAAGCCAGAGCAACATAGATTTAAGCACTGCAACTGAAAAAATAATCACAGCCAATGACGTTAACAAAATTTCAAGCGGTATAACCGGCAAAACATACACTTCAAGCCAGATATATTCATCCGCGCTTGTTGATTTGAATGACAACGGCAAACTCCAGGTAAGCGTCGACAAATCAAAAATCACCACAATTACCGGAGACATGTACTTGTCAGCATTGAAATCCGTCGGAATTACCAGCGGACACGTATACGTAACAAGCCCTGTAACCGCTACCGGAGAATCCGCTCTTGCAGGAATCATGAACTCTTATGAAGTGGCAACTGATGTTGAAATCCCTGATACCGTAAAAGAAGCGGCCAACAATGAAATATACACACAGGCGGAAATTGTTGAAAACTCAAACGTCAGCGCTGACGATTTATCCAAACTCGTGGATGATGTAAAAGAGGTAGTGCAGCAAAACAATACTACAGATCACACTACCATTGTAAACATCATTTACAATTATACCGTCATAAACAATATCAATCTGACTCAGAATGATATTGAAAAACTTGCAGACAGTATTGAACAACTCCAAAATGTTCAAGGCGACATTAACGTTTACGAAACACAGGTTTCAGGCGTTTTGAATAATACCGGAAGCGGTTCAATAACAGATTTATTCAATGGAATATTCGGCAAATAATATTCCATACTTTTTTTATTTTATTCCATTGGGAAATTACTTTAACCTATTTAATATATATAATATATTAGTGATTTTATGAAATGGAAAGTTGGCGATGTTGAAATAGATAATCAAGTCGTTTTAGCACCTATGGCCGGAATATGCGATTCCCCATTCAGGACAATTGCCAAATCAATGGGCTGCGGACTTATCGAAACCGAAATGGTTTCAGACAGAGGCATCATATATGACAATACCCGGACTCAGGACATGCTGGAGATGACAGACTATGAAAGGCCAATTTCCCAGCAGATATTCGGCTCAAGCGCCGAAACCATGAGCAGGGCCGCCGCTTATATCCATGAAAACATGGCTCCCGACATTATCGACATCAATATGGGATGTCCCGTCAGAAAAGTTGCCATAAAGGGCCAGGCCGGAAGCGCCCTTCTAAAAGACCCTGATAAGGCATATGATATTGTATGTAGTGTAGTGGATAGCGTTCCCATACCTGTTACAGTCAAAATCAGAAGCGGATGGGACAGCGATAACATCAACGCCCTTGAAATCGCAAAGCTTGTTGAGGATGCGGGAGCATCGGCCATAACCGTACATCCCCGCACCAAGGAACAGAGCTACTGCGTTGATGCAGACTGGTCAATCATCCGGGACGTTAAAAATGAAGTTTCAATACCAGTCATAGGAAACGGAGACATCAGAACATGCTATGATGCAAAAAGGATGCTTGATGAAACGTCATGCGATGCAGTGATGATTGGCAGGGCGACCTTAGGCAATCCCTGGCTGATAAAGCAGTGCGTCGAGTATTTGGAAGATGGAACCGTGCCACAAAGAGTAACAAAAGAAGAAAGATTCGAAATGATAAAAGAACACACAGAACTGCTTTTTGAAAGAAAGCCTGAAAAAGTTGCAGTCTCCAAAATGAGAGTTCATGCAGCATACTATTTAAAAGGATTGTACAGAAGCGTGGAAATCAAGCCTAAACTGTTTAAAACCACTGCAAAAGAAGAAATGTACGATTTGATTGAAGATTATTTGAAGATATTGAATTACTAGTTTTAAATTAGAAAACACCACTTCCTTATAGAAATTATAAATAACCATCAGCAATGCCTATTTGGATTCCAGTTGCTTTATTGTAAATTGGACTTGACACAATAATAATTATAATAAAACACCAAAAAAACAATAATTTTTAAATAAGGTTTATAGATAAATAAAAATAACAATGAATTTTGTTGATTTTTATAAAATATCCAAAGGAGGTTAAAAATGAAGAAACTGCTTTTAGTATTAATCATTTCTACACTTTTGATTGGTTCTGCTTACGCAGCTAACATAGGTGATTTCAAGGTAGATGATAAATTATACAGCTCAAATTTCAATAATACAGACTGCATAGTTTATTTTGACGATGCAAAAACATCAGGTGTCGGCATTTTCAAATACCTTGATACAGTTGACGATGAAAATGATGATGCGATAGAAGGCATTATCATGGATGACGGTAATGATTACTTAGTGGCTGATGATGACTATCAGATAAACAAGAACTCAGACAATACCGCCAATTTCACAGATGTTGACCATGGCAGCTACGGAGTTGTGGAAGTTGTTGAAGTTGACAATGAAAAGTTTGTTATTGTATTCTGGAGTAAAAACAGCAATGACACCAGCAAATTGATGTCACAACTAACTGAATTTAACAAAGACAACAATCTCACAGCAATTGCATTCTAATGGGGGTTGAAGCCATTAAAAATAGAACTGTTCTGATTCTATTGATTGCATTTGTTTTCATCTCCTCAATGGGTGCCATTAGCGCTCAGGAAATAGATGAAAACCAGATGGATGCTTTAGAATTGGAAATTGCAGCACCTGCAGATCAACAGGAAGTATTGTCTGCATCCAATTCTGCACAACAGGCTTCAGACAGTAACGCAAGCCAAAACTCAACCGGCGCATTTCTTGTGCTGGACAATGATGCAGATAAGGAAAACATCTATGTTGGCGATTACGTTACCTGGATTTTAGAGGCTGTAAACTTCGGTCCTGATGAGGCAAAAAACGTTAAAATCCACGATAAATTGCCTGAAGGTTTAAAATACATCAAACATACTGCCACAAAAGGAACATTCGACCCGAATACCGGCATCTGGGATATCGGTAATCTGACCATTGAAGATGGCATTGTAAAGTTATTTATAACCACACAGGCATTGACTGTAGGTGAAAAAGTAAACGAGGCTTACATTACTAGCGATACAACAAATCTCAACAATGAAACGTTTGAAGAGGAAGAGATTGACGTGTTGGATAGAGATTCGGATGAATCTGGATTTGAAAAACCTATGCATGAAACAGGAAATCCTATTCTTTTGATTTTAGCTTCCATATTAACATTAAGCATTCCGATTATCAGACGATAATTGGATTTTTTATTTTCTTTTTTTGGAAAGTATGCAAAAAATACTTTCAATTACAATATTTAAATAGTTAACAAGTAAACTATATATTATATAACAAATTTTCAGAATGGTGAATGTATGGTGAAGGCGAGTGTTGATGCGGACTTCTGTGTATCCTGCGGATGCTGTCTTAAGGTATGTCCAAAAGGAGCCATTGAAGTTAAAAATGGAATGTATGCAATAGTTGATGAGGAATTATGCGCAGAATGTGGAAAATGCGTTATAGAATGTCCGTCATCAGTTATTGAAGGAAACCGTGCGAAAAAAGAAAATAAGATAAAATTCAAAAAATGGTATGACTACCTTTGGATTTTTACAATCGTATACTTCACACTCGGATTTTTCAACATAATATTCGCATGGCTGGGAATGATCTGCTTTATAACACCACTGCTTTTTGCCATCATCAAGGGCAACAAAGGATTTTGCAATCGCTATTGTGACAGAGGCCAGCTTTTAGGATTGCTTGGTGGTCGCTTAGGCCTTTCCAGAAAAAGGGACGTTCCAAAATGGATGTATTCAAAAGCCTTCAGATATGGATTTCTGATATTCTTCTTTGCAATGTTTTTTGTGATGCTTTGGAACACATATCTTGTATTTGCAGGCACCAAATCACTCACACAGGCGATTACTCTTTTATGGACCGTTAATGTGCCTTGGAACTGGGCATATCATGGAAATGTCATATCCCCATGGGTTTCACAATTCGCGTTTGGATTTTACAGCGTCATGCTTACCTCAACAATATTGGGATTATTGACTATGGTCCTGTTTAAGCCAAGATCATGGTGCGTGTATTGTCCTATGGGAACAATGACACAGGCAATATGTAAAATAGAAAATAAGATTAAAAATGAGTAAAAAAAGAAAAATATTAACTGCCTAATGAAAATAAAATTAATTAGAAAAAAATTTTGTGGTGGTTAAAATCTATCAAATTGACGGAATTAATATTTCAGAATTGAACCCGGACAGGGTTTGTCTTAATTGTGTGCATTGGCAAGCCAATATACAATTAAAAGGTGCTGGAGAGGGAGTTATTTGCCGTTTAGGCAATGGGCACACTAGTCCAACAGATAGCTGCAGCCGATTTGAACCTGCAAGAACTTCCGATTGCTTTCAAAATCCGAATAGCTGCCACGATAAATCACAAAAATTACAAGTTTTTAAAAGATTCTAAAAAAAATAATTAATATTCATGGCCTGTTAAGAGTAACCCTATAAAATCGTGTGGGTTACCTATCAAAAATAGGCAAATCCTACCCCCCCCCTTTTTGACATTTTATCAAATTAAATAATCTCCAAATCCAGTAAAAAATCAACCATCAATATATCAATATACGGAAATGCATAAATCTTATTCAATATCCTAATACTGATTAAATCCTTTGCACCGATTATGAAAAAGTATACAATTTTCCTATTGATGTTTTAGAGTTATATTAATTAAAAAAAAATAAATAAAGGTTAATAAGTTACTTTTTTACGTTAACATGACTGAATATCCAATCATTCCTCTTTGCGATAGTCAATAATCGCAAATATTCTTTTTATGCTTGAAAATGCAGTTTCAATAGAAGCCATCGAGGTGCTTAGTTTTTTAATAGGTTTTGTCAATAACTGCCCATACATGATAACCGCCAATAGGGTTCCCAGTTGTATTTCACCAACTGATAAAAAGTAAATGCCTGCCATATAAACAGTTATATTACTTGCATTTGTTAAAAAGGTTGTAACAGGCTCCATAATATTAGTAATGTTTCTGGATTTGACATAATAGTCAATTACAGTTTGGTTGATTTTTTTAAACCCTTTTTCATGGAATGAATCACGATTTGTGAGACCTCTTTCAAAATAGCTCATCATTCGCCCTAAATGCTTTTGATGACCATCATAATAGTCTTTAGATTTATAATCGCATAACGAAAAGGAGATGATATAAACAGGCAATATCACCAGATAAATTAAGCTCAATTTGAAGTCTGTCATCATCATCAGTACTATTACAAGGACTATCGATAGGATTTGGGCATAAATTTCAGAAAATCTGGAAGAAACGAACTCACGGATGTTCATCACATCGTTGTTTAATCTGGACATGATGAGACCCTTTGAGTTTTCCTTAATGAAACCGGATCCGACAGCATCAATCCCGCCAAATAATTTCATTCTTAAATTATAGGCCACCTTTTCACCGGCAATCCCCATGATTCTCTTTGGAGTTAATTTAAACAGATATCCTGCAGAATATAATACCAAAAGCAGGGCCAGGTTAATGTAGATGGCAACATCGTTGGATGAATTCACATTGGAACTCAATAAATTAACCGTCTTTCCTGCAACTTTAGGGGCATAAACCATGCATAATGTGGATATCGTAAGCAAAATCATTGATATTATTACTTTGGTCCTGTCCTCGTTTAATATTAGAGAGAATTTTTGGGAGATTTCCTTTCTTTCATCCCATATGCTCTTATCCGGCCAGGATACATCTTCTTCTACAATTTCTATTCTTTTTGGATTATCAGTGCTTTTGGATTTTATGGTTTTATCTTCCAGATTCAGGACTTCCTCCAAACGCACAGAAGTGGCATATGCACGTGGCCACCTGTCAATTAATGCAGGGAGAAACGCCAAGGTACTGACGAAGTATGCAACATATATAAGAATAATGAATGAATCAACTACACTGTCGGTTTCAAAGCCAATGGTGTATCCGGAATTAACCATTGCAAATGTAATCAGAACAATAGCATATAAACCCCATAATAATACTGGCCCAAGGTAATATTGGCTTAAAATATAGGTAACATTCTTATCATAGGAATTCTCACATGCCTCTTCAAATTCCTCTTCATACTCCTGTTTATTGAATGGGACCCTGTTGGCTATATCACTGATTTTGGATAAAAACAACAGGTTCAGTTTTCCATAGGTCTTTTTGGCTCGAAAAAATATTTTCACAATTTGTTTCATTCTAAAAATCAGAATCATGGCAAGAACACCAACAAATGCCAAGAAGAATAACGCATAAGTTCTGTCAATCAATGCTATTTCATAAATAATTGCTATGAATGTAACTGGAATCAACATTAATTGTGTGAGTATTATCACTATAAAACCCTGTTCTTAGGACATCCCTCTGGTTGACCGTGTAACCAGCCCTGAAATTTTAAATTGCTCAAGTTCCTCACTAGGCAGGTTCATCAGTATATGAAATATTTTCTCACGGACCGTATATGCGGCATTTGAAGCCACTCTTGTTGAGAGAAAGGAAATGATATAAATGGCAATCACTGAAATGACCGTATACATTAACATGTATGATCCTGATTTGAAAAGCAAATCGATATTCTGTTCTTTAACTCCAGTCAAAGCAGCACTGAACAAATCAATTATTTCCATTTGAAAGAATGTCTGAATTATTATCAAAGCGAAAATAATCAATATTGTCTTCCATTGGAATTTTAATGAAACATTCAAAAACTTTCTCATGAACATTATTTAGTTTTAAAATAATATAAATTATTTCATAAACCATGAAAAATGAAATTTCACAATTACCTTTTTAAACACCCTAACTTCTGTTGAGAGTTAAAATACAAAATAACATTGTTAGAATCAAAGGTTAACTGAAAAATTACAATCCATTGATTTAAGTAATGAAAATTTGATAAACACACAATAACTGAGTGAAATAAAATAAGAAAATAATTAATATTCATGGCCTGTTAAGAGTAACCCACCTTCTGTTTAACAGCATTCATCTTAGCGTGCTACCTTGCCTCAAACAGGTTGTCATAGGCACCTTTGCTCTTGCATCCTATGGAATGGCCGTTTCACCGATTCTTTTTAATGTCCTCAATTAATTATCATTGTCATCCATTAAAAGACGTGTCGTTTCTGCTCCAGAGTCATACCTCTCGGTATACGTTTTTCAACGCCATAGTTCTGTATGATGGGCGGAGTTTCCTTAGTTTAAAAAACCAGCAGCTGTCTTTAACTTGCCATGAAAATATTAATTAAAAGTAGCAGGGCCTAGATTTGAACTAGGGATCTCGGGGTTATGAGCCCCGCGGGATCACCAGACTACCCCACCCTGCTATACAAACAAAAAATAGTATAAAACTATATTATAATTTAAGCAAAGATTATATATAAACTTTTCTATATTTCCAGTTAAAATTGAAAAAAATAAGAAAATAAAATTATTTATTTTCCAATGTTTCAATTCTTTTATCTAAATCCTCTAATTTTTCTTCAGCAACTTTTTGGAACTCTTCGG
Organism: Methanobrevibacter sp.; assembly: GCF_045126245.1. Lineage (GTDB taxonomy): Archaea > Methanobacteriota > Methanobacteria > Methanobacteriales > Methanobacteriaceae > Methanocatella. The sequence continues at coordinate 15,566 of NZ_JBGVOG010000072.1, read as the reverse complement.
AAGATTTTTTAAATTCATCGAAAGATTTTTCCAAACTGTCAACATGATTGGTAGTTTCACTGAATTTGGATTCCAACTCTTCCAAATCATTGGTGGTTGCTAAAGACCAGTCCTTGATTAACTGATCGCTCTTTTCATCAAGAAAAGCGTCAATTTTGTGGGAAAATGCATCGGTGTTCAAACTGGACATGTCAATGTCGCTGAGTTTGACCTTGATTCTTTTACTCATTGAACCTGATTCTTCATCAACACCATCTTCAACCGGCATTTCTTCTTTAGATAAATCGCTATAACTGGAATCCTTACCTAATACCTCATCCAAATGAGCATCGGCAGTCTTTGGTACAAAATTGCGCAATTTATCTGTAGTTTCAGGACTGTTCAATAGGTAATAATATATTAAAATTATAATAGCAATGATTAAAATTAAAATAGCTACAACTTCAATAGCTTCCATGAAAACACCTATTTATCCATTTTTTTAAGCTTAGCTTCCTTAGCTTCAATTTCTTTAAGCATCTTTTCTAATTTCTTTTGCTCGGTTTGAGCTTCCAATCTGGCTAACCTTTCATTGATTTCAGTATGCAAGTAGCCGACTTCGCTTCTTACATCGGTTGTGGATTGCCTTATTGCAGATAAACTGTCCTGTTTATCCTGCGGTAATGGAATAGGGTTATCCATTAATCTTTTAGATTCTATGTCTTTTTCCACCATAGACATTTTTTTAAGCTCAATTTCCTTTTCAAGCATTAAAATTGAATTTTTAGATTGTGCAACTTTTCTCCATTGGAAAACAATGATTAAAAGCACAATCGCTACAATAATTAAAACGATTAATAAGAATATTTGATCAGGTATTGTAGGAATATCCATTTAATTACCTCCAACATGTTAATACAATACAATATTATATAAACTTTATCAATTATATAATTAATTATTTAATGGTGAAGGTAAATGACTATGATGGAATCTTATATAAAAGCCGGGAAAATTGTTTCAGACATTCGCAGTGAAGCTTCAAAAATGATTAAAGACGGAACTTTAGTAATTGATTTGGTGGAGTACGTAGAAAGTGAAATCCTAAAAACAGGAGCCGAAATTGCGTTTCCTTGTAACGTATCTTTAAATGAATTTGCAGCGCACTACACATCACCTGCAAACGATGAAACCCTGATTCATGCCGGAGACATGGTGAAGCTGGATTTGGGAGCTATGGTTGACGGCTATATTGCAGATTCCGCAGTCACCATAATCGCAGACGGAAACATTTCAGAGAATTATACTCAGGATGAAATCAATCTGCATGAGGAAATCGTTGAAGCGTCAGCAGCAGGTCTTGAAGCTGCAATTGCAACAGTCAGGGCAGGCGTTGAAGTGTCCAAAATTGGTGCCGCCGTTCATGAAGCGATATCAGAATACAATCTAAACCCTATCTTTAACCTGACCGGACACAGTCTGGAGCAATATAACTTACACGCAGGAATTTCAATTCCAAATTACGACAATCATGACGGATATACATTGGATGAAGGCCAGGCCATAGCTATTGAACCTTTTGCAACCAACGGAGAAGGCATTGTAAATGATGCTCCCGGACACTACATATATTCCTATATGGCCAACAAGCCGTTCAGAATGAAAAGCACACAGAAAGTGCTTAAATATATACAATCAAACAACCAATACGTGCCGTTTTCAGGAAGGTGGATTACAGACAAATTCGGCGAAAGGCGTGGAAATACCGCTTTAAAGCAATTGTCAGATGCGATGGCCATTTATCCGTATGCTCCACTAAGAGAAAAGAAAGACTGCTTTGTAAGTCAAAAGGAACATACCGTAATCGTTGAAAAGGAAGGCTGTGTTGTTACAACCATCTAGAAGAGATTTCTCTTCTAACTATTTTTTTAATTTTAAAACAAGTTATAATCTAAAAAATAATTAATTTTTAAAAAAAAAGAAAAAAAGAAAAGAAGGATTAGTATTCCACAGGAAGTGGTAATCCCATTTTAGCTCTTCTTTCTCTTTCTTTACCGTTTTTGTCTTTTTTACCTTTAGCTAATTTTTCAAGTAAAGGAAGACCAGGTTTTACTTCGTCCATTGGTTTTGTTTCAATTAAACCAGCATCGACAGCACCTTTGAATACTTTGTCACCATCGTCTGTTCTGGTTAATACAGTGGACCATCCGTCAGGGGATCCTACTGAACCGGTGGATACATCAGACCATTCAGCAACATAATCCATACAGATGTTACATCCTGCTTGTTCATATCCGTGAGTTTCTTTAATAGCTAAACCAGAGTCTTCGCCATCTTTGGTTAACCAGAATTTTCCTTTACCAATGTCCATTTTGGTAGCGTCTTGTAAGCTGTCAAATCCTAATTTAGCAGTAGCAAAGGTGTCAAGAGAAGCCATTGGGAAGTTTTCCATACAGTAGATACCGACAATCAATTTGATTTTGTCAGCGACAAATCTAGTGAATGGATAAGATTGTGCTTTTCTTAAACCTTGGGTTTGACATGGAGTTGCTACAACACCAACTTTTTCTAATCCGTATTGACGTGTTGCTTCTTTTACTGCGGATAAAGTTGGGGACATTGAATATTTGGTTCCTGCTGCAGCAATAACTTCATCAGCGGAAGTTACTACAGTAGGGATAGGTCTCCAATCATCGTCAGGAGTTCCAGCTACTACAGCACCTTCAATGATTCCTTCATCGAGTGCGTAACAGAGTAATGCTGAAACAATTCCTCCGTCTTGTGATACATCTAGAATTTTTTGTTCTGTAGATCTTGCAGAGAGCGCTTCTTTATAAGTACCTAATACCATATCCATTCCTCCTAAAGTCCTGTGTCCTCTTTAATTCTACTTACAGGTAACCAAGCTCTTGGACACATTGTGTAACAAGTTCCACACTTGATACATCTGTCTCTGTCACAGCTAGGTCTGCCTTCAGAAAAGCCCATAGCTCTTGTTGGACAAGCTAGAGCACAAGTTCCACAACCGGTACATAATCCTGGGCGGATAACTCCGGTAATTACGTCACATCCACAACCTGTATCACATGCAGCTTTATCAATAGCAGGTTGTAAGTAATCCATGTCTCCGTTGCATAATGCTACAACAGCTTTTGCAATCATTTCTGGAGCTACAGGACAACCAGGAAGTGCTAAATCTACTTTAACTAATGCACTAATAGGTAAGAATGATTCATGTTTAGGTTGTGCTTGTTGACCACCACGAGCGAAGGTGGTGAAACAACCAGTCATAGCACAGGAACCGAATGCAGCAATTAAACCAGATTTTTTCCTTGCTTCTAAAAGTTCGTGTACACTGTGTTCATCTTGTAAACATACGGAACCTTCAATTAAACATAAGTCCATTTCAGGCATTTCTTCAGCATAAGTACCGTGAATCCATTTGTCGACCAAAGTTTGTCCGTATACAATATCAATCATGTCAGTTAATACAGTAGATAAAATGTCGTAATTTTCAGTTAAGGACATTGCATCTCCAGTACAACCACTTAAGTGTATGTAACCAATACGTGGTTTAGCTGAAGCAGCTTTAGGTTCTTCTGGTGCTTTTGTTTCTACAGGAGCAGCAGCTTCAACTTTTTCCTCTACTTTTGGTGCTTTTGGTTCAGATGAACCGCCAAAAGCTTTTTTCAATTTATCAAACATTATTTTACCCCGATTTCTTTTAAAATAATATCTATAGTTTTAGGAATAGCCTTTTCTACAGGTTCTGTTAAACCCATATCAATATCCGGAGTTGGTATTTCAGCAGGTTTGCACCCAACAATCACGACTTCACATTTTTCGGAAATTTCACGAAGAGGATCCTCAACAGTCATACCATGAGGATTGTCATATTTCCCTTGTTGCATAACACTCGGATCGAAAACATCCACAGTTCCAGGTTCAGCATTGAATTCAACAACATCAACAACAATAAGTTTTTTCCAGTCATAGTCAGTATATAACGGGAAGAAATTGGTTGGAGCTGCTGTTCCTCCATCAACAAATTGAACACCGTCAGGCAATGTTATGCCTTCAACCTTTTCCTCTATCTGTTTTAAAATTTCACTGTCAAATTCATTATCTACAAAATCAGTAACTGCCGGATCATAATAGTCTTGTTTGTCATTAAGAACTTTTTGTAAGATGTTGATAACTATAGGACCGTATCCGTCATCCTTGAATAATACATTCCCGCATCCAATAACAATTATATCCGAATCATAAGGCATTAATAAATCCTCCCAAATACCTAGATTCTCACCATTTCATTTTTGAGAATGGATTTATCTTCATCGTCAACTACCATTACGTGAGTAGCACAGGATAAACATGGATCGTAAGCTCTGATTACGTGTGGACCGAAATCATGGTGGAATCCTTCAGTTGCAGGACCCATTGTTGGAATGTTCCATGTGGTTGGTACAATTGCAGAGTAGAATTTGGTTTTTCCTTCCACAACTTGTGCCATGTGTACGTCAGTTCCTCTAGGACCTTCGATAACACCAAATCCAAGTTCACCAGTTCCTCTTTTATCGTATGATACATTTGCAGGTGCGGCAGGATCGATTGCATCTAATGCTTCCATACAAGCGTCATAGTTTTTCAACATTTCGTCTGCACGTGCAGCGTGTTGAGCAACTACACCTTTGCCTTTGAAACCTGCGAATTTTTCCATTCTTGCTCTTGGACCAGTTTCAACATTGGTACCTTCCCATAAAGGAATTACGGAACATCCTCTTTTACCAATTTCAGGGTCATCATACCATGCTTCTGGTAATACTTCGGAGAATTTGTCCATATCAAAGTCGTTGGTACCGTAAGTTGCATCGGTTGCCATTAATGGTTGGTTAACTACACCTAAATCTTCAGGTAAGCCAGCTTCAAGAACACAGTTTTTGATAAATTCAACGTGTGCTTCGAGTTTTGGTTTAAATGCAGTCATTCTTTCGACTAATCTTTCTTTGGTGAATGGTGTAATGTTTCTTGCCATTCCTCCAACTCTAATATCAGATGGGTGAATACCTTCACCAGCAATCATGTCAACAACATATTGAACAGTTTTTCTTACTTCACTTACACTGTTAACTGCATCAACGAATTTGTCCTCAGGGACAACGTCAGGTGCAACTAAGAAGTGGTGAATTGCTGCACTGTTAATACCGTGTGCTGCTGCGACAGCTTTTCTTAACAATTTACCTGCTTTAGGAATTTCGATTCCTAATGCCATGTCCATTGCTTCAGCTGAAGCTAAGGTGTGTGGAATTGGACATACTCCACAAATTCTTTGACATAAAACAGGAGCTGTTTCAGGAGCTTTGTTAAGAACCATCTTTTCTAAACCCCTAACAGGAGTTATACTAAAATACATCCCTTTTGTAACAATCCCTTCATCATCAACTTCCATGACTAATTCGGCATGGCCTTCTTGACGAGTTGTAGGGGATATAACTACTCTATCTTTCAAATTTGTCACCTCAATTTTAAAACTTAGAAACTAACATTATTACTATATATTCAAACATATTTATAAATTAATACTAAAAAAATAGATAGAAATATATATAAAATATAAGGAACTTAATTATTCACAGTATCTAAGTTATTAAATATATGGAGGGATATTATTGGATAAAGAAAACATAATAATTTCTATAATTATCGTATTATGTATTGCAGCGGCTGTTGCAGCTTATGGAATAACCAATAGTAATAATCCTATATTCTCAGATTTATCTAGTATGGCAGGTGGGGACTCATCAGGCCATGGACTTGGTAATAATTCAACTTTAAAGTCTGGAAGCGGATCTTCTGTTGCTACCACTACAGGTGGTGGAAGTGGAACAGGTTCAGGTTCTGGAAGTGGCTCCGGTGGATCCGGAGGCGGTTCTGGCGGTGGACAAGGCCAAGGTACACGTTTAAGTTATTCTCAAGCACAAAGCATTGCAAATAGTGGTGTTGGAATAGAAGGCGCATATACTGGAAGTGGTTATTATTCCCAAGGATATTGGATATTCCTAATTTATGATTCAAACGGAAACCCAATCCTTGACCCTGATACTGGTAACCAGGCCACAATTGCCGTTAATGATGCAACAGGCATGACTGAAAGAGTATAAAAAATTTATTTTTTATCCTTTTTTATTTTTTTGTGAATAATATAGATAAATATATATAATAAAAAAAATAAAGTTATTATTGTTATATTAAAGGGCCCGTAGCCTAGCTGGATAGGGCGTCGGACTTCTAATCCGAAGACCCCGGGTTCAAATCCCGGCGGGTCCGCTCTTTAATTTGCTTTTTTTAAAATATTTATAATCAACAGTAATTTGATAATTTTGGGCTTGTAGCCTAGTCTGGAAGGGCGTAAGACTCCTAATCTTAAGATCGAGGGTTCAAATCCCTCCAAGTCCGTTTTTAAAAATTGTCCAAAGTAGTTATTTTAGCTACTTTTCTTTTTTTAATTTCTTTATTTAACAAAATCTGACCGTATTGTCCGCCACCACCGGGAACGACATCTATTGACTTTTCCCTGAATGCCTTAATGGCCGGAGCGATATTTGAATCAACTTTTTCGATTTCATCTACAGGAACATTAATCAAAACATCTATTTCCGTTTGGAAACTGTCAATTAATCTTTGCCATTTGCCTTGAACCGTCTTTGTTGTAACCCCCTTGCCATAAACAGTAGATATCAACTCTGCAAGAGGCATCAGATGAATATAATCCGGTCTGAAATCGGGATGTTTGGGCTCACCGTAATCTGAGATTTCAGATATTCGATAATCCACACCCTTTTTGATTATGCCGCCGCAGCTACATCTCATCTTATTTTCCCGGGCAATTATAGGATCAACGATTTTGAAGCATTTGGTACATGCGGTCATGTGATACTTTCCAAGGTTTGGTATCAATCCATAATTTGCTTTGATTTTCCTATGTTTTATTGCATTTTTAATGGAAGTGAATGAAATATCTTCAAGCTCAATTGCATTAAACTCCCTACCCAATCTGTGAGGCCATGGAGAGTGCGCATCCGAATTTGACAGGAATGGAAAGTCCTTAAGTTCCTTGACAGTATCTGCCATAAAAGTATCTGCGGACAATCCAAGCTCAACGAAATCAGGTTTCTTATCATAGCAGTCATAAATGCTGTCAAAAGACTTATACATTCCAGTCCAAGGGGTGAATGCATGTGCCGGACCTATTAAACAGTCATACTCCCTTACCAATTCCAAAAGCTCAAAACCTGTGTAGGCTGTTCTTGGCCTTCCATCCGTATCCTTGTTTTTTGATATTAACCTGTCAGACAATTCCCTAGCAATTTCCATATTCGGAATGATAATCAGATGATGAATTCTGTTTTTGCCTTCAACTTCTGTTGTCAAAACGAAATCCATATCTCCGCAAGTATAGATTCCATCTCCCGAATAATCCGTGCTTTGCTCGATTATATCCAGCCACCCCGGATGAAATGCATCTCCGGTTCCCAAAAGCTGCAAACCTTTAAGTTTTGATTTCGGAGCCATATTCTTAATCAGCATGTCCTTTGATGAAGCTGACGAAAAGCAGCTGTGAACATGAAAATCCGCATTTACCAACATGATTAAAGGTTAATCGTTAATGTTATATTAAATTATTTAATAACCTTTTTAAATCAGTGAATGGATATTTGTCTTGTTTTTTGAACAAGTCAACATTTAAATCGTCCTCATTGGAATCTTTTGAATCATCATTTAAATTTTTTAAAAAAAGGTCAGTTCTATTGATTAAATCGATGATTTGACTTTGGTTTGTGGGGTAGGCCAGTTTCAATGTGGGAATATCCAAGTCATGAATCATCTTTACTGTCAGACTGTGGGCATTATTGCAGGAATTCCCGCCAAATAGAATCAGTTCATTTAATGCGTTATACATCTTGGAGTAACCCTTTGGTCGTTTGCCTATAATTATTGCCGCATCTGCGTTAGGTAGAACCTTAGACAGCAAAAAAAGCCTTCCTTTTACACCTGAAGGAATTTCGCTTGATGAATAAGTAGTTATTAAACGGTCATATGACAAATTGCCTTCACAAATGTCCATGTTATCATATCTGGAAAAATTTACCGGAGACAAATATGTGTGACCATTCTTTTCAATCAATGGTATTACAATCATTGATGCATCGGGAACGACTACAACATTCATAATCAAAAAAAAGTTAAGAATAGATATATTGACTATCCAATATATCTTAAATCATCTGCATTTCCAGCGTTGGCTTTATTAATCAAATCTTGTTCCATTTGCTGAGCTTTAGCTATCATTTGTCTGGTTTCTTCAGCCCTTTCCTCTAATTTATCAACATTGATTTCAAAATTAAGTAAAAAAGACAGCTTATTCAATATAGCCTCAGCAGATTCCGCGTCGATGAAATATCCTGGAGTCTCACCCATAAGGCAAGATCCGTGAAGCCCTTGGCGAACAGCAAGGCCTAAAAATAATCCGGAAGCACCTACAATGCCTCCGTCGTTAGATCTAATTTCAATATCAGCTTCCTTTAATAATTCTACATCTTCTTCATGGGTAGCCGCTCCGAAAACCTTCGGACTTTCAATAGGCTGTCCGGTTGCCATTCCACCTAATGTGAAAATTCTACTGATATCAAATTGCTTAACATATTCCAGAATATCCTTACATATTAAGTATTGACCTTCAGGAGATAGAGCCTGTGTGTTGCCCACAAGAATTATTAAATCCAAATTATCCTCACCAACATCCTTCAGGTAATATAATTCATTAAGCATGTTTGCAATTACCCCTTCGTCCTTAACAAGAACTTGAGGAGGAAAAGCGGGAGAATAAATTTCAGCAAATTTAGTTGCCCCAAATTCATCAATCATATGGTCGGCAGCCAATTTACCGACATGACCAATACCTGGCAATGCTTCTATGAAAATAGGATTATCCAATTCAATTTCCTCTAAAACAGTTATCTCTGATATTTCCATATCCTATTGCTCCTTCATTGATTCTTTTTTCAATATACGACGATATTTTCCATATTTATCCTCAATTGAGAATTTTGGAGGATAAATAACTTTAAGTTGCCCGCCACATTTAGGGCAAGCATCTTTTAAAGTATAAATTCCACATTCGGGACATTTATTCATTTTCATATTCATAAAAATCTAATTATCTAATTCTCTTAAGAAAGAACCGTTTCCTTCAGATTCTTCAACAACTGCTATACATCTGTCAGCAGCTGCTTTAAGAGCTTTTTCTGCTAATAAATAATCAGTAGATTTAACAGTGATTCTATATCTAGGCGCACCAACACATTGGACTTTGATTTCCTCTTCCTCATCACCGTTATCCTCTGCAGCCTTAAGAGCGGCAACAATGATTTCCACACCATTTGGCACGAAAGTTTCAATGTCTACATAACCGCTGATATGAACTTCAGGAGGAGTGATGTTCTTTTTAGCAATTTCAGTAATAGCATCAGCCCAATCCTGAGGAATTCCTTCTTCAGTAAGGGATTCTGCACCTTCATCAGAAGCTGTTTCAAAAGCGCCATAAACATCACCAAAGATGTCCATGAGCTCATAACCCACTTCATCATATGCTTCATCCAAGGTTTTATCTAAAGATTTAGCAGATAATTCTAAAAATTTTTCAGCTTTTTGTTCAATTTTCCAATGTTGGATTTTTTTAGTTCTTTGATCTTCACGGATTCTTTTTAAAGAAGCATCAACATGCCCTTTTTTAGGATTAACTCTGAGAACACGACAGACAATTTTTTGGTTTTCCCTTACGTGGTCTCTGATGTTTTTTACCCAACCAGAAGATACTTCAGAAATATGAATAAAAGCTTCTTTGCCCTGATATTCTTCTAATTTAGCAAAAGCCCCATAATTAAGAACTTTGTAAACAGTACCGACAATAAGTTCCCCTTCATCAGGCCATTCTTGACTTTTTCTTACCATACTTTCACCAACATCAATAAAAATTATAAAAAATAGTAAAAAATAAGTTTAAAACTAGGAATCTAGTTTAAAACTTTTTCAATGTGTGCGGTAATTTTAGCTTTAGCACCGCGGGATTTGACAAGAGTTTTACCACAAATAATACATTTTACGTCAGATGCTGCACGGTCAAAGATTACTTGCTCATTGTCACAATCTAAACATTTAACTTTTAAAAAGTTTCCTCTTCCTTTACTAACCATGTTAATCACCTATTTAGCTACAAATTCAGGTTTTCCTGTTCTGAAAGATTGTTTAATGTGAGATTTACCACATTCTTTACATTTAAGTCTTAAGTCTAATTTCTTAACAGGTTTGTTTCCGGCAGGTAAAGGCCTTGGATAACCTCTGTAACCAGCAGTTACACGTCTGAATTGTCTTTGTCCCCAAGTTAATTCACTAGCTTTTTTTCTTTTAGCTGTGTGTACCTCATGTATTGTGTGTCTTTTACAATAAGGACAGTATGTTCTTTTTTCTTTTGGTATTTTCATTTTTTCACCGTAATTAATAAGTCATTGTAAATCCATCAGTGAATTTATCTAAACACAAATTTTATTAAAAAACGTTAGAGATCAAAACTGCCTTGTAACGCATCAAGTCTACATGCAGCAAAAATCCAAATTATATAAAATATAATTTTTTATTATCACAAATAGATACATTCAATATATCTATTTATCAAGTTATTTAAAGTTAATGGCAATAGGTTAAATTTTTACTTGACGGCCCTTTCGATTTTTGAAAAATACCTTCGCATTTATCAACGGCAAGGTAACCAAATCCTGAGGTCTGAACGGACCATAGATTCTCTCATCAACGCCTACAATCGGATCGACTTCATCGAAAACCAACATTGTAACGAGTTCAGTGTCCTTAGCGATTTTTCTGGACTCCAAATCATAAAATTCTTCAGTCTCGTCAAAGGCATTGGGGTTATCTTCAATGTTTTCATTTTTAGGCTTGACCTCAATATCCTCCTTTGGAGGATTGTTTTGTGAATCAGAAATCTGTTTTTCGATTGTCTCGGTCTTTTTATCCTCAACGGGATTTGCCTTAAAAATTTTATCATCATTTTCAGTTGGTTTTGGAGAAATCAACGTATTTGACTGGGTTTCTTTAGGTTTTATAACCTTTTTATCAGGTATTTCATCACCGTCAGATAATTTCTCAAGTGAAATGTTTCCCCTATGATTTTTTAAAGTATCAATCAGTGAAAAGTAGAACTTCTCCTCTTCGGGAGTCAAATTTAATGGAGTGGTATCGACCAGGTCAAACTGAGGCTTTCCAGTGAACAAATGATAGGATCTGTGGATATTGACAACTGCCGCATCAGTGATTTTATGTTCCCTCCTTTCACAGATTTCAGTAGCTATCCTTTGAGCTTCATGCAAAATCTGAGGAATGTTGGAAAATGGATCACGGATAGCCTGCTGTTTTAAATCATCAAGATACTCATGAATTTTACTGTAAAAATTCTCCTCAACACGAGCTAATGTAGCGTTATTACGTTCCTTTTTTTGGATTGTGCGTAATTCCTTGTAAAACTGATCCACTTAATACCATCTCTAAAAATTAATTAAAATAAAAAAAGATAAACAAATGAAATTATTCATCTGTTTCTAATCTAGGAGCAAGCAAGAAACTGAGTTTACCATCACCTGTAACCATGTTAAGGGTTAAACTTAACGGCATGTCAGTACCTAAACTAATTTCAGCTTCCTCTGAAAATTTATCTGCTTTAAGCATTTCTCTAATCTTATCCAATGAGAATAAAGCCTTTGCATGTTCAGAAATATTTTCACCGTGAAGATATTTGATGCTTGCATCACCGAATTCACCATCAGCAGATGCAATGAAGTAATCTTCATCAACTTGAAGTGCAATTTTATCTGAAAATATATCAATATCATTAATACAGTCTTTTAATATAGAGAAACGAACTTTAAAGTTAGTAGGGTGTTCAATATTTGGTGGAACAGGATTATCATATTCCATATCTATTAATCTAATTTTAAAAGTTCTGGTTGCATCCCCTTCAAAAGTAATAATAAAATTACCTTCATCCACTGACATCAAAACTCTATCCTGTGATTTAGCACGTTTTAGAACTCTCATAAATTCATCAGTGTCAATGTTGATTTTTTCAGGAACATCACAAATGTATTCGTCAAATAGACTAGATTTCAACTCTAAATGTACGAAAGTTATGTGACTACGGTCTAAGGCATCTAATCTCATGCCTTCACTGTCAGTTTGAATTTGTACTTCATCAACGATTGAAGAAATAGCATCAAAACTGGTTTTTAATATACTAGAATCACTTAATTCTGCTTTAAACATAAATAATCCTCTAAATCGAATGTTTAAAAATTATAAATTATACATATATTTTTGTCTCAACTATTTATATAAATTTTTTCATTATTGAAAAAATGCCATTTTATTGGAGATGTTTTATTATCCCATCATGGACTTCCATAAACAACAAAACATAAAATATTAAAAATCTATAAAATAATTTAAAAAACGAAATAAACAATAAGATAATGATATAATGAAAAATTCAGGAAAATATTATGAGTCAAATATGTAATAGAACCTACATAAACAACCCCAGATAAAAACGGGAATCAAAACAATCCTAAAATTAAAGAAACAACCATTAATATAGAGTCAACTGCCATAAACGGTTTCTGTAAAGAAAATAAAATAACAAAGCAGACATTGTTTTTGGCAGGCACAATACTCTCATTGAATAAATTCACATTTACATCTAAAACATTGATAAATATCTCACTTAATGGAAAAATAAGTACAACATCCGATTCTTCAAAAATCTTAGGAAAAATCATTCCTTTTTTCATAAACAACGAAGAAAGACAAAAAACAATACGGGAATTTTTAAGGCAAGTAAATGAAACATTGGAAAGTACAATAAATGAAAACTTACAATCATTTGAAAAAGAAAAGTTAAACTCAGAATTTATTTATTCCTATTATAATAGCTGCAATATTAATGAAGAGATAAATTCCGGCCATAAAATTATTTTGAATATAATGGACAACCCTGACTGCATTAGGATAAACGTAAAATACAATAACCAATTATACACTCAGGACTATGTGAAAACATTCATAAACTCCCTCAAAAGTATTTTAAATCAGCTGATAAAAAACAACATTGACCAAACCAAAATATTTGATGTTGCACTAAAAAAAGAAAAACAAACACCGAAATTCATACCGGTGGACATTCCCTACATTCATAAGCAATTTGAAAAACAAGTTCAGGAAAATCCGAAAAATAATGCAATCACATCAAATGATGAAGTGTTAACTTATGAAGAACTTAACCAAAAGGCAAACAGGATAGCTAATGCACTAATTAAAAAGGGAATAGAACCTAAAAACAACATATTGGTAATGTTGCCTCGAAATAACAATATGATTGCAGCGATTTTAGGTATTTTAAAAACAGGTTGTGCATTTATTCCCGTAGATATGGAATATCCTAAAGAAAGAATAGAGTATATCTATGAAAATAGCCAAGCAGATTACATAATCACTACCAAAACAGATGAAAATAAGATAAATATTGAAGAACTGCTCCGCGAAAAAAATATCAAAAACCCTAATGTGAATATAGATTCTGAAGACATTGCATATATGATTTATACTTCCGGGTCAACTGGCAAACCAAAAGGAGTTATGGTAAGCCATTTAAATATTACAAATTTATTTGAAAAAAATGAAAATAGCATCATTTACAAGTTATACTCAAAAATGAAAAAAAATCTTGCAATAAGTACCATTTCATTTGATGCTTTCCTGCTTGATTTCATGACTTTGACCTTCGGATGCCACATTGTTCTAGCTAATGATAATGAAACAAAAAATATCCTTGAATTAACCTCCCTGATACACAAAGAAAAGCCGGACACATTAACATGCATAACACCAACAAGGCTTAAACAATACCTGGATTATGATAAATTCAAAAAAGAACTTGATACTTTCAAACATATTTGTGTCGGGGGAGAAAAACTATCCCAAGAATTAGTTGCTGAAGTCTTAAACAATTGTGATGCCATAATTTACAACAATTATGGGCCAACAGAAACAACTGTGGCTTGTAACTCCAAAAAAATTACAACTCCTAAAAAAATAAATGTTGGAAAATCATTTCCAAATTGCATTACCGATGTAAGGGACATAGATTCCAAATTATTGCCTGATGGAGTGATGGGTGAATTATACATAGGCGGAATAGGTGTATCAAAAGGATATTACAATATGGAAGATAAAACAAAAGAAAAGTTTATTAAAATCAACAATATTCCATACTACAAAAGTGGGGATTATGCGATAATGCTACCTAATGGAGAAATTGACATTAAAGGAAGAATCGATAATCAGATTAAATTAAGAGGTTTAAGAATAGAAATCGATGAAATTGAATCCAATTTAAGCATATACCCAAATATAAAACAAAATGTTGTTCTAATAAAAAAAATTAATAATGTGGATTATCTTTGTGCATATTTCACTTCATCAAAACAGATAGATATTGGAGAGTTAAAAGAATTCCTAAAAAATAAGCTGCCTTCATATATGGTACCATCACTCTTCATACCTATAGAGTCCATTCCATCAATGCCGAATGGAAAAATTGATACAAAACAACAACCTGAACCAAAACTTGAATCAAATTACATCAAACCAGAAAATGAGCTAGAAGAAAACATTTGCAATATCTTTTCAAATGTGCTGAGTATCGAAACTGTTGGTGTGGAAGATAATTTCTTTAATATTGGAGGAACATCCCTAACCGCTTCAAATTTAATCATAGAACTAATAAAAAATGATTATTCCATCAAATACGACAATATTTTTAACAATCCCACTCCAAGAAAATTAGCTAGATTTTTAACTGGTGAAAATGATGAAAAAGAAGCATACATAGAAACTATCGAAAACTACGATTATGCAAAAATCAATGCTCTTCTTAATGAAAACACATTGGACAATTTCCTTGAAGGAGAAAAAAATGAAATAGGCAACGTATTATTGACAGGAGTTACCGGTTTTCTTGGAATACATGTATTGTATGAATTCCTAAAAAATGAAAATGGAACAATATATTGCTTGTTGCGAAAAGGAGAATATGGATCCTGTGAAGAGCGTTTGATAAATTTAATCGACTATTATTTCGATGAAGACATTGAATCCTTTATTGGTTCACGGATTATTTTAATTGAAGGAGACATAACACAATTTAATGACTTTAAAAAACTTGAAGAGCTCCCGATAGATACAATAATAAATTGTGCTGCAATTGTAAAACACTATAGCTATGACGACTACATATTTAAAGTCAATGTGAAAGGAGTTGAAAATGGGATTAAATTTGCAAATGAAAACAATCTGAAATTTGTGCAAATATCAACCGTTAGCGTCCTTTCAAAACCTATGAATAATAAATTTGCTCCAGATGTTAAACTTAATGAACAAGTATTATATTATCAACAGGATTTAAG
>NZ_JBGVOG010000071.1:0-23598 GCF_045126245.1 Methanobrevibacter sp. | reverse complement strand
AATATTGACGTCAATGTCCTTTACAAGCTCCCTTACCATATAGTCAATACCCTGAGGTGTGATTGCTCCTGTTGTATCTGCAATATGAACCCTGTCGGCACCGCATTCCTGAGCCTTTGAGTAGATGCGTTTTAAAAAGTCAATGTCTGTTCTTGTAGCGTCTTCTGCTGAAAATGCAACATACAATCCATGGTCTTTGGCGTAGTCCACAGCAGTTTCACATAAGTTGATTGCATCCTGGCGGGTAATGTGCATCTTGTGGTCCAGGTGAATGTCTGATGTTCCCACAAAGGTGATGATTCCGTCAACGTCACAGTCAAGCGCGGCATCGATATCCTCAGGTTTTGTCCTGGTGAGTGCAAGAATGTCTGCATCAAGGCCTTCATTGGCTATTGCCTTTACGGATTCCCTTTCTCTTTGGGAAACGATTGGAAAACCTGCTTCAATCTGATGTATTTTGAATTGATCGAGTTTTCTTGCTATTTCTAATTTATCATTAAGACTGAAGCAGACTCCAGGGGTCTGTTCACCGTCTCTTAATGTTGTATCATAGATAATGAAATCTTCCGGAAAGGTGATTTCACTTTCCTTGTTATAGTGACTTATAAAATATTGCAAATTTAATCCCTTCTCAAATTGATTTAATATTATTTATATTAAGGTTGTTTATTTATAATAAGTTTTCTAAAAGCTCAAGATATGAAGTTCTCTCAAAGCCGTCTGTGATGCCCAATTTGGAAAACAATTCGAAAATGCTGTTTTGGGCGGAATTATAATCACTGCCGTCTTCAAGGGCGATTTCTATTTCCATATACGGGTTTAGGCCCTCAACATCATCGAGTGAAATTTCAAAGTTTTCATATGAATAGTACTGCCTGTTTTTTCTGACGGTTCTTACCTTCTTAAACCCTATTGCTTCAAAGATTTCACTGCATTTTTCAGCCTCTTCAATGCCCATTTCAATTTCCTTTCTGGTTTTGCTTTTGGCATCGATTTTCGGCCCCTTGTATGTTATGAAGATGTTTTCATCATCATTTTGTTTTGTTGTCCTTATTCTCAATGCTTCATCGGTTTTTGCAAAATCAACAACAGGGCTGTTAAAGTAAATGTCTTCCTGGAATTC
The DNA here is from genome assembly GCF_045126245.1 of Methanobrevibacter sp. Taxonomy (GTDB): domain Archaea; phylum Methanobacteriota; class Methanobacteria; order Methanobacteriales; family Methanobacteriaceae; genus Methanocatella. The sequence goes on along the minus strand of NZ_JBGVOG010000071.1, from coordinate 22,475 downwards.
CTTTTTTGTTTTTTCAGCTCCAAGTTCACTTAATTTTTTTTCCATATCTTCAAAATTATCAATTTTGGCCTTAACTTCTACTTCAATCATTTTTATCATTCATATATTTTGCATTCGGATTAAATAATGATTTGTTTTGTCGAATATTTAAATAGGATTTAATATATAAAATCAAGTAATGTCTGAATTTAAAGTATCCATAATCATTCCGGTTTTCAACGGCGAAAAATATTTGTCCGATGCACTCGATTCGATTGTAAATCAAAGCATTGGCCTTGATAATCTTGAGGTCATAATTGCAGATGACGCATCCACCGACGGCACTGCGGGGATAATCGAGAAGTACTGCGACAAGTATCCCAATTTCAAGGCCATCATGCTGGAGAAAAACATCGGTGCAGCGTATGGCCCGCGAAATATTGCCCTTGATGAGGCCACTTCGGATTATATCATGTTTTTGGATGCCGATGACAGCTTTACCGAGGATGCATGCAGGGTATTGTATGATGAGATATCCTCATCAGGTGCAGATATGGCATTCGGCAGATATTTCAGGGTTTTCGATGACTTCAAGCTCAAATCATACTCTCCTTACGCCGACAATATTGGCATTAAAAATGATTTGGAGTTCAATCCGACATTTCCGGGCATCGTATCCTTTTTGTGGAGCAATATCTTTTACAGATTGTTTTATGGAAAGTCCGGTGAGGTCAGGGATAAAATTTACATTTCAGATGTCCGCCAAAATCCCGAAATTCTAAAGGTATTGCCTTCAATATGGACCAGGATATACCGGAAGTCCAGTATTGGCAAGTTTCCTGAGCTTGTTACAGGAGAGGATTTGAATTTCATTCTGGACGCTTATGATTCAGCCGAAATTGTATTTTTAAACAGTGAGTTCATTACCAATTACTACATGCGTTTCAATACAGGCGATCTCTCAGTTACAAAAAATGTCAATTTCAAGCTGGTCTTAGACACAATCAGGGCTTATAAGATGGCAATCGGAAAATGCAGGCAATATGGATTTAAGAGGTATAACAAAATGATTAATCCCTTTTTGCTTAATTACATAAGTCTTTTAAAAAAATGTGATTTAAGTAAAGATGAAATGAAAATACTTTCATGTGAAATAAAGGAACTTGATGATATCTATATAAATAAGGGGTTAGTTGGATTTTTCATTGTCAAATTAATAAGGTTTTTAAGCAGATAATTTTTTTATTTTTTGCGAATTTTTTCAAAAAATTTTTTTCTTATATATTTTAAACATACCTTTATATACTATTTAAATTAAATATTTTATTAGTAAAAATTTAACTTACTTTTTCTTAAATTTTACTTACTAATTTTAATAACTTAAGTGGAGGTTTTAAATTGACCGATGTTGATATCAAAATTGAAAACATTGTTGCTTCTGCAAGCATTGGTAAAGACATTGTTCTTACTGAAGTGTCACAAGCTTTAGAAGGGGTTAATTTTAATCGTGAACAGTTTCCGGGATTAGTTTTTAAACTTAAAGATCCTAAAACCGCAGCATTAATTTTCAGCTCTGGTAAGCTTGTATGTACTGGAGCAAAATCTATAGATGATTCTAAATTGGCAATCAAAAAGACTGTCGATTTAATGAGGACTGTCGACACTGACATTCCCGAAGAATTCGAAATTAAAATTCAAAACATTGTAGCTTCCGCAAACTTGGAATCTACTTTAAACTTGGAAGCAGTAGCTTTAGAACTTGAAGATACTGAATACGAACCGGAACAATTCCCTGGTTTAGTATACAGATTATCCGACCCTAAAGTGGTTTTATTATTGTTTGGTTCCGGTAAGGTTGTATGTACTGGTGCTAAAACAAAAAGCGACGCTAAACTTGGTGTCGAAAGAGCTTACGACAGATTAAGTGAGCTAGATTTAATATAATTGGTGGTATTATTGATTAAACTTGTAGTATTTGACTTAGACAACGTTATTATTGATGGTGAAGCGATAGATGAGATAGGGAAATTAGCAAATGTTGAAGAGGACATAGCTGCAATTACTGAAAAAGCTATGCAAGGTGAAATTGACTTTGAAACTGCTATTAAAGACAGAGTACAACTTCTCGAAGGAACTTCTATTGAAGATATCGAAAAAGTTGCTTGTGATCTTCCATTAATGCCTGGCGCAGAAAAAACCATCAAATGTCTAAAAGATAAAGATGTGGATGTAGCTATCATTAGTGGTAGTTTTGATGTAGTGGCTGATAAAATCAAGGATAAACTTGGAGTTGAAACAGTTTATACTAATAGTTTCACAGTCGAAGATGGTAAATTAACTGGCGAAGTGACTGGTCCTTTAGTATCCGGAACCAAATTGGATGTATTAAAAGACCATGTCGAAGAAGCAGGAATTACTTTAGATGAAGTAGTTGCTGTTGGAGATGGCGCAAACGACATTTCCATGATCGAATCAGCAGGTTGCGGAATTGCATTCAATGCAAAAGACTCCGTAAAAGAAATTGCTGATGTAGTAGTAGAAGAAAAAGACTTATGCAAAGTCTTATGTGAAATTCTTAATCAATTAACCACTGAAGATGCTGAAACTGAAACTGTAGAAGACGAAGCTGAAGAAGCTGAAACCGAAACTGTAGCTGAAGAACCTGTAGAAGAAGTCGCTGAAGCTGAAGAAGAAGCTGAGGAAGAAGTAGTTGAAGAGGCTGCTGAAGAAGAAGCTGAAGAATCCGAAGATGAAGCTGAAGAGGAAGTAGTTGAAGAGGCTGCTGAAGAAGAAGCTGAAGCTGCTGAAGAACCTGCAGAGGAAGAAGCTAAAGAAGAAAAACCTAAAGCTAAAAAATCTAAAAAAGGCCTCCCTGAGTCTAATTTTGTTCTCGCTGACACCATGGAAGGTGTAAGAAAACAAAAAGATGAAAAAGAAGCTGAGATTGCTAAAGTTGCTGAAGAAAGAGAAGAATTCAACAAAGTAGCTAAAGAACAACGTAAAATTAGAGATGAATTAAACGCATCTTTAAAAGAAAACTTAAACAAAGCTATTGAATTCAGAAACGAGCGTAATGAAATCAACAAAGCTGTTGAAGCTGCTAAAAAAGCTCGTAATGATGCAAACAATAAAATTAAAAGTTTAGAATGGTCATCCGGTAAACGCGATAAAATCAAAATAGAAAATGAAATCAAAAAGATTGATAAAATCATTGAAACTCGCGTTTTAGACATTAAAAAAGAAAATCAGCTTGTTAAAAATGCAAATGATTTAAGAAAACAATTAATGGAAATTCATGAAGATGAATCCGTTAAGAACGAAGCTCAAGAGCTCAAAAAATTATCTGAAGAAGAGCACGAAAAAGTTATTGAACTTTCCGAAAAAGCTCAAGCAGCTCACGAAGAAATGCTTACCTACTTCAGAAAAACCGATGACATCAGAACTGCAGCTGACGAAGCTCACAAAAAATTCATCGAAGCTCGTAAGAATGCTTCAGCTAAACATGAAGAATTCAAAGCTATCTTAAGCGATATTCACGTTATCAACAAAAAATTAGGTTCCAACAAACCTAAACGCAGAAAATCCGATAACAAACCTTCTGGCGGTGCTAATAAAAACCGTGAAGAAAAAGAAAGAGCTGAAGAAATCTTTGAAAAATTCAAACAAGGTGGAAAAGTATCTACCGAAGAGATCTTACTCTTGCAAAAATACAATATAGGTTAAGCAATTTAACCTATCTTTTTTACTTTTTTTAGGGTAATATCATGAGCGAAGAAAAAATCGAAACTTGTTTTATATGCGGTAAGCAATTTGACATGAACAAGGCGGATTTGGCATATTACAGAAATGGTCAGTTTCCAATTTGTGATTTCTGTGCTGATTTTTACCGTTTTTACAATGAAGAAATTCCTACCAGAAAGGAATAATTCAATTCTTTTTTTAAATCATCAATAAACTATAATTTAGGCACTCAATACAACAATACGCTGCCGTCAATCATTTTTGCTTCTTTTTTGATTTTCATCATTTTTTTGTAAACATCATTTAGGGACTCTTCGGCGAAGTCCTTATAGTCAAGGGCAATGATGGACAGGCCCATAATCTTAATTTTTTCAAGTTCCCCATTCCTGTTGATGGTTTCGATATAATTGTTTTTCAGGTCATCTTCTTCGTAGAAGTCTCTGATATGTTCCTCAAACATTCTTATTATTTCGTCCCCGATGAGTTTTGTGGCCCTGTAATCGTTTAGAATCACAACAAAATCATCTCCTCCAATGTGGGAAATAAAATCATTCATATCTCCATGTTTTCTGATGACTTTGTATAAGATTTCGGATACATACAGTATGACTTCACTTCCCTTGTATAATCCGTAGTATTCACCAAATTCCTTGAAATTATCCAAGTCAACATACAGCATTGAAAATTCAGATTTTTTTTCCAGCTTCTCCATAACCTTTTTGTTTAAGATATATCCGCCTGGGAGATTGGAAATGTCATTGGCGTTTTTATTGGATTCGAATATCCAAAGAATGTTTTGCAGACGTTCTTTGAATGAATGCATGTCTATTGGTTTGAGAACGTGATTTACTGTAGGCATATCTAGTATTTCCTGATTTTTAACTAATTTTTCATCACTGGATATTACTATAACAGGTATTGTCAAATAAAAGAGATGGGTGCGTATAAAGTCTATTACTTCATGCAGGTCTTGTTCCATGTCGTCATCGTTAATCAAAATCAGGTATTGGGTAACGTTTAGTTTTTCCTTTAATGTTTCAAATTCAGATTTTTGCCTATGGTCAGGTTCACGTTTGATCCCAATCCTTTATAGGCTCCCGGCGCAACATATATGGTATCTCCATCCTTTGCATTTTCAACGGCAGTGTTCAATGTCTTGAATGGGCTGTTTTGGCTGCCGTCACCTTCATTTTCAGCATTGGTATCGAGATACCACTCCTGATTTTGGGAAAGTTGGGTTGCATCGGCCGAAGATATTTGCGCCGCATCTTCGCTGGCGCACACTGATGAAACGGAAATAATCAGCAGTATCAATGAAAATATAATTATGGTTTTACTTTTCATGTTTGTTCCTCGATTAAGACACTATTATGTTATATATTTATTTAATCGGTTGATAAATATGTTGCAGTTTCAGATGTTTTTGGAAAATAGTAATATTTTTATATTAAAAATTTCATTAAAATATTTTATAAAAAATTTTTTAGGTAAGTATAATGCATGAAGTAATAATTTGCGAAAAACCGAGTTCGGCAGAAAAAATAGCCAAAGCACTTTCACCAAGTGCCAAAAAGAAATTATATAATAAGAAAGTTAAATATTGGGAACTTCAAAGGGATTCTAAAGACATTACAGTCTTGTCAGGTGTCGGTCATCTGTACTCATTGGTTCCCGAAAAATCAAAAAGATTTAAAGTTTCCTTTGATCTTCACTGGGCGCCTTCCCATGAGGTCAACAAAAGCAGTGCATTTACAAGAGATTACCTAAGAGCCATAAAAAAATTCGGTAAAAATGCTGATTCTTACATTCATGCTTGCGATTACGATGTTGAAGGGACTTTAATAGGATACAATGCCTTGAAATATGCATGCGGTCAGGATTCCCTGAACAATGTTTCAAGGATGAAGTTTTCTACTTTAACTAAAAAGGATATTGTGGATGCTTATGAAAACAGAATTGATATTGACATGCATCAGGTAGACAACGGTATCGCGCGCCATATTCTTGATTACTACTTCGGAATGAACATTTCCATTGCGCTTTCCGATTCCGTCAAAAGAACCAAGCACAGATTTTTAAAACTTTCTGTCGGCAGGGTTCAGACTCCAACTTTGTCGATTCTGGTAAAGCGTGAAAAGGAAATAAGGGAGTTTGTTCCTGAGCCTTATTGGATTATAAGGGCAATCCTTGACTTTGAAGACATTGAAATCAGGCATGTCGAGAGAAACATTTTCGACAAGGCCAGAGCCGATGAGATTTTCGCCAAATGTCAGGGAAAGGATGCTGTCGTTGATGAGATTGACTTTACAAAGTCAAAAACCAGGCCTCCTGTTCCATTTAACTTAAGCGGTCTTCAGGCTGAGGCATATAGCGTATTTGGCTTTTCACCGAAAAGAACCCAGATTGCCGCTCAGAATCTTTATAGTGCAGGTTATACTTCATATCCCCGCACATCATCTCAAAAATTGCCTGAAAGTTTGGGCTTTGAGAATATATTCAGGCAGCTGTCTGCAAATCCCGAATTCAAAAAGCACATATCCAATTTGCCTTCAAAACTAAGGCCTAACAACGGTAAGAAGGAGGATGCAGCTCACCCTCCGATTCACCCGACAGGAATACTTCCGAAATCACTCAACAGCGATGAGAAGAAAATCTATGAGCTTATTGTATACAGATTCATTGCAGTATTTTTCGAATCTGCCGAATTCGAGACAATGAGCGCCACTCTCGACATTGAGGATGAGAAATTCAAGTTCAAGCGCAGACGGGTTACCCATAAGGGATGGATGGAACATTATCCGTTCAAGAAAATAGACAATGAAAAGTTCCCTGAAGTCAGCGAGGGGGACCTGATGAGCGTCAAGGAACTCATTAAGGATGAAAAGGAAACCAAACCTCCTGCCCGTTATAATCAGGCTTCCCTGATTAAGGAGCTTGAAAAGAAAAACCTCGGAACCAAGGCAACCCGTGCAGACATTGTCGACAAGCTTTATGACAGGAAATACATCGAAGGTTCAAAGATTGAGGTCAACAAGTTGGGTGAGGATTTAATCGACACCCTGAACACCTACTGCAGTGACTTGACAAGCGAAGAGCTTACAAGGGATTTTGAAAACAAGCTTGAAGGAATCAATCAGGATGAAACCACAAAGGAAAGCGTCATTGGCGAAGGCGAAAAGGATGTCAAGGACATTTTGGCAGACATCGACAAGAACCAGAAAGGCATAGGTTCCAAACTGTATGAGGCATATCAGGCAACCAATATAGTTGGCGAATGCGAGTGCGGCGGCAAGCTTGTAAAAAGGCAGGGCCGTTACGGAAGCTTTGTGGGATGCACAAATTATCCTGACTGTAACGTAACATACTCAGTTCCGAAAAACGCTTCAATCATCAAAAAGACCTGTGAAAAATGCGGCCTTCCAATGATTGTAGCAGGCAAAGGCAAAAATAAACGGGAAATGTGCCTTGATCCTAACTGCGGCAAGGACAACACCAAGCAATATAATCCTGAAGAGGTTGGGGTCTGTCCTAAGTGTGGAAAGCCGCTTTTGAAAAGATCCGGCAGATTTGGTGAATTTGTTGGTTGCAGCAATTTCCCAAGATGCAAATTCACATGTTCCCTAGAGGATCTTGAAAATAAATTGGAATAAATTTTAATTTTTCCTATTTTTTAAAGCATACATAATATTTAATAATGTTGAATTTAATATATACTATTCAATAAAAATATTTTTTCATATCACATAAAATATTTTTATTTATTTCTTATAATTTTAACAATTAATTATTTAAAATTCTTGATTTAGGAATTTAAAGACTAAAGAGACGAATAGAGGATTTCTATGAATAGACAAACAATTTTAACAATAAGCAAATCAATAATCATTATTTTGATTTTGTTAGCTTTTGTTTTTGCATTAAAGGTTCCCGCAGCCGATTTGCCTATGCTCAGCGGTGACACTAAAGATTATTACACCGATGATTCAGGTCTTCCTTATTTCAGTGAAATGGATTCATATTATAACTTGAGGTTGACTGAGAATTTTGTAGACCACGGCCATGTGGGAGATGAAATAATTAACGGCAGTGCATGGGATATGCACAGGTATGCTCCTGACGGTAATGAGATTAGCTATGAGTATGCCATTGTGTATGTCACATCATGGATACACGATTTGGCGAATAACTTCCTTGGACACGATTATTCTGTAAAAGAAGTCGCATTCTGGACTGGTGCAATCATATCTACATTTGCAGTAATTCCGGCATTTATATTTTCAAGAAGAATCACTAATGATTATGGAGCTATTGTTGCAACATTGATTATAGTCCTTGCTCCAAACTACTTTGCGCACACATTCCCAGGATTTTTCGATACAGATATGTTCTACTACATATTCCCTCTGTTCTTCATATTCTTCTTCGTTGAAGCTTTAAGAACAGACAACATGATTTTGAAAGTGGTTTATGCAGTACTGTCAATTTTGGCTATAGGATTGTTCTCCTTCTCATGGACTGGTTATATCTTTTATGTAGGTCTTATGGGCGTATTTGCCGTAGCTTATTTAATTGCATGTTATTTCTTCAACATTGGAGATGACCAAGACAATTATTCAAGCAAACTGGATTGGTTTATACATAATAAAGATTTATTAACAATTATCATAATTGGTGTTATTGGATTTGTTTTCCTTGGAATTTTCAAAGGTTTCGACGGTATTATCGGAATCTTTTCAAGCTTAACTGGTTTATTGAACTTGCAGTCTGCTTCTGTTGTTGTAGGTGGATTCCCGAACGTACTTATTTCCGTTGCAGAGATGCAAATGCCATCTTTACTCGGTAAGGGAATGACTTCTGCGTTCCTGGCCAATACAGGTGGTGTAGTGAACGGTATGGGTGGAATTGCCGTATTGTTCGCTGGTTTGATAGTGTTATATGTTTTGGTATCAAGATCTTTCAAATACCGTTCTGTCAAAGCATCCAAAGGCATTTCCGGAAAACCTCAAAAAGGCGACAGGTTATCAGCTTCCAAAAAAATAGACAATGACCGTAAATTTAAAATCTCCTTATCTGATTTGAAATTCGGTGGAGATAATGATATCTTATCTGATAAACGTTTGACAGTAATGTATGCAACATTATTTGTCGTATGGATTGTAATTGCCGCTCTTGCTGTAAGTAGAGGTTCAAGGTTCATTACAACTATTGTATTGCCATTCGCTTTACTTACCGGTATTTTTGTAAGCTATGCTGGAGATTACATCAAAAACAGATTAAACGACGACAGATGGTTGGTTGTCATCCTATTCCTATGCGGATTTTTAGTGGCAATTCCATTGTCAACAATCAACGTCATATACGCAATAGCAGCATTCCTTGTTATTGTTGCTGCAGGATTGTTCACCATTTACGGAATGAAATCCGACGCTTCCGTTAAAGTTCCAATCAAAAAGACAGTTGTAATTATAGCTATCGTATTGGCACTTATCATGCCGTCCGTCTGTGGTGCATATCTGACTTCCGAGACTGTTGTTCCAGGTACCAATGACGGAATGTGGAACGCAATGCAATGGATTGACGGAAATCAAACTGAAGATACAGTCATCACATCCTGGTGGGACTTCGGGTACCTCTTTGAGATTGCTGCCGACAGACAGGTAACATTCGATGGGGGTTCACAGACAGGAAGCCGTGCATTCTGGTTAGGTAAATCAATGACTACCGATGATCTGGAGCTGTCTGCAGGTATCTATAGAATGTTGGATTCAAGCGGTGAAAGGGCAGTTAACAAGCTTGTCAATGTCACAGGAGACACAGGAAAATCCGTTGACATGTTAATTGACATTTTGCCAAAAACAGCCAGTGACGCTCAAAAGACATTGGTTGACAAATACCACATTTCCGAAGCCGACGCAAAAGAGGTAGTCTCATATACTCACCCTGAAAATCCACGGCCGGTAACATTTGTGGCGTCAGCAGATATGCTTCAAAAGGCAGGTTGGTGGACCTACTTCGGTGCATGGAACTTTGAAAACCAAACTTCCCAAAACTACAATTACTATATTCCAACCGAGGGGTCAGGTGAAATCGCACCTGGTTCATCAGCCAACGTAACAGTGCTCGATAGCCAAGGTTTGAAGGTAAATGCAGTCATCGAAAGAGGAACAGGAAACAACACAACAAACGCACATGTAGAATGTGTAAATTCAGAGACCAATGAAAAGATCATGGTCAATGACACAGAATACAATCCGCTTAAAGCATCCAACATTATTTTGGTTGAAGACAATATTCTCATGAAAAATGAGTCAATCAAAGGATGTGAAGACGGAAACTTCACTTTGTTCCTTATGGGCAATGAAAATCAGTACACACCTATCTTAATGAGTCACGAATTGGTAAATTCAATGTTTACCAGACTGTACTTGTTCGGTGGTGCAGGTCAAGATATTTTCTCCCTTGAGCACAGTGAAAGCGGGGTAATGTTGTTTAAGGTAAACTTCGAAAATACTGTAGCCGGCGGCGCAAGCGGAAATTCAACAAATTAAATGGATTAGGATTTTCCTAATCTTCCTTTTTTTATTTAATTTTTGGTGGTTTAATGGGGATAGAAGAGAAAATAAAGGATATTGAAGAGGAGATTCAAAAGACTCCATACAATAAAGCTACTTCACACCATATCGGTAAACTCAAGGCAAAACTTTCAAAGCTGAAAGAGGAATCATTGCAAAGAAGCAGCGGAGGCTCTAAAGGTCAGGGATTCCATGTCAAAAAGTCAGGGGATGCGACTGTAGTTTTAGTAGGTTTTCCTTCTGTCGGCAAATCCACATTATTAAACAATATCACAAATGCCGAAAGTAAGGTGGGGGCTTATCAGTTCACTACTTTGGACATTGTTCCGGGGGTCATGGAACACAAGAACGCAAAAATTCAAATCTTTGACATTCCGGGAATCATTACCGGCGCAAGCAGCGGTAAGGGAAGAGGTAAGGAAATCTTGTCTGTTGCAAGAACTGCCGATTTGATACTGGTCGTTCTCGACACTTTCAATCCGCAGCATATTGATGTTATCATAAACGAGCTTAGGGCCATTGGAATCAGGCCGAACGAACAGCCGCCTGATGTTACAGTCAAAAGAAAGAAACTGGGTGGTGTAAAGGTATCCTCAACCTGTCCGCTGACCCATATGGATGAAAAGACAATCAGGTCCATATTGAATGAATACGGATACATCAATGCCGACGTGCTGTTCAGGGATGATGTGACAATGGACCAGTTCATTGACGTGCTTGACAGAAACAAGTCATATGTTCCTATGCTGGTTTTGCTGAACAAGGTTGACCTGGTCGATGAGGCATATATTGAAGAGCTTAAGAAATACATTCCGGAGTTCATTCCGATTTCCGCCGACAAGAACACAAATATCGATGAGCTTAAGGATATCATATTTGACAATCTTGACCTTGTGAGGGTATATCTGAAACCGCAGGGAAGAAAGGCGGACATGAAAGATCCTCTGGTTATCAAGAAAGGTTCTACCGTAATCGAGGCATGCAGAAAGCTTCACAGGGAATTCGTGAAAAATTTCCGACATGCAAAGGTTTGGGGAACATCCGTCAAGTTTCCGGGCCAGAAGGTAGGCCCTGACCATGTGCTTGAGGATGAAGACGTATTGAGAATTATTTTAAAGAAATAATTCATTTTTTCTTTTTTTTAGATACTTATGAGAAATGTTGTTTTTATTAGTGGAACTCCCTGTACGGGAAAAACTACCGTAAGTGAAATACTAGCTTCCAAACTGGATTTTAAACTGATTAAAATCAATGATTTGGCAATTGAAAACGATTTCGTTTTGGGAATTGATGAGGATAAGGGCTATAAGGTCATTGACATCGACAGATTGAACGAAAAGGTTCTCGAGATCATATCCCTCAGCGACGAATCCCTTGTTTTTGAAGGGCATCTCGCCCATCTGTGCGAGGGCGCAGATAAGGTAATCGTTTTAAGGGTCCGTCCTGAGATTTTGGAGGCAAGATTGAAGGAACGTGACTATTCAGACTCTAAAATTCGTGAAAATCTGGAAGCCGAAGCCATGGGAGTCTGCACAGCCGAGGCCTATGACATTTATGGCGAGAATGTTAGCGAAATTGACGCAAGCGACTTGACAGTCGATGAGGTTGCAGATGCGCTTTTTGATGTTGTCAGCGGTAAGGTTGATTTTCCGGTAGGGGAGATTGATTTTATGGATTGGCTTATCAATTAGTTTTAATTTCATCAATTTTTCACATTTAACTAAATTTTATTAAATGCTTACAATTTTGCTTATTTTTTTAGAGGATGTAATGGAAAAAGTGCTGATTTTGACAAAATAAAAGGTTTTGAAAGTATTCATTAATTTTTATTTTTTTTTATTTTATTTTTCAAATTAGGTTATTTTTCCCAAAATGCATAACCTTTATAAATAGGGTTATACATATTTATTCTTAATATTCATATTAACCTAAGGTTTATTTTTAACTATGGTTTTTGTTTTAATTTGCGCAAATCATTTTAATTCAATTTTGAATATTATATCCTATTTTCATAATTATGAGGAGGATATTTTTGAGTAGAGGAAAAAGACCGAAGTGGATGATTGACATAGCGACTGAAAGGATGAACATCCTTTTTGAACGTGCTGAGATGGAATTCATCACCCATCCCGAGCGCAGTGACCGTTATGTTGAGCTCGCATTGAAGCTGTCCACAAAGTACAATACCAAGATCCCCGAAAAGTGGAGAAGGAGGTATTGCAGAAAGTGCAAGAAATTCCTTTACCCTGGTTACAATTGCACCGTCCGGCTGGTTAACTCTGAAGTTAACATTTTTTGTGGTGAATGTGACCATGTCATGAAGATTCCTTATCACAAGGAAAAGAAAATTAAAAGGAGAGCTAAATATGAGTCAATCAAAAAAAGAAATGATGAATAGAGCTCTTTCCGCGATGACAATTAACATTGGTAAGGCTGGCGTAAACGACAATGTCATTGAAGAAATCAAACGCCAACTTGAAGCTAATGAAATTGTTAAACTTAAATTTGCAAAAAATATCGCTAGAGATAAAGACGATTACATCGATGAGATTGTCACCAAAACCAGAGCAAAGCTCATAGACGTTAGGGGACACGTTGCTGTAATCTATAAGAAAAAGCCTTAAACATTATAAATTTAGAGTTACAGGCCCTATTTTTTTAGGTCTTAAATTTACAGTGGATTAAGCTACAATTATTTAATAAAATATTGGAGAATTAATATGACTACTGTATTTGATGTACCTGCAGATTTATTAATTGAAAAAGTCGCAGAAGAATTTAAAAATAATGATAAAATCAATTCCCCTGCATGGTCCAATTTTGTTAAAACTGGTGTTCACAAGGAAAGAAAACCAGAAAATGCAGATTGGTGGTTTATAAGGACTGCTTCTATTATCAGAAGAGTTTATATTGATGGTCCTGTGGGAGTTGTTAGTTTAAGAACTTTCTACGGTGGTAAAAAAGACCGTGGCGTACGTCCTGAAGTGTTCAGAAGAGGCAGCGGATCCATTATCAGAACCGCACTTCACCAATTGGAAGACGCAGGATATGTAGAAAAAGTCGAAGGTGGAAGAGTTGTTTCCCCAGCAGGAAGATCATTCTTAGATAAAATTTCTGCTGAAATTATTAAAGATATTCCTGAACTTGAAAAATACTAATTAATTTATTTGGAGAGTTTGATATGAGCGATTTAGATGAAATTCGTCAAAAAAGGATGGCTGAACTGCAAGCTCAGCAAGCTGCCATGCAAAATCAAGCACAGCAACAGGCAGTAGCTCAGGCTCAGCAGCAGGAAGCTCAAAGACAAATGGAAGCTCAGAAGAAACAGATTTTAAATCAAATCATGACTCCTGAAGCTCGCGCTAGATTGGCTAATCTCAAATTGACCAGACCTGAACTTGTAAGTCAAATTGAAATACAATTGATTCAGTCCGCTCAGGCAGGAAGCTTAAGAGGAAAGGTAACTGACGATCAGTTAAAGGTGCTCTTGAGAAACATCGCTGGTCAGAAAAGGGAAATCAAGATTACAAGGAAATAATGTCGATGAAAGCTGGAGTATTGTATAGCGGCGGAAAGGATTCATCTTTTATGGCTGTAATGCTTAAGAGACTGGGCCTTGAAGTAGAATTGTGCACTGCCAACTTTGGCGTCTACAAGTCATACATACCGGCAGCAAAGTCAGCGGAATCATTGGGTTTCACACACAAGGTTCTTGACATGGATGTCGCTCTCTTGGATAAGACCTGCGACATGATTATGGAGGACGGATTTCCCAACGACGGAATCAAGTTCATTCATGAAAACGTCATAGAAAAAATCGCTGAAGATTACGACATTATTGCAGACGGGACAAGACGTGATGACAGAACTCCGAAATTGACCGTCAATCAGATAAGAAGCCTTGAAGATAGAAAAGATGTCCAATACATTAACCTGGACAGTTTCGGACACAAATCCGTTAGGATGATAACATCCAATCTTTTCGAGATATCTCATGAAAAGTCAAACAAGGACAACAGTTCGGATTATGAGGTTGAAATAAGAACCCTGATTGACGAGAAGGGAGGAAACTCATTGGACATATTCCCGGAACATTATCAAACTCGCGTTATCGGATATAAAAAATAATTATTATATGTTACAGGTGAGAAAATGAGTAGAAATAAACCATTAGCTAAAAAATTAAGAATGGCAAAAGCAAACAAACAAAACAGGAGAATTCCAATCTGGGCTTATGCTAAAACTAACCGTAAACTTAGATACAGACCAAAACCTAGACATTGGAGAAGAAACAGTCTAAAATTATAAGAGGGGTTATTATGGAAAGAGTTTACACAATTCCACTTAGAAACGTTAAAAATGTTAAAAGGACTATCAGAGCTCCTAGAGCTATCAGAGAAGTCAAAAACTTTTTAACCAAACACATGAAAGCTGAAGAAGTTAAAATTGATGAATCTATTAATCATGCTATTTGGGAAAGAGGTATTCAAAAAATACCTTCTAAAATTACTGTAAAAGCAGTCAAAGATGATGATGGTGTTGTACAAGCTACTTTAGCGGAATAGCTATAGTACCTTTTACCATGCTGTTGAGTTTATGTGAGGTAACAATATGTTGAGAAGAGTAGATATTGTAGGAAATCCTAATGTAGGAGTGTTTATTCTGGCAACTGACGATTTGGCTATTGTTCCTTATACCCTTTTGGATGAAAAGGCGGAAATCATTAAGGAAACATTGGAAGTCGATGTTGTCAAGTCTTCTATTTCAGGTAGCAGTCTCATTGGATCTTTAGCTGTAGCTAATTCAAATGGTATCGTTGTTTCCCCACATGTTTTAGATAGAGAAATTGAACAGTTTGAAAAGCTTGGCTTAAATGTCGCTACACTTCCGGGCCAATACACTGCAGTCGGAAACATCATTGCTGCTAACGACACCGGAGCTATCGTAAGCCCATTTTTAGGTCAGGAAGCTATTGAAGTGGTTGAAGAAACCCTTGATGTAAATGTCGAATCAACCTCAATGGTCGGAAGCGACATTATCGGTTCTTTGATTACCGTAACCAACAAAGGATTCCTAATCAGTAGCAAGGCTGTCAAAAGTGAAATCAATTTTGCTCAAGAGGTATTTGGTGTAGAAGGCGATATTGGTACTGTCGGCAGAGGTATACCTTTAGTTGGCGCATGCACAATTTCAAATTCAAACGGTGCAATTGTGGCCAAGGACAGTACTGGTCCTGAAATGGCTAGAGTTGAAGAAGCGTTAGGCTTTTTGGATGACTTTTAATTAATATAATCATGAGGGATTTAATATGATAACAAAAATTTACAGAGTTAAAGGTACTTTTTTAATGGGCGATTCATATCATGAATTTACTAAAGAATACAAAGCTACTTGTGAAGCTGACGTTGAAGATAAAATATATCAACGTTTCGGAAGTAAACATGGTATCAACAGGAACCAAATTTCAATCAAGGAAATTACTGAAATTGCTCCTGAAGAAGTTTTAGACCCTATCGTAAAAGAAATTTTATAAATGCATTGTAAGGTGTAATTATGGATGACCAACAAAGATTTAACAATCTTATTAATGAAATTAATGCATACTCACAACAGTCTGAGTTAATCAAGCAACAGATTGAACTGATTCAGGCCACAATTGCTGAGGTCGATGCATTGTCCAACACTTTAGATGACATTGAAGGAAAAGATTCTGTTGAAGCTTTCGTTCCTGTCGGTGCGGGTTCCTTCATTAAGGGAGAACTTAAAAGTACTGATGAAATTATTGTAAGTATCGGGTCAGGCTATGCAGTCAAAAAGGACGCAGACGGCGCTCGCAAAATTATCGCAGGCCAAAAGGAAGACTTGAAAGACAGCCTAGACAAGATGTTGGCTAACTTGCAGCAAGTCACCGACATTGTCGGCTCCCTTCAGGCTCAGGCTGAACAAATCGCGGCTGCCGCTCAAGGCAACATGACTCAAAGGGGATAATCATCTCCCACTTTTTTTCTTTTTTTTAAATTAATATATTATCAATTCTATTTTTTAGCTATTTTTTAAATATTAAAAGGATTATAAATAGTAATATTATAATTTTATAAGGTTGGATTATTTTGTTTGAATCTTTAAAAAAGAAGTTTTCACGAACCAGTGAAAAGCTAGAGGAAGAGCTTATTGAAGAAGCCGAAAAAGAAGACAACCTCCAGGAAGAGTCAGGTCAAAGATTTTCATTTTTTTCATTTGGACGTAAAAAAGAGGAGGAAAAAGAGGAAGACGATTCTAATTTACTTCCGGAATCATCTGAAAGTGAAGATGCGGATTTGGATGAAGAGATAAAATCCGAGGATGAAGAGGAAGAGAAAAAGTCCCGTTTCTGGAGCAGGGGCAAGGACAAGTCCGAGGATGATGAGGAAGAGGATTCTGAAGAGGAAGAGAAAAAGTCCCGTTTCTGGAGCAGGGGCAAGGACAAGTCCGAGGATGATGAGGAAGATTCTGATGAGGAAGAGGATTCTGAAGAAGAGGAGAAAAAGTCCCACTTCTGGAGCAGAAACAAGGATAAAAAAGAAGACATTTCTGCAGACGGTGAAGCTTCCGGAGGAATATTTTCATTTGTGCGTGAAAAGACCATCTCAGAAAAGCACGTCGAAGACATCCTGTGGGAACTTGAAATGGAGCTTTTACAGGGCGATGTGGCTATGGAAGTGGCTAGCGCAGTTTGCGACAGTGTCAAAAACGATCTGGTCGGTAAAAAAATCAAAAGAAGCAATGACATTACCGAATACACTTACATCGCTTTGAGAAATGCAGTTGCCGAAATCATCGACATTCCGGGCAAGTCCATGACCGAGATGATTGAGGAGAAAAAGGCGCAGGGCGAGCCTCTTGTCGTGATGTTTGTCGGAATCAACGGAACAGGAAAGACAACAACAATCGGAAAACTGGCAAACTATTATCTTAAAAAAGGCTACACTCCGGTTATTGCCGCATCTGATACATTCAGGGCAGGAGCCATAGAGCAGGTCACCTATCATGCGGATAATGTAGGTGTTAAAATCATCAAGCACAAGAAAGGTTCAGACCCGGCAGCTGTTGCATACGACGCGGTCGAGCATGCAAAAGCCCAAGGAAAAGAACTGGTTTTAATCGATACTGCAGGAAGAATGCAGACCAACGTGAACCTTATGGATGAGATGAAGAAAATCAGAAGGGTTGCAAATCCCGATTTGGTTATCTTTGTTGGTGATGCTCTGACTGGTAACGACGCAACAGAACAGGCCTCCAAATTCAATGAAGCCATTGACATTGACGGAGTTATCCTCACCAAGGCCGATGCCGACAGCAAAGGCGGAGCCTCACTTTCAATAGGTTATGTCATTCAAAGGCCAATCATGTTTTTAGGTGTCGGTCAGGGCTATGACGACATCATGGAATACGATGCCGAATGGATGCTTGATCAGCTATTCAGCGAAAGTGAAGATGAAGCTGAAGTTTTAGAAGAGTAAGGGCTTTAATATTTCCTTTTGGATAAAGCTTTCAATCTCTTTTTTTCTATTTTTTTCTTTTTGTCTGACTGATATTGTCTTTTCTGGCGATTGGTTGTTGTTTCATTGTTTCTCATGATGGTTACAAGATCAATTGAATTTCCGCTGCATGCCATAAGTATTCTGATTTCCTTATAGTCCTTTGAGCTTGGTGCCTTATAGACCACGGCATACAGGTCGTTTTCCACATGCTCCCAGCTTATAGGTTCCTCATTCATTAGACAGTCTGCAACGTAGCTTTGGGAAAGTCCGTTTTCGCTTAACCTTTCCTGGAAGTGCCTGTTTTCAAAACACCAGTTTATGCCTGATGTCTCACCCATCATAAATTTATCGAATACATTCATTTTTTCACAACAATATTATATTATGTAAGTTCAATATATTATACATAGATGATATTATGGCTGAGAAAACTGAATGGGACTCATCAATAGCATTCATCTTTGCCATGATTGGGGCGGCAGTTGGACTTGGAAACATCTGGCGTTTCAGTTATGTGCTTTATTCCAACGGTGGAGGTTCATTTTTCATACCGTACTTCACTGCAATTGCTATTATGGGAGTTCCGTTTTTAATATTGGAATATGGTGTAGGATTCAGTTTCAAGGATTCGTTTTCAAATATCCTAAAGAAGATCAAACCTCAATTTGAATACATCGCCTGGGCACTGGTTCTTTTCGTTTTTATAGTAACAATCTATTATATGGTAATCCTGAGCTGGGATTTGGTATACCTTTTAAGCAGTTTCACTTTCAGTTGGGGAACTGATGCGGCGCTTTACTTCACCAAAACCGTTGGTGGAAGCTCCAATCTCTCAAACGCAAGCTTTTTGCTTCTGCCTACAACAATATGTGTACTCCTGCTTTGGGTCGTATTGTGGTTCATTTCCCACAAGAACGTCGATGAGGGTATAGGTAAGGTTTCAAAGATTCTCATCCCTGCCCTGTTTGTCATAATGGGAATAATCGTCATTTATGCATTGACATTGCCGGGCGCAGGCATAGGTATCGATACATTGCTCACCCCTAACTGGGGCATGCTTTTGGACGTCAACATTTGGCTTGCGGCATTTGCCCAAATCATCTTCTCCCTGAGTATGGGTCAGGCAATTGCACTTACATATGCAAGCTACCTGCCTGAAAACTCCAAACTGATTGATAATGTATTGATTGTGGTTGCATCCAACTCCCTATTTGAGATATTTACCGCTTTTGGAGTATTTTCAATTTTGGGATACATGTCAGCTACCGCGGGAACACCTATGGTTCAGCTGATTACCGAAGGAACCGGGCTGATTTTCATTGTCTTCCCAATGATTTTCAACATCATGGGTCCTATAGGACGCATTCTCGCTCCGTTATTGTTCCTGGCTATTCTATTTGCAGGCATAACTTCTGCTTTAGGATTCTTCGAGCCGATGTTGAGCTCCACAACCGTCAAACTGGGATGGTCCCGTAAAAAAACAGCTACAGTTTTGTCAGTCATCGGATGCGGATTTTCCCTGATTTTGACAACAGGTATCAGCAGCTATCTGGTCGGAATCATCGATTCATTTGTCAATGAGTTCGGAATATTGCTTTTAATCGGTATCCAGTGCATAATATTCGCCTGGTTTTATGGAGTGGAACATTTCCTTCCTGCCTTAAACGAGCATTCGACATTTAAAGTCGGAAAGACATGGTCCTTTGTAATCAGATACCTCCTTCCTATAGTGCTGATAGTAATGTGGATAATAGGCATCATAACCCTCTTCTCCACTGCAAAAAGATTTGAAATAATAATCGACGTGATAATTATCGTTGGAGTGATGATTTCAGCATTTGCGCTGACAAAAATCAGGCCAGCAGGTGAATAATTCATTTATTCACTCTTTTTTTTATTTTTTTTAATGGACTCTTACATGATTTCGCACAGTTTCTGATGAATAATTGACTTATCATCTATATGCTATCATGACATTGAATCAATATTTAAACTATGAAAGGTTTTAATTACAGTTTGCTTTCATTATATGGATAGTTTTAAAAATAAGATATTGAATAATCATCTCTGATTTTAAGGAAATGCCATTTGATTTTTGCGGGGTTTTTTAAAAATAAGTGGGGCAATCCGGAAACTCTAGTATGTGACGTATGCGTCATAGGCGGCATATGCCGAATATGCAATGCTTATGATGTGGCCGAATTGGTTGTTTGCAAAGAAATATATGAAAATGTTCAATAAAATCAGTATGGCAAACATTATGATTCCTTTTTTCTTGTAACCGTTGATTGCCTGGCCAAGACCGGGTATTATAAATGAGAGAACTCCATTTACTAAAGCATTACTTTCCATAGTATCTATTTCCTTTTTAAAAGAGTCTTTAAAGTCTAGGGATAGAATCCCTAAACTTAAACTAAAATAATTTTTTTTAGTGTAACCAAAGGTTACAGTTAATACTTTAATTCGGATTTTATTTAAAATTTCTTATTGGATGTCCGGTGGCGGTGCAAAAGTGATGTTAGGATTTGGCTGTTTCTCCTTAAAATTAGTGCAATTTTTCATGTTTGGGTCAATTGGAGTCCTTAAAAAAAGAAAAAGTAGGGTACTCTAGAAGTATTGAGTACCGCTTGTTGGATTTAGATGAATTCCCTGTGTTGAAATCAGGTCGTCCATTGCGTTATATACCTCCACACGTGCGAAATCAGGATATTTTAAGTATGCATCGGCGCTTGCGATGTTTACATATCCGTCGGATTGTATTGTGGTTGCGACATAGTTTCCTTGATTCAGTGCGACGCCGTCACGGGAATAGAAAATCTTGATTCCGACAGGCTCTCCCGCATGGTCAACGCCCAGGTATATCCTCGCATAGGTCTTGTCTTCATCTGCGCTTCCTGTTGTAAATGAACCTCCGCCGATCATGATAGGATCAATCGGCTTGAATGTCACGTTTTCGTTTTGGTCTTGGGTGTCATTTCTTATCTGCTCGATGACTGTCTCAACAGGGGTCTTGTTTTCCACTGTTGTTTCAACCGGAGCCTTGGTTTGTTCTGTTTTTTCTACAGGAGTGCTGTTTTGTGCTGCAGTGGCGTTTTCAGCAGGAGTAGTGTTTTCAGCAGGGGTCTCGTTTTTAACGGTAGTGTTGTTTTGTGCCGGTGTGGCATTTTCTGCATTCTTAAGGGTCAGTGCGGATGTGTCCTTGATTTTTGTGGTGTTGAGCATTTTTTCAATCAAATCCAGGTTGTTTCCGCAGACAATGATGTCAGTACCGTTGATTGATTTGACGACCTTGTAGTAGTTGTTCAGAGGGTTGTCCCCAATCAGATAGATTTTTTGCGAATTGTTTTCTGAGAGAAGCTTTGCGTTTTGCCCGATCAGGTTGTCGGTATAGTTGATGGATATCATTATTCCGTCGGTTTCATTGGAGAAGTTTGCGCTGTTCTGCCAGAACACCATTCCCTGTCCTGCTGCAACCTTGTTGTTTCTCACGGCAAAATCGGAACCGTCAGGAACGTCCATTTCAAAATAGCCGAAATCATGACTCTTGAGCGGAATTGTATATGCGGTCTGGTTCTGGTTTGAATAGTTCGGCGCAATCGCTACAATTCCGGCCAGGAAAATAACGACAACAGCTATCAATGCGATAATTATCTTTTTGTCTGTTTGCATTTTTGATACCTCACTGATAATATGTATTTGGTTAGGTGTTATTTATATTTCGCAGATTCATGTTTTTGATGTGTGAGTCCGGCCCCATTCATGAGGGGTGGCCTTTCGGGGGTTCATTTCCCGTGCAACTGTTATGAATGTTGATTGTAATCGGTATTGTTTTTTGTTTGTATTGGACTGTTTTTTTATTACAAGGTTATTTCATTTTATCTATCGAAATTGGAAATGTTTAAATACTTGATAATGCAATAAATGTAATTATAGATTTGTATATTGTATTTAATCGATATGAATATTATGTTACAATATTCTTAAAGCTTGAAATTTGTTGATTTGAAAATTCAAATTCTCTGCATTTGGATTTAATCTGATTTGACATGTTAATTGAAAATCAAATGGCGAATAAAAAAAGTTCGGATTTTTGGAAACGCTCCTTAGGGGGAGATATGAATGGAGATTAAGGAATATTCCGGCATGAATTTGAGTGAATTTATCGGGCCTGAAAGCATCCATCTAACTTCAGGATGCTCCAACAACATCATCGTCGACAACAAGGTGTTTCTTCACAACGTAAGGTCCATACACTTTGCTAACGGCGACGGATATCATGTGGAGTTTGTCTGCAGTGACGGGGAAATGGACGCCCAGAGATTATGTGTCTACAACGTATCCTCAATCATGGTGGAGTCAGTATATGGCCCGGCGCTCGTTTAGGCCGGGGTGTGTTTTTTTCTGTTTTTTAAAAAATAATGGAGGTACTCTAGAAGGTTTGAGTACCTGCAGCCGGCATAAGGCTTACGCTTTATGTAGTCAGCAGTTTGCTGTTTGAATCATAGATTTTTATTGTTGCATGGTCCGGATAGTATTTGTACGCATCGGCGGAGGATATCTCAAGGTATCCGTCTGAGTGCACTGTTGCGGGAACCATGTTTCCGTTGTTGAGGCTTTTGCCGTCCCTTGAATACAGTATTTGAACAATCACGCTTTCTCCTGA
>NZ_JBGVOG010000070.1:0-6313 GCF_045126245.1 Methanobrevibacter sp. | reverse complement strand
TAATTTGACTAAATTGGGAGCAAAAACCGAATCCGAGGCTGAAGAATTCACAGTCAAAATCAAGCCTCTTCGTGAAATTCCGGAACGTGAAATTGGAGTGTATGTTGTTGCAAAAGACCTTGAAGTACACTTTGACAGCTGCCCTTATGCAATGCAGTCTTTCAGAGGGGAAGTTTCAGAGGTAATCAATCAGCTTGCCCAAAAGCACCCTACAATAAAATATTCCACTTTAAGGGGTTATGACAAGATTAAAGGAATATTGAAAGAGGAACTCCAAAAGGATTATTCTCATGGAAGATGTGAAAAATGCGGTGAGCCTTCAGCAAACAGGTTATGTAAGGCATGTTCATTTTTAGAGGAATTAGGTTGTGATTAAATGTCATTTATTTTAAAATATAAAGATATCAACGAAGAAAAAGAAATACCAAAGGAAGATTTTACCATTCAGAATTTATTGGACGAATTGGGTTTATCCGCTCAGACCATGGTGTCCAAACAGAATGGTGAATTGGTAATTGAGGATACTGTAATCAATGACGGTGATGAAATTCAATTGGTTCAAATTATTTATGGTGGTTAACTTTGAAAATCAGTTATGAATGTGGGCCCTGCTTTTTAAGACAGGCCCGTGAAGCAATGGATTTGGCGTGTGATGATGATTTGCTTAAAATAGAAATCATGAATGATATTTTCAATTTTTTGGCGGACAATTTTTCAAAAGGCACCAATTCCAATAAGACAGGTTCAATAATGCACAACATCATAAAAAGCAGAACAGGTTGCGAAGACCCTTATTATAGGGAAAAGGTTCATGGAAACGAAATAGCTTTGAAGTATTTGCCTCTTGTCAAAGAAATTTTAAAGGAAAATGACAGTCTGGAAAATTACGTGAAGATTGCAATCATCGGCAATATTCTTGATTTTGGAGCATTTACCCTTGACGATGATGTTGATTCGATAATCAACGAATCTTTAGGAAATGACCTTGTTGTTAAGGATATTGAAGAGTTTGAAGATTCACTTAAAAAACATGATAAAGTCTTATATATGGTTGACAACACCGGCGAAATTGTCTTTGATAAGTTGTTGATGGCCAAAATTAAGGAATATGGTCTAGATATTACAATTGCGGTTAAATCAGAACCGATTTTAAATGACGCATGCATGGAGGATGCATTGGAAGCTGGACTTGATGAGTTTGGCGAAATTGTTGAAATCGGTGCCGGAACCGTAGGTTATGTGGACAGTGAGATTTCAGATGAGTTTAGAGAGATTTTCAATTCCCATAAATTCATAATTTCAAAAGGTATGGGGAATTATGAGGGATTGACAGAAATAGATTTGTCTTCAAAAGATATTTATTTCTTGTTATGTGCAAAATGCAATACAATTGCTCGTGATATAGGCGTCAATTTAAAGGATATGCTTCTTTTTAAAAAGTAAAGTGGTTTTATGATTATAGGTTTGATTGGATTTGGAAAAGTTTCCCAAACTCTTGTAAATTTAATAAAATCGGATGATATAGAGTTTTTAACTTCTAAAGAGAATAGATCAAAATCCACAATCGAAGCTATTGATGAGCTTAATGTTGGATTGGCATCCACATTCGATGAAGTGGCAAAATTGTCAGATATTCTAATTTCAGCAACCTCACCAAAATCGGCGTTGAATATAGCTAGGAAATATGGAAAATTATCAAATGGAATATATTTGGATTTAAACAACATATCTCCTGAAACCACATTGGAAATTAATAAATGTGTTGATAATTTGGTTGATGGGGCCATAATAGGCAAAATTGATTCAAATAATCCTACATTATATGTTTCAGGCCATTCTGCTCAGGAATTATTGTTTTTAGGTGAGTTTTTAAATATAAAACTAATCAGTGAAAATGTGGGTGATGCGGCAATTTTAAAATTGCTTAGAAGCAGCTATACCAAGACACTTACCGCACTTTTGATTGAAAGCTTTGAGATTGCCAAAAGAAACAATCTTGAAAATGAATTTTTTGATGTAATATCCATAACCGAGGGCAGCGATTTTAAGGACAAATCCCTTTCAAGAATAAGAAATACCTTAAATAATCCAAAAAGAAAGTCAGAAGAACTGCAAGAGATGATTAGCTATTTTGATGATGAAAATCTGATTATGGTTAAGGCTGCATTGGAAAAGTTCAGCCAATTGTAACTTTAACTTTAAATCCTTTTTTTGCTTGTTTTATCATTCCTTCAACAGGAATAAAATGTGAATCCATGATGTATCTTAAATAAGTCACTTCCTGTGCAGGCAATCTCAGATTGGTCTTGATTTTTTTGCCTTCACTTTTAAATTGGACTGAAATTTTACCGTTTTTATCCACATAAAGATCAGTGGCAATGCCTTCTTTTGTTATTTTAGTTTCAAATTTTGTCAGATTCAAGCCGGCTTCAATGATTTTTGGAGCATCGTCAACAGTGATATTTTCGCTTCTAAACTTTTCATTCGCTTCTTTTGCCGTAAGTCCGCTACTTGCAACATACCAAGCCCTGTCGATTACCCGTTGAACTTTCTGATTATCAGGTATTACTCCTTCTGCCTCATAGCTTTTCATCAAATCCATCACTTCTCTTTTAGTGACTTCCTCTTCAATTGCGCTGATTGCAAGACGGGTCATCACTGGACCGTAATCTGATCTTCTAAAAACTGCCCAAATAGATTCCGGGTCTCTGTACACTCTTCTTTTAATAATTTCATTAATGGTTTTTCCATTCAGATAAGCTATCTTTTCAAGATTTCCCCTTGAGTAGGTGTTCATCCTTTTGTAGATTTCATCCCAGTTCCTTTTGCCGGGAACATTTCCTAAAGCTATTTCCCGCTCAAGAATCTCACAGGTAGTTTTCGGAACTAATTTGTAAACGTTTGAGGGGATTGTCATGCCGTTATCTATAATTGACTGTCTGATTAGTCTTCCGGAGTACTTGGATTTGTCAAGTTCCTTGACTATGTGAAAATTCAGTTTAGAGCCTAAAAATTCATTTAAAGCATACCAACGGATTTCATTTCTGTTGGTGTAATGCTTGGGCATTCCAACGAAATTTCCTTCATCAATGAATTTCTGCGCTTTTGATTTGATTTCATCCAGTGAAATGCTTGCTGAGGTGATGTAGTCAGTAACACCATCATCAATCATTTGCTTGAGCCTGATTGGAACACTATATGATAAAACCAGTCTGTGATGAAGACCTTCAAAGGATTTTACTTCATCAACACCTAATGCCAGCACCATTTCACGACGGGCTTCAAAGTTCACAAAAAAAGGCGTATGATTTGCACTGTAACCTTTGTTTAAATAAACTACGACTTTTTTGTCTTCCTTATCCGCAATCTTTTGTGCTTGCCTGATTAATTTTTCATGACCATTATGCACCGGGTCAAAATCTGCACTAATTCCAATCAATATTAACACCAAAAAAATAAAAAGAGAAGGATAGTTTATCTATCCATTAATTTTAATATACCGCTTATTACTAACCATATTCCTATTAATGAACCAAGAATAATTGGATTTGCAAGATAAGTTCCAATGATTATGTATAATACGCCAAGTATAATTCCTGATATTCCAATGTAAAATCCATATCTGCTGCTGCGGTTGTTAATAAGGGAAGCCAGTCCGACGATTATTAACATTATTCCTGCAAAGTACAATGAAATTTCAGTTAAAAATCCAAGAAGTGTTGGATTAAATATTAAACCAATACTTAAGAACAATAACAGTAATCCTAAAATCAAGTCAATTATAGCTCCACTTGTATTATAATCGATTATGGATACTCCTAATACGAGCAGATAAATAGATACTAGTAATACAGACAGTCCAATTAATGAACTTACGCCAATCACTCCAAGTACTGGAAATATGATAATTACCATTCCTAAAAGTATAGCTAGTAAACTAATGAATTTACTTTTCATGTTTTCCTCCTATTATTAATATAGTATTTTTAATTATTTTAATATAATGGGACATGTTTAATTTCAACGGTAGAATTATTCATATCACAATTTTCTATTTCAGCTAACCATTCACTTTTACATTCGCAATCATATTCTATTTTAGTTTGAGTTAAATTATTGGCTATAATCATATGTTTTAAATCTTTGTTACATTTTTTACAGTTATACGGGCCGCGTCTTGATCCAAATCCTGATGTGTCTAAAAGTGCAGGCATGTCCAGTTCATCTCTAACAGTATTGATTATTTCAATGCATGACCAAATCCAAGGCGGTTGATATGCTCCCTTTCTCCAGAATCTCTCGATGACTGTTCCTCCATGAATGGTAGCAGGGCAAAATGAAAGTCTGTTGACTCCTATGGAGTTGCAGTATCTTGCGGTTTCAATCGCTTCGGTTATTGCTTGCGCTTCGGATACTAAGATAGGTTTAACAAAAATATAGGCTTTTGACTTTAGGTTATAACCTTTTGCTGAGGATAAATTCTGCATCAACTTAACTGCATTTTCAAAGTCTTCACGGGTAAACCCTTTGTTGATTTTTTTAAGGCGAGTATAATCGTTTGAAGTTTCAAGTCCAATGCTCACTTCAAATAATGTGTCGCCAATTATATCAAAGATTTCATCCAGATATTCCTCTTTTACGTATTCCGGTCTTGATTCAACGATTATTTCTGTGACATTGCCCAATTCGGTTAATGTTTTTAAAATTTCGTCACGGGCATCTTTCGGAAGCTCATAAGGATTTAGAAAACTTCCTGATGCAAACAGTTTTACAGAAATTTTATCCTCTTCAGCTATTGGATGCCTGGAGAGGTGTTCGTGAAATATTTTTAGGATAGTTTCAGTATCGATAGGCTCCAGTGTGCAATCAGACACATAACTGCACATAGTGCATCCTCCGCTGTCTCCAAGCGCCCATGAACAGCCTGGTGTCGGCAATATTATAAACAATGTTTTTGAAACGCCGTCATAGGTTAAGTCATCATTATACCAGCTTGCACCAACCTGTTCTGGAGTTTTCGGATCTTTTCTCTCAAAGGCTCTTGCTCTTATTTCTTTAGTAAGATTTTCAATTTCCATCATAATACCTGCAATATATTAAATCTAATATAATATACTTAGGATTTTTTAATTATTAAAAATTGTTATAAAAATAGTTAGTTAATAAGTTGTGTATAATGGAGTAAAAAAATAAAAAAAGAAAAGAAGTAAGCAAGTTTAGAAACTTGCAATTACGTCTCCTAATAATTTAATGGATTCTTCTACGTTTTTACCAACAGGGGAACCTGCTACGTATTGAGTTACACCCATTTCAGCTAAGCCTTCGATTTTTGGAATGAACTCATCAGGAGTACCACATACTGAGAATGCGTCTAATGCTTCGTCAGTTACAGCACCGATAGCTCCACCGAAGTCACCTTTAGCTAAGAAAGCACCCATTTGTTCGTTGAATCCTTCAGGTAATCCGTGTCTTTCGATTACTGGAGGTGGGGAACCTGCTGCAATAAATGCAACTACGATTTTAGCTGCGTTTTTAGCTGCATCAGAGTCTGCACCAATGGATGTTGCAGTGTATGCACCTACGTCGAATTCTTTAGCTTGGTCTCCAATACCTTTTTTAATCATAGGCATAGCTGCTTCGTAATCTTTAGGGTTTGAAGCGTTAATTAATACACCATCTGCGATTTCTCCAGCGGTTTCTAACATTTTAGGACCTTGAGCACCCATATAAATAGGGATGTGTTCTTGGACAGCTTTTGCTCCACCTAATGCTGCACCAGCTTCGGTTTTTCCTCCAGCTAATAAAGTGTTAATGTCAGCGATTGCTGCTTTAATAGTGGATACTGGTTTTTCCCATGCGATTCCTAAAGCATCGAAAGTTGCTTTGTCACCAGGACCAATACCGAAGGTAGCTCTTCCTTCTGAGATTTCGTCAATGGTTGCGATAGCGGAAGCGGAAATTGCAGGGCTTCTTACGTATGGGTTGGTTACACCAGGACCCATTTTAATGGTTTCAGTAGCGTTTGCAATTAATGCTAAGGTTTCGTATACGTTTTTGTTGTTGTAGTGATCTGTGATCCATGCGTATTCAAAACCGACGTCTTCTGCTAATTTTACTAAACTTACTAATTCATTTAATGGTATTTGTGGTACGAATTCTATACCGAACTTCATATTTTATCACCAATAATATATTAGATTGCATAATATATAAAGTAATTATTATTTGAATTAGATAGAAAGTTTTAAATATAATCTATGTTTGCTACCTGCTGAGCTTATAATAAAAATAGTAGTATTAAAAAAAATATTTT
>NZ_JBGVOG010000069.1:0-2352 GCF_045126245.1 Methanobrevibacter sp. | reverse complement strand
AAGATTGACAAATCCAGTGGAATGCTTTGTGGTTATGCAAATGCTGGAGTAGAGGCTATATCATCAGCATTCAGACCGAATTTCTGGCGAGCTGGTACAGACAATGACCGCCGCGGTTGGAAGGCAGAGGAACTGATGGGACAATGGAAGGATGTAGCAGCCAACGACGTGAAGGTCACATCCTCTGCCGAAGGTAATAATGCTGTTGTCGAAGCTGTTATTATATCTGATGGCAAGGCTGTCATGAATATTAAGTACAGCATGCATCCTGACGGTACTCTGGGTGTAAATTACGACATCAAGATAGACAATCAGATGCCTGAACCTCTCAGAATCGGTCTTCAGGGCCAGATTGATTCACGTTACTCTAACGTTACATATTTCGGACTCGGTCCTTGGGAAAACTATTGTGACAGACATGCAGGACTTTTCCTTGGTACCTACAAAACTACGGTAGAAGGTATGATGACTGAATATGTCTATCCGCAGGAAAATGGTAACAGGACAGGAGTACGTTGGTTCACTCTTACCGACAAGAACGGAAAAGGTATTCAGATACTTGGAGCAAGTCCTCTCAGCATCTCAACCTGGAATACTACCCAGGAATCGTTGGAAGCAGCCAAACATATCGGAGAGGAAAAGGTTCTTGAAGGTTCATTCGTGCTGAATGTCGATTGTAAACAAGCAGGTGTAGGAGGAACAGATACTTGGAGCATCAAGGCAAGACCTGAGGAACATCACAGACTCCTTGACAAGCACTATAGTTATTCATTCATGATTCGTCCTACAAACAGCTTGAAGGATGCTGTAAACTCGGCACGTAACCGATAATTATAGAAGCGAGGAGTATTTTCATAAATGGATATGGAATTAAGGATACAAGCTAAAGGGATAACAAAACGATATGGAGCAACGTCTTTGTATCCATTCGATGGTTCCGAGATCGTTTTGAAGGCTCCTCGCTTTTTTAAAGTATATATTAAATACAAAAACTCTGTATTGATATAATATAAAGAGAAGGAGGGATTTTACCCTCCTTCTCTTGAATTTCCCTTTTAAGTTTTTGCTTAATTCGGGATATATAAATACTATGCTAGAAGCTTATATATGCTGAAGGCCATGATCGGCCTGAATGTTATGGATAGGGTATCCAATGCCCATATCTGAACAATCTGAGGTGTTCGTCATCCGTGGACGGTTCAGATAAACAGGGTTCATGAAATCTTTATTATTCTTCATAATTATCCTTTTTATATAATCTCAAATCAATCGAGAATTAAAACATGTTTACCTTAAACGATACTTGACGGAAAACCAATTAATTTTGTTCGTTTTCTCCTTTATAGTCAAAATTTACAGGAATCATCCCAGTTGGACACCAATAATTAATTTTGTTGTTGGTATTTAAACTCTTAGGTTGATTCGCAAACATTGAATTCATAAAATCTACCATTTTTTTCATACCTTTAAATTGTTTTTCCTCTTCTATGTGAAGAGCGTTAATACTAAAATACCTATTGATGATTGTCCTTTGTTATTGTTCTATATTATATTTATTAAAACTCCTAATTTAGTTTATTTCCTGAAAATTTACCGGAATCATACCGCTTGGGCACCAAAAGTTAATTCTTGCATTGCTGTTTTTTGCATTTTCAACGTTGTTTGTAAATACTGTATTCAAAAACTTTTTCATACATCTTCATTTTTTAGTTCCTTATAAAAGGAAGTTGTTTATACTATTAAAATTCCAATGACAATTTGAAACGTTTTTATGGACAATCATCTCGTTCTGGTTACTCAAACTGTCGTTATTTAATCTTGTTGTTAATATCAGAAAGGCAAAATTTGAATAATGTCTATCTCTTTTCACGCTGCAAAGGTATGTCAAAAATATTGTGTGGCATAAGGAATAAAGGGAAAACTTTCAAATATTCCGTTTTATTTGATTAATGTCAAATAATTGAGTTCTTTTGAAAAACACAACGTTTGCAAGTAAACATTTTTTATGTTTTGAGTTTTGGAAAACAAATATTTCCCGTTTGCGTGAGTATGGAAAATAGTGCGGAAAAACAATAAATAAGAATGGGATGAAAAGTACAAGCCATAAGTTTTCATATACAGAACAGGAGGATATAACATATCCTCCTGTGTCACTATCGGCATCGAAAAGAATGGATAGTGATATTTAAAAGCATTCTCTCTTCCTTCTTGTTAATATTGAGAGGATGCCGATTGCATCCTCTTTTTCATGGACAAATAAATTGAAAATCTGTGATAGATATAATGTGATAATTGTTAGCCTTTTAAACTTTTAAATTTAAATCTTTTTACCTTTTAAAACTTACCTATTTG
>NZ_JBGVOG010000068.1:0-4674 GCF_045126245.1 Methanobrevibacter sp. | reverse complement strand
AACCCACACTATGCCTGTGACCGGTAACCCAATCATAGCATTATTAGCAGTAACCGGAATCATCGGCGGATACGCAGTACTCAGAAGAAAAAACTAAAATTCAAAACTTTTTTATTAACCTTTTTATTCAAAAAGCATGATCCATATCATGCTTTTCATTTCCTCCCTATTTTTAAACAAATTTTCATTTTCAACATATAGAAGAATATTTTTAGGAAAAATATCAAACAATAACTTCAAATCTAAAATTGATTGTTGAAAACCTATAATTTATTGATTATTTAAATAATTATTGTTTATTTTATTTTTAAGAATCATAAACTATTAAATATTTGCAAAATTTTACAAAAGATTAAAATAACAAACTATTTTCAGGGTAATAAACAATAAAAAAACCACAAATCAATGCAAAAAAATCCGAAAAAATAGTATTTTCTAATTCGCTGCATTAAAACGACACAATTCACAGCAAAATCTCTTTTTAAAAATAATTTAAAAATAGTGATTTGAAAAAAAATTAAAAATAAGTAAGGAAAAATGATTGAAATAAAATTTCAACATTTCCTTTAAAACTGTCAACTATTTGTCTAAGTGGATGATTCTACACAATTCCTTGTGCGTTCATGGCGTCAACAACTTTCTTGAATCCTGCGATGTTAGCTCCTGCAACATAGTTTTTGTCCATGTCGTATTCAGCAGCAGCTTCAGCAACATTTGCGAAAATAGTTTCCATAATGGTTTGAAGTCTACCATCAACTTCTTCAAAGGTCCAGGATAATCTTTCTGAGTTTTGAGACATTTCAAGTGCGGAAGTAGCTACTCCACCTGCATTGGATGCTTTACCTGGAGCAAATAAGATGCCGTTTTCTTGTAAGTATTCAGTTGCTTCAATGGTGGTTGGCATGTTTGCACCTTCTGCAACAGCTAAAACACCGTTTTCAACTAAAGTTTTTGCATCTTCTAATTGCAATTCGTTTTGAGTAGCACATGGAAGAGCAATGTCACATTTAACTGTCCATACACCTTTTCCTTCATGGTATTCAGCGCTTTCTCTTGCTTCAGCATATGCAGTTAATCTTTCTCTTCTTACTTCTTTGATTTCTTTTAATAACTCAACGTCGATTCCTTCAGGATCGTAAATCCAACCGGTTGAATCGGAACATGTTACAGGTTTACCGCCTAATTGTTGAGCTTTTTGGATTGCATAAATTGCTACGTTACCTGCTCCGGAAACCGCAATGGTTTTTCCAGCAATATCAATGTCGTTTGCTTTTAACATAGCGTTAGTGAAGTATAATAATCCATATCCAGTAGCTTCAGTCCTTGCAAGTGAACCACCGAATGATAATCCTTTACCAGTTAATACTCCTTCGTATAAACCTCTGATTCTTTTGTATTGGCCGAATAAGAAACCGATTTCGCGACCGCCTACACCAATATCTCCTGCTGGAACATCAGTATCGGCACCAATGTATTTGCATAATTCTGTCATGAAAGACTGACAGAATGCCATGATTTCCCTGTCGGATTTTCCTTTAGGATCAAAGTCAGATCCACCTTTTCCTCCACCAATTGGAAGACCGGTTAAGGAGTTTTTGAAAATTTGTTCGAAACCTAAAAATTTAATAATACCTACGTTTACAGATGGGTGGAAACGTAATCCGCCTTTGTAAGGTCCAATTGCACTGTTGAATTGTACACGGTATCCAGTATTTACTTGTACCTGTCCGTTGTCATCTATCCATGGAACACGGAATTTTAATTGCCTTTCCGGATTAGTCAACCTTTCAAGAAGTGCATTTTTTCTGTATTCTTCTTCATTTTCTTCAATTACAACCCTTAAGGATTCCAATACTTCGCGTACAGCTTGGTGGAATTCCGGTTCGGAAGGGTTTTGTTCTATAATAGTTTCAATTACATCATCTACGTATGACAAAAATATTCCTCCAAATAGAATTTAGATTTATATCATTAAATTTTCAAATTTTTTTACTGGCTCGCAGCAACATTTAACAATATAGTTAATTATATGAAACTTCTAATATTTAAATATTTTTCAATTTTTAATAAAATATTCGAATATTTTTCAGATAAGTTAATAATAATCTTATACATTTTATAATTTATTCAAAAAATTATGTTTATTTAAATATTTCTTTTTAGATATTAATTCAAAATGTCTATTAAAAATTATTAATTGATGGACAAAGTCGGAAAATGGTTGCCACCCCCTAACTTTAGAATGGAAAAAACAAAATGTACAAAAATAACATGCCGATTATGCCAAATTTAGAACAAATCCAAAAATAGCCAAAATAAAATTAAACAAAAATATATACAA
The DNA here is from genome assembly GCF_045126245.1 of Methanobrevibacter sp. Lineage (GTDB taxonomy): Archaea > Methanobacteriota > Methanobacteria > Methanobacteriales > Methanobacteriaceae > Methanocatella. Next base: position 2,333 of record NZ_JBGVOG010000068.1, on the reverse strand, counting down.
AATAAAAAAGCATATTTCTTTATATATCATTATTAATATATTAACTATTAATGTCTAGTGAAATTTGAATTCTGATAGACAAAATCATAAAAATTTGGTGGAAATTAATGAACAGAAATAGAGTTACCAAAAGCCAGTATGAGAAATTAAAAAATAGCTATTTAACAAAAAACAGAAATATGCACTCACTATACATAGAAATAAATAAAGACACACCAGTAGACAAAGAACTATTTTTTAGATTGATAAACAGAATACGCATGGAAGAAGGGCTAAAAGAGTATTACACTCCAAAAAAACAAAAAAGAAAAAGGAATATTATAAAAAATTTGGACAAATCACCAAATTCCTATAATAACTAATAATCCACATAATACCTTAATATTGCACCTATTCCACCAAAAGCTCTGAAAAGCTGCATTCCCTCTTCGGTTTCGGTAGATATAAACTCAACATCAGTATTCATTTCTTCAGCTTTTTCAACAAATTCATCTGCCAGATCCATGGAAGATTCTTCTTTTAGACGTTCATTGCAATTAGGACATCTTTCTTCCAATTTATCTGCTTCGGCCTGAGTCTTGACGGTAATCTCCTTTTGTGTTCCGCAGCTAGGACAGACAAATGTTTTGCGCATGCTGGACAAATCTTCGGATAAAAGCAATACGTCAACCGCACCCATGGTCAAGTTGTTTCTTACTTCATCTTCACCATATGAGTAAAGTCCCTTATCCTTTCTTAACTCATGAATGAACCTTTGAACGAGTTTCTTTTCCTGCATTACATCCAGGTTTTCCAAATCATCGGCTGATTTGGCAATGACCTCACGGATACCTTCCTCACCCGTATAGGAGGTATCGACTATGGATATTACCTTGTCCTTAAGTTCATATTGAAGGTAATCCCCGTCATAGAAATCCTTTTTAGTAAAACCCGGTCCGCCAATGATAATTCCTTTCAAATCATCCTTAAGAGGCAGGAATGCCTCGTTCATATGATCTCCAATACGCTTTAAAAATTGATGAGCCAAATCTTCAATTACACGGTCAAACCTTCTTTGTGATTGACCACCCGCTTTATGCTTACCTGGAACTCCACTAGTCAAATGGCCAAGAATTGATTCTTTTTTACCTTTTAAAGTAGCGTAAGTAGCTTCATTTCTATCGATAACAGCCACACCATACACATCACGCTCTTCAATCATATACTCCAAAGGTTCCAAGAAAAATTCGTTGTTACATTTATACCAGTAAGTTGTAACAGGTTCAGGCGGTTCTATAATATATTTTTCCATCTTTTCAGTACCCGGACCGCCTTTAGGAATCATACCTACAAATAAAACCAAACCGGTTTCTGGAGGTTGCCTGTATAACTTAATGCTTTCTAAAATTACCGCAATAGCTGATTGTACATTTTTTCTTGTTTGTTTACTCTTAATGTTAGCACTCTGACCCATTTCATCTCTCATGTGCTTACCAACATCACTTAATTGTTTAGTTGGCGGAATATAAACTGAAACAAGCTCTGTACCTCTTCCTCTCTTTTGAGCTAATTCTTTTAATGTTTTTTTAAATTCATATAATTCTTTTGATGATACTCCTGCCATGATATCCCTATAAAAATCAAATTAATATAATAGTAATAAATCTATTTTTTTAAATATAAATAATTAATGAAAAAATAGCCCCATAACCCTTAAAAAACTGGTTTGATATTTTTTATTTTCAGGCATTCACTAATTTTTTTAAGAACAGGGCAATTAACTTCCAACAGCTCCCTTAAAAAAATTGCTATTTCAAGGATTATACACACATGATTCATTAAAAGGCACCCATTCCAAATGAACATTGACAATTTGAGAATCCTTCACATCCATTTTATAATAGAACGGCTTATTGAATGAAATCAATTTATTATTGATGATATCTTTCCCATCTATGGCAAATCTGGTGAAATCAATATAAATTGGAAATATGTTTCCGTTTTTGTCTTCAAATTTCTGAGACCTTAGCTTTATCCTTAGTGTACCGTCATTTACAACCTTCAGTTTTAAATCAAGTGAAGATTTTGAACTGGACAGCGCAAGCTCCTTTTTTGAATAAATTGAATCCCAATTCGGCCTGTTTGATCTTAATTCATCATCGGAACTTTCCAAAAGCACAACAGTACAATCCTCATCTCCCGAATTTTTAATGTCAACACGGATTTTATTAAATTTTTTCAAAAGATAAGATGAACGAGTTTCTATGGAACTACCCGAATCTGAAATAGAGTATTTTTTCATCCAATCCATGAAGTCCGGCTTTGCGAAATCATTAGCCATATTAACGTCATGA
>NZ_JBGVOG010000067.1:0-8581 GCF_045126245.1 Methanobrevibacter sp. | reverse complement strand
AGCGTGGCGTGCGAAATTTACAGCTTTTTGTGCGATTTCGTCACCTTTTTCTTCTAATGCTTCAGCTAATGCAATTTTTGGATCATCACTAATTCTTTGTGCGCCAGCATTTTTTAAGATACGACCGACTGGTGCGATTGGTAATTCACTCATAATTACACCTCCAATTAAATGATAGTATACAATAGTATATAAATGTATCGGTAAAACTGAATATTCTATCGCTATAGTTTAGTAGTGCACTTATGAGAAAATGCTTTTGAAAATTAGAAAAAAATATAGAAATTGATTATAATTAAAGGGCGAATATTAAGTAAAAATATAAAACAAGAATAAATAAAAAATAAAAAAAATATCTCTACACTAATTCGCTTTTTAGATAAGTTGATGTCGCTTCGGTTATTTTTACATTAACAAAGGTTCCTAATTCAACATCATCAATAATAACTGGAATATATGAATTTGTCTTTGCAATAAATCCTCCTTTGGAACCTTTTTCAATAACCAAGACCTCCTGATAAGAACCAACCAATTCACGATTTTCATCTTCAGTTATTTCTGATTTAATTTCAGATAAAAATTTAGATCTTTTTTTCATTACATCACGAGGAATTTCCGGAAGTGATGATGAGATTGCCCCCTTTCTGTGTTGGTATTTTGACAAATGAATTAAACTTGGCTTTACATTTTCAAGCAATTTGACCGTGCGGTCAAAATCCTCATCATTTTCTGTCGGATAACCTACAATGATATCAGTAGCCAGAGTCAGGTCAGGAATTTCATTTCGAAACCTTGATACAATATCCAAATATTGGCTGACATTATGGCCTCGCCTCATTTCAGATAAAACCTTATCACTGCCAGATTGTATCGGCAAATGTATGAAATTATATACCTTAGGATGTTTAATTGCCTCAATTATATCATCAACATCGTTTAAAATATTTTTAGGATGCATCATTCCAACGCGAACACGAAAATCTCCGTCCAAATTGGCCACTTCTTTAATTAAATCAGATAGTTTCTCACCGGTGTCCTTGCCAAAAGCGGCAGTATCCTGGGCGGTGAGCTGAATTTCACATGCACCGTTTTCAATAGCTTCCTTTGCTTCGCTGACAATATCATCAATAGGATAGCTATTTAAAGGACCGCGAGCAAATCGGGTACAGCAAAAAGCACATGCCCCTAAACAACCTTCACAAATTTGAATAATATGAATCAAAGTGCCATCATTAAGTTTTGGAACACCCACTTTACTTTCTTTTGAAAAGCCTGTTTCGCGGATAATTTCACCGCAATAAGCACCATTGACAACATCAGCGGATTTATTCAGTTGATGAGGCCCTATCCAAGAACAGTTCGGACCTATCTTCTCCAGTTTTTCAGGATCAATTTCGACCATGCACCCACTGACAATAACCTTTTTATCCGGAAAATCCTTTTGAAGTTTTTGAATCCTATAAACGACCTTGTTTTCAGTCGGCAGTTTTACATAACATGTATTTACAATAATAACATCCGCTTCCTGGATGGAATCCACAATATCTATCTCATTTTCCTGCAAGGTTCCTGCCATTATCTGTGCATCCGCCTTATTGAATGTACATCCGTAAGAATCAATATATACTTTCATGGTATTTTCCCTATGAAGTTTTCTTAAAAATATCTTTAGTTAAATCATAATCAAAATTATTGAATTTGACCGGCTTTGAATAAACTCTTTTAATTACCCCTGCTTTGGCAAATCCTGAAGTGAGCTTTCTTTCCTGAGTTTTGATGACATGCACTTTTACGATATGTTTGTCAATTTTAACAATATCTCCAGGAGCAATCTCGAAATCCCTATCCAAATCAAGCTTATAGGAATCAACCTCCCCATGCAAATCAACTGAAAATCCAATACGTGCTGGAATTTCAACAGAATTTGCCCAAATAGTATCAATATCCTCAATTTTAGATTTGCTTACCCTTTTATCGTTTACTTCAATACTTGTTACTTCAACTTGACCAAATTCAGACAGCAAAACATCCCCTGTTTCAAGCTCGTCGCTTGGAGATAAATCGATAGTGGTTTTATGAGATTTATCCTGCTCTGAGATAATCAACCTGTAAGGCTTTGGTTTTTTAGCTGAAAACATATCCTTAAAAACATGACCGCATTCTTCACATTTCAATAAATACTCTTCCATTAATTTTGTCTTTGATGATTTCTGTTTTGAGTTTAATATTTCAAGGTCATCCGAACCACAAATAGGACAATCCATCTTTTAATTCCTCCTTAAAAAAAATAAAATTATTCTTTATCGCTTAGATAATGGTTAACCAAACCGCCATCCTCTAAAATATTTAACATGAACTCTTTAAACGGCTCAAAAGTAGTGGATTCACCGCTTGTTTCATTAACTAAATTTCCTTTTGATAAATCTATACTGATAATGTCACCGTCTTTGGCTTCAATATCTGAAACGATTACCGGCAATCCAATATTGATTGCATTCCTATAAAAAATCCTTGCAAAAGATTTAGCCACAATTGCATCCACACCCGCTGTTTTGATGGCTACAGGTGCCTGTTCTCTGGATGAACCGCATCCAAAGTTTTCATCCGCAACAATAATATCTCCCTTTTTAACATTTTTTGTAAAATCAGGCCTTTCTCCTTCAAGGACATGATCTGCTAAATCCTGAGGATTGAATGTTCTTAAATATCTTCCAGGGATAATTACATCAGTGTCAATATTTTCCCCAAAGGTCCATGTTTTTCCTTTAATAATATCCATTTATATCACTATGAGATTGATTGATAAAAAAATGAAGTATTTGGGAATCCCAAATACAAAATAAGTTTTTGGTGATTTTTAAAAATTATTGATTTTTATCTATTTGAAAGGTCTGGAAAATTCCCTTTCAACAGCTTCACGATATATTGAATTCATTGTACAGAACGGTATGATTCTGCCGTCAGGTGTTGCGTAATGAATAACACATTTCTTAACCCTATCTTCATCAAAATTAAACGGATCCATGAAATGCATACATGAGATAAGCATTGCATCTTTGGAAAAGTCTCCCAATGCCTCATAATCCCCTTTAGCAAATACATTATATAAGATTTTTGTAATATCCAAATCTTTAGGAGACCTGCTGGTATGAATCATTTTTGCAAGATTTCCAGTCAATCCAGCTAAAACTCTCTTATGAGAACCGAATTTACCTTTTTTCAGTTTTTCATTGTATTCCTTTAATTTATTGCATAAATCATCAACATCAATGAATTCTGTGATTGGAATCAGTTTATCCTTTCCACTGCCTTCAGTTTTTTCTCTGAATACATAAGTAGCGATTCCACAATGCTCATGACAGTTCAATGTCACTTTAGCTGATTCTTCGCCATCCAACAATGAAATGAACTCTGCAATAGGTTCAACGAAAGAAGGCGGATAAAATGCGGAAGTAGGTACTTGACCGTCAGTTTCTTTTTCAATGATTTCAACAAAGTCAGGAATAGTAATCCTTTGCTCTTCAACACTGTCTGAAGGAGTTCTTCCTGAAAAAGAAACCGGCTGGAAGTTGACACCATAAATAATGTCATTATTATCGAAAGCAAACTTAATAATTTCTCCAACCTGATTGTCGTTTACTCCCTTGACCAATGTAGGAACTAACACAACACCTAAACCTGCTTCCTTACAGTTTTCAATAGCTTGAAGCTTATCAGGGAGCAAATCTCTTCCCTTATTTATAATATAAGGCTCGGAAGTGACACCCTCAAAAGAAAGGTAAACAGTATTTAAACCAGCGTCCTTTAACTGTTTAGCTAAACCTTTTCTTTTAGCTATCCTGATACCGTTGGTAGCTATTTGAACATGAGTGAAACCTTCCTCCTTTGCCATTTTAATAAGATCAATGATATCTTTTCTAACTGTAGGTTCACCACCAGCATATTGAATAGCGGGACATGGATTAGGTTTTAAGTTTCTTAAATTCCTAAGCATTTGTCTTATTTCGTCTTGAGTAGGCTCATATAAGTATCCGGCGGCCGCAGCATTTGCAAAACAGACCGGACATTTTAAATTACACCTGTTAGTAACATCAATTAACCCCAATACTGTGGAAGTTTCATGCTTTGAACATAAACCGCAATTGCTAGGACAAGCTCCTGTATCCTCAACACAAGGGTTTTCAACACCGGTTATTGAAGGAGTATACTTTTTCACTTTATTGTATAACCCATCATCACTCCAATAAGTGTTTACAAATTCCCCGTGCTCGTCACAAGTCTTTTTAATGAAAATTTTCCCATCCTCATCAAAAACTTCAGCGACAAGTGCTTTACCACACTCAGGGCATAAACTTTTTGTATCTTTAATTTTCAAAAAAATCACCTTTAACTAATAACATTTATTATTAGTATTACTTACATAATATTATATATTTAAATTAATGTAATATTTAAAGTTAATTAATATATACTAGTTAAAATATAATTTAAATACAAAGATAATGGAGAATGAATAAATGAACATTGATGTCCAAATGTTATTAATCACTTGTGTCGCAACACTTTATTTCATACTTCCGGCGTATTTTTCTAATGGTGCCGGACTAGTGTTTGGAGGAGGCACCCCCGTTGACTTCGGAAAATCCGACAAAAAAGGAATTCGTTGGATAGGTGATGGAGTCACCTGGAGAGGATTAATAGGCGGAACTGTTATTGGAATCATTACAGGCATTATTCAAGGATTTCTCGCCCCAATAATAATTGCAAACTTTGGACAACTCATTACGACTCCAATTATTACTGACGTAAGCAGCGGAATACTAATCGGATTTTTACTTGGTTTCGGTGCTCTTTTAGGCGATGCATTAGGTAGCTTTTTAAAAAGAAGAATTGGAATCGGAAGGGGAAACCCCGCCCCACTATTGGATCAGTTAGATTTCTTGATAGTTGCTCTGATTTTGGTTTCATTTGTCGTTGAACTCAGTTTATCATTTGTCGTTATAGCAATCATACTGACCTTAATCATACATTTAATGGCCAATACAGGAGCTTATTTGCTGGGTTTAAAGGACGTTTGGTACTAACTTATTTTAAAAAAAAGATTAATTGAGGTTAGAACCTCTAATTTAAATATTTATTCATCATCACAGCAGTTCCGACAGCAGGTGCAACAACACACTCCTCATCGGTCAATATATCACCCATTGATTTGACTTGCAGACCCAAAAGCTCTGCTGCAGGCTTGTCCAAAATGTCCTTACCGAGTCCGGTTACAACAATCAAATCCAAATTCTGTGTTTCATGAACCTGTTTTAAGCCATCGGCAATTTGCTCTACTTGCTTTTGATGAATGAACTTGGACATTTCAACAATTTCATCCATAGACAACATTTCCAAATCAGCACAAACAACACGGGCTATCCTTTTTGCACAGTCTATTTTTGATTTGGATTCACCGTCAAATGTATCGCAAACATAATCATCTTCGCTTATCAAATCCAGGACAGTGTAAACATCTGCAGTCTGTGCAAACAACTCGGAAGCAACTCTGTAGTCTTTACCGTTTAACTCGACCTTATCAAGGAAACTGGCCAAATTAGTTCTCAAAGTTCCAGTGTAGACCAATTCACCAGTTGCGGACCTGTCAAAATCAGACTTGCCGATTGCACACTCCACACCATCCTTAATAGGTATAATGTCTGTTGTAGTGCTGCCTGTATCGATGAAAATACAGTTATCAGAAATTAAAGTTGCAATTTGAGCTGTTGCTATCCAGTTGGCTGCTGCTGCTTTAAGGGGAGCTTCATAAATATCTTCCTTTGACATCATTCCTTCAACTCCTACATAAGCTATCGGGCAGGAAAATGTCTCTTCACATTTTTTAACGACATCCAAAACTCCATCTTTTTTAGTGTCATATGCATCAACAAGTTCGGCAGTCATTGAAATGCCAACCGCATCAATTTCTGATACAGGGCACATATTTTCAATCAGTTCCACTAAAACCCGTGGCAAATCCTCATTATTGCTCCACATGGGAAGGTATGCGAAGTCAACTTCAATATTTTTAATTTCATTGCCTTCAAAGTCAATGATTGCCAAATCCGTATTTGCTCCGCCAATATCAAAACCAGCTATTTTCATAATCATATTCTCCTAATTATTAAATTATCTCCTGACTTTTTGAATTCAACCTCACCATCCAGAGAAATATCCAAATCACCAATGCTTATTTTTCCATCAATCAAGTCTATTATGGACCGGCCTATATTAAAATTGGCAACCTGTTTCAAACCGACATATGGTGTTGTAAATCGAGAATTGATTTCCAAAAGATATACAGAATAGACATCTTTTTCATCGGAATTGATAATTAAATCAACTCCCACAAAACCCTTCAAGCCGTCAATAGCCTCAACTGCCTTTTTAGCTATTTCAAATGCCTCATCCTTATATTTGTTTTCAAATGGTAATTTTCCACCGATATATGTTCCCTTATCGTTTTTAAGTTCTACAAATTGTTGATTGAGACTTAAAGGAATGGCACTTTTTCCATCACTGATTAGACTAACGCTTATATCAGTTCCATCAATGAATTCCTGAACTATAACCCTTGAACCTGGCTTGAAGATTTTATCCAAATCCAAAGTTAAATCTTCAATTTTTTCAATTACTACAATATCCTCACAATCCACTCCAGTTAACGGTTTTATGATAAGTTTTAGAGGAGTTAACGGATCTTCAGCTTGCCATTTTTCATGCAAATTTTCAATTGCCCTTTTCCAGTATCCCTTAGGATCAATTTTAAATCTGAATGTTCTTGGCTGCGGGACTATATTTGAAAGAACTTCATAAGTTTCGGATTTGTCAGATGCAATAAAACAGGCCTCAGAAGACGAATTATAAAAATTAACCCCATTTTCTTCCAAGATTCTTGCAATATTGAAAAGATTGTTGTCGTTTTCTGCAGCTATGAAAATAGCATTGTCAAACTTAGCGGCATTGTCCTTTAACCATTCTATAACATCAACATCGATAAAGATTGGATTGACATTTTTATAATCCTTAATAACATCTTCGTAAGATTCATTGATAACCAAATCTACATTAAATTCATTTAAATCATCTAAAAGTGCAAATATCAATGCTTCAGCTTCAGATATTATGCATTTATCCTTTTCACCTGAAGCCGTAAAATATTCAAAAACCAAAATAGAATCATTCTCTTTCATCATAACTAACACACATACCTTTTATATTCAAATCATCATTAGGAAATCTCATCTTGTCACCATCAAAGACCAAATGGATTGAAGCGTTTTTACTGTCTTCAAATTCATTAACCGTAATGTCCTCAGTTATCATAGTCATTTTTCTTGTAAATGAAGCCATTATGTCTTCGGGAGCAGCAATGTCAAGCAGACCTCTTGCATAATAATCCTCAATTGCATCAACAGTCATTTTTGCAGAATTACCCATACCATACGGGTTTGGAGCGTTCCTCATTTTATCGGCGAATTCCTTATCGTTTAAGATTTTAAATGCATTTTCCAAGATTGCTTCTTTATCTGACCCCACAAGAATATTGCCTCCAGCAGCCACCGTTTCCGGCCTTTCTGTATTGTACCTTAAAGTTAAGGCAGGAACATCAAGCGTAATGGCCTCTTCCTGAAGACCGCCTGAATCGGTCAAGATTAAAGTGGAAGCGGAAGTCAATTGCAGGAAATCCAAGTATCCTACGGGTTTTATGATGTGAACATGTTCCAAATCATTTAATTCATCGAACAGGCCAAAGTTTTGAAGCGTGTTTTTGGTTCTGGGATGAATCGGAAAAATAATATTCATGTCACTCAATTCCTTTAAGGCTTCGATAATATTGGTTACCCTTTTCTTGTCATCCACATTTTCTGCCCTATGCATTGTCAAAGTCAAAATGTTTTCCATATTATCAATATCTAACTCAGCAAGTGATTCCTCTTCAAAGCCTTTTTTCTTGGCTATTTCCAAATGTCTAAAGCAAGCGTCGACAACGGTATTTCCTGTAATTATCAAATCTTTCCTTGAAAAACCTTCAGCCAAAAGGTTGATTGCAGATTCTTCAGTCGGAACAAAATACATCGCTGAGCAAACGTCAGCAACACGCCTGTTGACCTCCTCAGGCATGGTCATGTCAAATGATCTGAGTCCTGCCTCGACGTGACCTACTGCAATATGCAATTTTGAAGCCACAAGGGCACCGGCAAGCACTGCATTGGTATCTCCCTGAACAAGCACGATGTCCGGTTTTTCATCCAGCAGTATTTCCTCAATTCCCTGCATCATCAAACCTGTTTGTCTGCCATGAGTTCCGGAACCTACGTGAATATTGTAATCCGGAGCTGGAATTTCCAAGTCCCTGAAGAAATTATCAGACATCTCCTCATCATAATGTTGGCCAGTATGTAAAATAATCTGGTCAATTCCCCTTTTTGATATCTCATCAATGATTGGAGCCATCTTAATAATCTCGGGCCTTGTTCCTAAAATGGTTGCTATTTTCATAATATCATTTACTATATTTATTAAAAATTACATAAAAAAG
>NZ_JBGVOG010000066.1:0-13548 GCF_045126245.1 Methanobrevibacter sp. | reverse complement strand
ACCATCCCTATAGGAATGAGTGCAATTAGGATAAATAAAATAAAAAGAATAGGTAATTTCTTAAGATTTCTAAAAGGATACTTTAGGGAATTTGATATTATCTTGCCAACATTCATAAAACCGCCTCAATCAAAACTGCTTCTCCACATGCCATTTTTCGTGAATTGTTCGAATAGTCACCTAAATCCGTTATCTGATACGACATGATCATCTGAAAATAAATACTGGGTTTTTCTCCTGATTGAATACTTCCGCCTGTTCACCATTGTAGTTTAAGAAAAGTGAATTGGAATCTGTTACATCGCCGACAACCGCCGCTTCAATTGAAAATCTTGAAAGGTATTCTTTAATATAATCACAGTGCTCCTCATCGGCAGTGAAAACAAATCCAGAACCCGGATAAGACCTAAGCCAATCAACCCATTCAACACCCTCATTTCTAGGAATGTCTTCCAAATTGACGATTGCCCCTTTCTTGGAAGTCTCCAAAAGCATTTCCAAAGTTCCCAAGATGCCCGGATTTGAAATGTCCTTACCTGATTTGATGCATCCTTTTTCTGCCAAATGCTGAACGGCAGTAATTTGGTCCTGCACCAATTGAGCATCCTTATCATAGGTGGTATCCCAATTTAGGCTAAACATCTCATGAGGTTTCCCGTCAAGGTCAATTGCAACAATAACCCTATCACCCGCTTCAGCTCCGAAACTGGTGATTATCTTATCCTTTTGGGCAATGCCTACAATTGCCACACCCAAGGAGTCAACCTCGCCGTCAGGATGCAGATGACCCCCAACCATAGGAACACCAAATTTCAAGCATCCATCCTTGATTCCGTTTAACAAATCCTCATAAATCCCATCATTGCTGATTGACATTATATTTACCATAGCCAGAGGTTTTCCGCCCATTGCTGCAATATCATTCACATTAACCAGAACGGAACAATATCCTGCCCAGTAAGGGTTGACATTCATTATATCCCCCCAAATTCCATCGGCAGCAATTAGCATAACCTGATTGTTTCCAATATCAATAGCTGAAGCATCATCCCCGATATCAATAACAACATTTCCGGAAACATTATAGGATTCTTTTAAAAGAGAAATGACATTATCTATTGAGCTTTTACGTGATACTCCCTTAAATTCTTGAATAGATTTAACAAGATTTTCAAAATCCAATATTACACTTCCTAATTTAGTTAATATAATTAATTTTGTATTTGCAGTTAATAGTATTTATTATTTCGACAATTTTTTCTTCAACTTGGCGAATATCTGAAAAGCCTGAATTTACATGATTGCCGTCAAACAGTTCCCTTTCAATAGCTTGTCCGCACACATCATCAAAACCGCTTTCAACTTCAAAGATGATGGAATTTTTGGCCTTGAATCCATCTTCCACGACCTTATCCAAATCACCGTCAGTTATTCCAACTATTGGTATATCAAACCTATATAAAATGTCAGAAGATATCAAGGTCGTATCATCACCCACAGTAACGACAACATCACAATTCCTGAATTTATAAACGTCCTCACCGGCATGATCCAGAAACGCGACTTTAAATTCTTCATCATTTTCATTTTTATCCAAAATACGTGGAGTGACTTTGGCCTTTCTTAAAAGCCCCGTTTTAATGATGGCACTTTCAATGTCAACTTCACCCAATTTTTCAAGGCCATGAGCTTTAAGAGTTCCGCCAATTATATCAACAATATGATTGTCCTTTGCAATTAAAACAAGCTTATCAGAATCAGTTTTTCCAATGACAACACTGTTCACCATAATGTTTTCACCGGGGCTTACACCATGAACAATCCTGTGCGTGTGATTGTCAGGAATATTATCCTGTTTAATGTGGTTATTATAGATCTCCTCAGGACTGACAATGTCTAAATTTAATCTTTTAGACAATTCCATTGCCAAATCCAATCCATTATTCCAACAGATAATGCTACCGTCCTCTTCACCAGGCCTTTCAATTTGTATGACCGGAATGGAATTATTATCAATTTTATTTAAATAATGATTATAAACCTTATATCCGAAAACCTGTCCTGTCACATTGGATTTTCCATAATTAAGTAAAAAAATCACATCAACGCCATCGTCATGAAATATTTTCAATGAATCGCTTGGAACAAGTTTTTTTCTAATGTTGATTGTATTTTCCAAACTGGCATCAATTACTGCAGTCCTGCCCATAGTTCCGCCAAGTCTTGCAGAAACCTCCCCATAATCGTAAAGCAGATTAATTAATTTCAAGGCATATCCCGAATCAATAATATTCGGACCGTGAACAACTACTCCAATCCTCATTTATTCACCTTAATTCTTTTTTTAAATATTTTAGATCCGCAAATTTCACAGTCATCAAAGGGATAATCTTCACCATACTCCCTCTTACATCCTTCACAAACCTTTTTCCAATTGTAAACTTCCTTTATTCCCTCGGTAATAATTCCAGAATAGGAAATCCCCATTATTTTCAATGCATTTTGAATAGTATAATCATCGCTGATAACCTTTACATTTTTGCCTTGTTTAGAAAACATGTAAGCCAGTGAAATTAATTTCTTATCCGGAAGGGATAACCTCAAAATATCTCCAGATTGTGAAATAATATCTTCAACTGCATCAATGCTTTCAGAAGTAACATCCTGAATAATCAATCTATTTTCTTCAATTGCCGTATCAAACTTTAAACGTGACTCAAAATCCTTAATCTCAGCTGTAATTTCTGGAACTGTGAAATTGTATTCTGTTTCCAACTGAAATCCATTGATAAATGCAGATGCGTCCAATACATAAAAAATTTCCATGAACATATTTTTATTTTATAAACTAATAAAAGTTAGTAATTTTTTGGAATGTAAATTATTATAAATTGGAGTTAAATTGGGAAGAAATTTGTATTAAATTTGAGTTAATTTAGAAGAAATTTTGAAAAATGTTTATAAGATTTAATAATTAAATCAAATATTGTAGTGAAATTCATGAAAAATATTCATTATATTCATGAATTGAACAAAATGGAGGTGAAAAAAATGATTAGCCATTATAATTTAAATAATGATATAAAATTTCTTGCAAAATCAGAAATTAGACTTAAAATTTTAGGCGAATTGCAAAAGAGACCCAAATCCATTAAAGAACTTGTAAAGGATACAAAAATTACCTATAGTTCCGTTTCAAGCAATTTATCAAAACTTGAAGAAAAGGAATACATTGTAAAAAACAGGAACAAGTATCATTTAAAACCGTTGAGTGAAATTTATTACAAAAGTTTGATGGACTTTAAAGCAAGTATCGATTTAATTAACGATTTTAATGAATTTTGGGACAAACATAACATTGACCAATTGAGTATAGATTCTATCCAAAACATCAATGATTTAAAAGACTCAGAATTAATTGAAACAACACCTATCGACATATACAAAACACACAATACAATTAAAGATAGAATTACTGAATCTGAAAATATTAAGGCAATATTTCCATATCTTCATCCGGAATATCCTCACCTGATTGAAGACATGCTGAAAAAAGAGGGATCTGTCGAACTGCTTATTCCAAGAAATATGTTTCGTGAAATAATTTTTAAAATTGATAATGAAACAAGGAAAAATGCCGCAAAAAACGGGAAACTCAAAGTCCACACAACAAAGCATGATTTAAAACTATATCTAACTTTGTGCGATAAATCCATGAGTTTAGGATTATTTAAAAACGATGGAAGTTTTGATCAAAATCGAATACTGATTTCTGAAAATGAAAAATCATTATTTTGGGCAAATAATCTATTTGAAACAATATTACAACAGGTATGATTAAAATGACAAATCCACAGACTAAAGAAGAATTAAATAATGAATTCAAAAACATTAAATATATATTAACATCAACCATGCGAAGCAAGCTATTATTAACAATGTATACCGGACCTAAAAACCTGGAAGAACTAAGAGAGGAACTTAAAAAACCTTCTGCAACAATTTTACATGGCCTTAAAGAATTGGAAACCATAAATTTAATAAAAAAAGTCCAAAAACAATATCAATTAACTTCAAACGGTTTCCTGTTAGCTACAAATATGGTGAAGTTAATTGAAAACTGGGTTTCAATAAACAACGACGTTTCATTTTGGAACAACCATGCGCTTGAAGACATTCCGGAAGAATTTCTCAAAAACATGCATCTTTTAAAAGATGCCACGTACATAAAATCAACCACAAGCGATTTATCAAATGCATTTAACAAATATATCAAACTAATCTCAGATTCACAAGAACTAAGAATAATAATGCCGATATACTCAGAAAACCATTTAAAACATATTATTGAATTATTAAACAATAATAAATTAAGATATTTAGAACTGATTGTTAGTAAGGACATTTTAAATTCGATTAAATTAAACGACTCTTTTAGAAAATCACTGGTGAAAAATAAAAAAGTCAAAATAATATGTATAAAAAAGAATTTGAAATTATTTTTAACCCACTCTAAGGAATTTATGTCACTTACACTGTTTTTTAAAGATGGACATTACGATGATTCACAGATCTTAATTGGAAAATCAGAAAACGCTCGAAAATGGGGTGCAAATATAATCAACTATTACGAGAGGGTGATAAATGAAGAATCAATATAACATATTCAAATACGAAAACAAAGAGATGGTAGACTTATTACTTGGTAGAAAAGGTGGAAAAACAACAATGAAAATTATCGATCAATTACTATATCGACCACACAGCATTACTCAATTATCTAAAGTTTTAAAACTAGATTATAAAACCATACAATACCATATAGAATTGATTTTAAGAATCGAACTTGTTGAGCATAACAATAAAAAATATGGAACTCTTTACTACCCTACAAAAAAATTAATAAATAATTTAAAGGAATATGAACAAATAAAAAAATACTTAAATGAATTATAAAAGTGATAAATGATGAAAAGTGAAACAGCCAAAGAACATCAAAGTGAATCATCAAAAGATATCTCATGTGGAGTAATAACTCTTAGTGACAGCAGAAAATCAAAAAAATTAGATTTATCCGGCCAATATATGGCTGAAGAAATCGAAAAAAGGTATACCCTAAAATCAAGAAAATTAATTCCGGATGAAAAGGATGATTTAATTAATGCTATCGAAGAAATGATATCTGAAGGAAACGATGTTATCTTAACAACTGGCGGAACTGGATTGGATACCAGAGACATTACAGTTGAAACTGTTGAGGAACTTTTTGTTAAAAAATTAGACGGATTTGGTGAACTGTTTCGAGCAAAATCATATGATGAAATCGGGGCTGCGGCATTATTGTCCAGAGCTACTGCAGGAATATACAAAAAAACAGTTATATTTTCAATGCCTGGCTCACCAAATGCGGTTAAAACTGCATTCAGCATCATAATTGATGAACTACCCCATATCGTCCACCATGTAAAAAAATAGTAATTTAAAATGATGAAATTAATTTTCATCATTTCTTTTTTTAATCAAAAAACTCATTTACACATATTAAAGGTTCTAATGTAATTCCTTCTTTTTTGAACTCTTCAACAGCACCTTCTTGCCTATCAACAACAACGAATGCCCTTTTTACATTGCCTCCATTATCCTGAATAGCTTTTATAGCTTTTAAAAGTGAACCTCCAGTAGTTGATACATCTTCAACAACAATGACATCGTCACCTTCAAAAAGTTCGCCTTCAATGAGCTTTGAAGTACCGTAACCCTTCTTTTCTTTACGAATCATTAATAAAGGGAGTTTTGATTCTAAAGAAACAGCTGTAGCTATTGGAACTGCACCTAAAGCAGGCCCTGCAACCTTATCAATTTCATCATCCTTAATTTTCTCAGTAATTAATTTTGAAATTGTGGATAAAATTTCAGGTTCTGTAATAGCCTTTTTCATATTGATATAATAATTGCTTTTCTTACCTGAAGATAATGTGAAATCCCCTTCAAGGAAAACTTCGTTTTCTTTTAAAAGATCAATCAAATATTCTTTAGAAACCATGTTAATCAGTTAAATGTCGTCTTCACCTTTAAGTAAAACCTTATCACCAATTACTTTAACAAGTTCCATCGGAATAACATTTTCACTAGCTTTAATCTGTTCTGAAAATCCGGATTTTTTAATTACTATATCAGTGATTTCAAATGTATCCTTGTCAAAAATGACATCTGCAATTTTACCGACAATTTGAATTTCAGCATCGAGAACTTCTTTACCAAACAATTCATCTTTAATTCTCATATAATCACCTAATATTTTGTAATGTAATATTTGATTATTCAATTTAAAATACATTTAGTTTCTCAACAAATCAAAAGTAAAAATTTATCTAAAAAACAAAATTGTATTTATTATAAACAACATAATAACAATATTGTTTTCAGGGTGAAAATATGCAAGATGAATACTTAACAGTATCTCAAATTAATGCCTACATTAACAGAAAGCTGAAACTTGATCCTAATCTAAAAAACATTTATGTAAAAGGTGAATTATCCAATATTAACATATATAGGAGCGGACACATCTATTTTACACTAAAAGATGAAGGCGCGCAGATTTCAGCAGTGATGTTTAAAGGAATGGCCCGATTCCTGGAATTCGAACCTAAAGATGGTATGAAAGTAATTGTCAAAGGTAAAATTGAAGTTTATGAAAAAAGTGGTAAATATCAATTATATGTTGCCAGAATGACAAAAGACGGAATTGGAGAATTATACGAGGCTTATGAAAAATTAAAAAAGAAACTCGAAAATGAAGGCTTATTTGATACTACACACAAAAAAGAAATACCTAAATATCCTAAAAAAATAGGAGTTGTAACCGCAGAAACTGGAGCTGCTATACGGGACATAATAACAACAATAAAGAAAAGATATCCATATTGTGAAATATTAGTCTTTTCAACACTTGTTCAAGGAAATCTGGCGGCACCCCAAATTGTTAGACAAATACGGCATGCACAACAATATGATATTGATACACTTATTGTTGGACGTGGAGGGGGCAGTATAGAAGATCTATGGCCATTCAATGAAGAAATTGTTGCAAGAGCAATTTATGAATGTGAAATTCCCGTAATCAGTGCAGTGGGCCACGAAGTTGACTGTACAATATCGGATTATGTTGCTGATAAGCGAGCCCCAACACCAACCGGAGCTGCAATGATTGCGGTGCCCGACATCAATGAAATTACATTGAAATTAGACCAATTAACTGAAAGAATAAATAAAAGCATTAATGATAAAATTACTCAAAACAGATTAAAGATAGATGCTATTTCTCAAAAACAAATTCTTAAGAATCCCGAATCTATTTATGAAATAAAAGGAATGAATTTAGACAATTTACTGAACAAATTAGAATATGCCTCAAAAAGCATTATACTTGAAAATAAAAATAAATTATTCAAATTAGAGAATAAAAATATTTTAAAAAATCCTGATGAACTGCTTAGAATAAAAAAAGAGAACTATTTAAAAAACCTTAACAAATTGGAAGTGCTCAATCCTCTTTTAACTTTAAAAAGAGGATACACATTAACAAAAGTTGAAGGCAAAATAATATCCTCCTCTAAAGATGTTAAATCAGGAGATAAACTAGATGTTGAATTTGATGATGGAACAATTAATACAAAGGTGATATGAATGGATAATTTAAGTTTTGAAGAAAGTTTAGAAAAATTAGAAGAAATCGTTAACAAATTGGAAAATGGAGATGTGCCATTGGATGATGCAATTGATGAATTTAAAAAAGCGATGGATTTGGTCAACATATGCAATACCAAATTAAACAATGCTGAAGAGGCAATTGCCAAAATAGTTCAAGACAATGGCGATATTGTTGACTTTAATATGAATGAATAAAATAGTTTATCCAATACTGTAATAGCTTTTTTATTGGATAACTATTACAATTTTCTTTTATAATCCTTTTTGATAAGTCAAATGCATCTTCCTTTTTAATCAGACCGCAATCGACCTCATCAATCAGATTTAAAACTGAACTGGCAACGGCAACATTATCCTGCTTTTTCATTTCCTTTTGCAGTGATTTAATAAATTCAAATTTATCGCAGCCCAGATTATCATAAAACTCATTAATGTCTAATTTATACCTGTTTAATCTGACTAAAACATTTGACTGTGATTTTGGAGATATCCAAACCTGCTTTTTAATAGCCTTCTTGACAGATTCAATGATGCACTGGCCTATTAACTCACCGAGTTTTGAATGTTTTCCTGCATTTGTTAAGACATTATCAGATTCCAAATTGGAAAATATGCATAATCCGTCGGTACCGGTTCCAGTTGCATAACCGTTGGAGTACTGTGATGGAATTTTCAAATCATTTAAAGCCACAGTTTTTGCTTCAGTTGCACTCATGAAGGCATCAAGTAACGTTTCATAGTCCAGATGGGCATTGATTAGAATTATTGTATTTATTGTGCCGAACTTTCCATTTTCTTCATAAAATGATGCGGGGTCACCTGCCTTAACGGCATTGGTTCTAACCCCTGCGGTTGTCAGTGCGGTTACCTCTAAGTTTTCATATGCTTTAGTTACAATACTCACATGATTCATTTCCGCAAGTGTAGTTAAACCGCTGGAAGTGGCATGATCAATATCCAATGACTTGCAATGATTAATCAGGTATTCGCATAAATCATGATTTTCAAGATAATCAATATTTTCCTGTGACAAATGATGGTTAAAAACGCTTTTGAAATTATTGGAAAATCCCCCATTCAGTTTTGAAGTGGAAATTCCATTACGCCTAACATTGAATTTGACAAAAATAGTGTCTTTCAGGTAATATATTTCATCATCAAGGGATGTTTTTAAAATAAGTCTATTGGAATACATAAAAAATAAAAAAAAAGAAAAGAAATTAATTAAAATTTCTTTATGCTTACATCATTGGAGGCATTCCGCCCATTGCGGAAGGATCCATACCCATATCTTCTGGGCCTCTGGTTGATGCAATTACATCATCAATTCTTAAAATCATTTCAGCTGC
Organism: Methanobrevibacter sp.; assembly: GCF_045126245.1. GTDB lineage: Archaea > Methanobacteriota > Methanobacteria > Methanobacteriales > Methanobacteriaceae > Methanocatella. The sequence goes on along the minus strand of NZ_JBGVOG010000066.1, from coordinate 4,486 downwards.
TTCGGATGCAGATTGGATAGCTTGTTTTTTGACACGTTTTGGTTCAATTACACCAGCTTCTTTCATGTCTGCTACTTCACCAGTGAATACATCTAATCCCATGTATGGAGAGTCTTCTTGTGCTGCTCTTAAATCCACTAAGGAATCGATGCTGTCTAAACCTGCGTTTTCAGCTAAGGTTTTAGGTACGATTTCTAAAGCTTCTGCAAATGCGTTTACAGCTAATTGTTCTCTTCCAGAAATGGATTCTGCGTAATCTTTGAGTTTTTTAGCCATTGCGATTTCAGGAGCTCCTCCACCTGCAACAACTTGGTCATCTTCAACAGTAGCTGCTACTACACCAATTGCATCTTCAATTGCCCTTACAATTTCAGCTACAATGTGTTTGGTACTTCCTCTTACGAATAATGTTACGGATTTAGCTCCGCTGCATTCTTCTACAAAAATCATTTCTTCGCCGGAGATTTTTCTTTCTTCCACAGTTCCAGCTTGACCTAAATCATCAGCAGTTAAATCATCTAAGTTGGTGATGACGCTTGCACCGGTTGCTCTGGATAATTTTTCAATGTCAGATTTTTTAACTCTTCTTACAGCTAAAACGCCAGCTTTGGATAAGTAATGTTGTGCTAAATCATCAATACCTTTTTGTGCGAATAATACGTTTGCACCAGCATCAACGATTTTGTTAACCATATCTTTAACCATTTTTTCTTCTTGTTCGATGAAAGCTTGCATTTGAGCAGGATCAGTAATGGTAATTTCAGCGTCCATTTCGGTTTCTTTAACTTCTAATGGAGTGTTGATTAATGCGATTTTTGCATCTTTGATTTCAGATGGCATACCTGGGTGCACTCTTTCTTTGTCTACAATTACACCTTCAACTAAGCCTGATTCTTCAACAACAGCACCATCTTTTTTCTCGATTTTAATATTGTCAGTGTCTACGCCATCTTCATCAGCAACTGCTTCTACAGCATCAACGATTAATTTTGCTAATGGTTCACGTGCTGCTTCAGTTCCTTTACCAGTCATAGCAGTCATAGCTACTTTCATTAAGGTTTCAGAGTCAATTTCTTCGATAGCAATTTCATCTAAAATTTCTTGTGCTTTTTCAGCTGCTTTTCTGTAACCCATAGCTATGATAGTTGGGTGAATGTCGGAGTCAAGTAAAGTTTCGGATTTTTTTAATAATTCACCAGCAATGATTACTGCAGTAGTGGTTCCGTCCCCAACTTCGTCTTCTTGGGTTTTTGCTACTTCCACGAGCATTTTTGCTGCTGGGTGTTCAATATCCATTTCTTTTAAGATAGTAACTCCATCGTTTGTTACTACAATATCTCCAAGTCCGTCAACTAACATTTTGTCCATTCCTTTAGGACCTAAAGTAGTTCTTACAGTTTCAGCTAATACTTTACCAGCTAAAATGTTATTTCTTTGAGCATCTCTGCCGACAGACCTGTTAGTACCTTCAGGTAAGATAAAAATTGGTTGTCCTTGTGCCATTAATAATCACCTTTTTTTAATTTTATAAATAATTAGATCAGTTTAATTATCAACATGAGAAAATAAGTTATAGTGTTGACTAAACCTTTCTACTTAATACATGAGTTTAAGGTTATATAAATACTTTATGGTATAAAGTAAATTAAAGTAAGAAAAATATTTTTCATAACCTGAAGAAATTAAAAGAGAAAAACACCCTGCAGTTAACCATCAATATAATTAAAGGAAAGTATGATTAAATCAACAGTTATTAATTTGAAATTGTGTTTTATAATATGAAACTATATTTTAAATATGGCAAGACATTAATTCCTAAAGATAGTCTGATTGAATGTAGATGCAGTAATGAAGATTCAACTGCTGATGAACATTATGCAAAAATGCAATATTTTTTTATATTTCAGAATATATTAAAAATAGCAGATAACTGTGGCTAATACAAGACAAAAATAATAAAAAAAAGTTAAAGTAGGTAGAATTATCTACCCTGTTTTTTCTCCAATCTGAAAGGCGGAGTTACATCCATGGTGTCATAGGCTTCCTGTTCTTCTTGAAGCTCATTGAAGAAAGCATTGATTTCTTCCAGCCTTTTGATTTTGTCATTTTTCCTACTTAACTCATTTTGGAGTTTAAGATACTCTTCTTTAGGAATAGTCTGCTCTTTTAAGAACTTGAGTTCATTATCTTTTGAAGCAATCTCATTTTCCAATTTTGTTTGAAGGGAAATATATTCGGAACGAGGGATAGATTGTTCCTTCAAATATTCAAGTTCAGTATTGGTGGCAGCAAGTTTGCTTTCCAGTTTATTTGTAACTGAGATATGCTCTTCTCTAGGAATAGTTTTTTCTTTAAGGTTATTGAGTAAAGTATCCAAATTACTAATTTCAGATTCGAATTGTGATTGTAAATTTGTATATTCTTCTTTTGGGATAGTGTGTTCTTTCAAGTTAGTTATTTCAGCATCCATTGCACTGATTTCAGATTCGAACTGGGTTTGAAGATTGAGATAATCTTCTTTAGGAATTGTTTGCTCTTTTAAAATATCTAGCTGATTATCTCTTTTGGTGATTTCATTATCTTTAATGATAAGTTCATTATTTTTAATCTCAATCTGCTTTTCAAGTTCCATGATTTGGTTTTGGAACTCAACATTATTTTCCAACTTGAGAACCCTGATTTTATATTCATCGATGGTTCTTGAAAGAGAATTGATCTGAGCGTCTTTTTCAGCTACACTTCTGAAAGATTCGTTTAATCTTTCATTGACATCAGCCAATTCTTTTTTCTTGTAATCCCTCAACTGTTCAGCGAAATATTCCTTAATTTCATCAAGAGAATTATTGACATAATCCAGTTCATAGATCCTGTCTTCCTGATTCTTAATTAAAATATCTTTTTCATCAAGTTGTTTTTTCAATAAGTTGATTTCGTCTTCTGCTTTGAACTTAATAACAGAAACTTCTTTTTCTTTCTCAATAATATCTTTTTCGAGCTCTTTTATCCTTAATGGAGTATTATCATTTGCTTTTTCAACTTCAAGTTTTGTCAGGTCTAATTTTAGACTATTAAGCTCCAATAGGCAAGATCGAATTAAAGATTGTAGAGTATCTTTTTCAGCATCAATTCCTATTTGCATTCTATCCCTTAGTTAAAATTTTTATCCCAATATCGATTTCAAATTATTACTATTAACGAATTTGAAAACTTCGATATATTGTACAATATAATTCCTTGATATAAAATATTAATTTCATACTATTTAAATTAAACCCTTATAGAAACCTACAAATAAAATTAAAAACAATTAGAAAAAAGAATTAAAAAATAAAAAATTTAAAAAAAAATAAGAAAAATAAATGGATAAAATCATAGGATTTTATCATTGATTAATTCAGCATTTAATATAGAAGCTCCAGCAGCTCCACGAACAGTATTATGTCCAACAAGAACATATTTAAAGCTGTTATCAAATGCTTGGTCTTTTCTTAGTCTACCAACACTAACAGCCATACCATTACTTGCATTTCTGTCCATTCTAGGCTGAGGCCTGTCGTCTTCATCTCTGACAATTACTGGATTTTCAGGAGCTGAGAATAGATTTAATTCTTGTGGCAATCCTTTAAAGTTTGCCATACTATCTCTCACATCCCCCATGTCAAAGTCATCATCCAACTCAATAAATACCGCTTCAGTATGACCATCAATTACAGGTACCCTATGACAAGATGCACTCAATTTGAAATCTGCATTGATTACATCACTGCCATCGAAAGAACCCAACAGATATAAGGATTCGCTTTCCATTTTTTCTTCTTCCCCACCAATGTAAGGAACAAGATTATCGACAATGGCCATTGATGGCACTCCATTATAACCAGCACCGGATACTGCTTGCATTGTTGAGACTCTAACAGATTTTACATTAAAATTATCAACAACAGGTTTTAATGTTAATGCTAAAGCGATAGTGGAACAGTTAGGATTGGTTACAATGAATCCGTCCCAATCATTTTCCTTTTGTTGCGCATCAATCATGTCTAAACACTGAGGATTAACTTCTGGAATTACTAACGGAATATTTTTCTTCATTCTGTGCGCACTTGCATTACTTGCGACAACATAATCACGAGCAAAATCCTTTTCAACTTTAAGGGCAAAGTCAGCTGGAAGTGATGAAAATACAATATCCACATCATTATCCATAGCATCAGGATTAGTTTCTGTAACTACAATGTCCCTGACAGACTCAGGCATTGCATCATTCATATACCAAGTTGTAGCGTCCTCATATCTTTTACCTGCAGAACGAGAAGACGCTGCTAAAGCAGTAATCTCAAAATCAGGATGATTTTCAAGTAATTGAATAAATTTTTGACCTACCATCCCAGTTGCACCAAGAACTCCAACATTTACCATATAACTCACCTATTCTAAACCTAAAACATCATTCATACTGCTAACAATACCTTTTTCAGCATTTGGA
>NZ_JBGVOG010000065.1:0-4982 GCF_045126245.1 Methanobrevibacter sp. | reverse complement strand
TGGCTGATGCAATCATGGCATACATGGGCCTAGTAGAATCTCCTTCACCCCTGTAAACTCCATACAACGCATTTGAAAGGATTATGAATATCGAACCCAAAACAATAATGTTTCCATAATCTGTTGCATAAGCGATTGTTTGGCCAACACCCATCGCATTTAAGATTGGTATGAGCAAAACCCAAAGGATAACTGTTATGATAATCGATACTGCAACATCTATTAAAATTGAATGAACTGACGCATTATCCGCTTTTGGCTTGTTCTCCTCACCGATATACTTTGATATTGCAAAGGCAGCACCCGCCCCCAAACCGTTTCCAAAACCGACCAGAATCATGAATATCGGTGTGAAAAATCCGACACCTGCAAGTGCATCAGCACCCAAACCCGATACCCATGCCGCATCAATAAGATTGTATAAGCTAGAAATAAGAAGTGAGATAATCAATGGTATAGACATCTTTAAAAGAGCATGCTTAGGATTTCCAAGCATTACATCTACACTGTTTGAATTATCACTATCTTTCATAAATAATTATTAAAATTTATTCAAATATAAAGTTAATTAACCCCTAATATAATCAACTTTATTAATAGAATTTAATATAGATATTATGAGGATTGAATATGGTGGAAAATGCACGTTGGGATAGTTCCCTATCATTTATTTTAGCAATGATTGGCGCTTCAGTTGGATTAGGCAATATATGGCGCTTCAGTTATGTACTTTATTCAAATGGCGGAGGAAGCTTTTTTATCCCTTACCTGATTGCAATAGCCATCATGGGAATTCCATTTCTGATTTTGGAATATGGCATCGGATTCAGTTTTAAAGACTCGTTTACAAATATATTTAAAAAAATTAATCCGAAATTTGAATTTATATCATGGATAATCATACTAATCATTTTCACGATTGGAGTCTATTATGTGGTCATTATAGGATGGGATTTGGCATATCTATTTTCCAGCTTCACGTTTTCATGGGGAAATGACCCTGCATTGTACTTTACAAAAACCATTGGCGGAAGTTCAAATTTATCCAACCCTATTTCATTTTTAATTCCTACTACTCTATGTGTAGTATTTGTTTGGTTTTTAGCCTGGCTAATTTCACATAAAAACTTAAATGAGGGAATTGCAAAATTCTCAAAAATAGCAATTCCTCTGCTTTTTGTGATGATGGCCGGCATTATTATCTATGCCTTAACGCTTCAGGGAGCATATATCGGCATTGAAACACTAATCAAACCTGACTGGAATATGCTTTTAAACATTAATGTATGGCTTGCGGCATTCTCCCAAATTTTATTTTCATTAAGCATGGGACAGGCCATTGTAGTGACACTAGCCAGCTACCTTCCTGAAGATTCCAAACTGATAGATAATGTATTCATCGTGGTCATATCAAATTCCCTATTTGAGATATTTACCGCATTTGGCGTTTTTTCAATTTTAGGATATATGTCATTTAACTCAGGAATTCCTATGATTCAGATAATTAGTGAAGGAACTGGATTAATATTTGTTGTTTTCCCAAATATATTTAATATAATGGGTCCTATAGGACATATTTTAGCACCATTATTCTTTTTAGTTATTTTCTTTGCTGGAATGACCTCCATTATTGGAATGATGGAGCCCGTGATAAATTCAGTATTGCACAAGTTTAAAATGTCCCGTAAAAAATCAGTGACAATAGTCTGTGCCATAGCATGTATGTTCTCATTAATATTTACAATCAACATCGGCAGTTACCTTGTCGGCATTGTTGATGAATTTGCAAATACTTTTGGCATTTTGCTATTTGTTGCAATTCAATGCATAATCTTTGGATGGATTTATGATATCAAATCACTCATACCAGTTCTAAATGAAAATTCAAGAATCAAAGTAGGCAAAACATGGGTTATCATCATTAAATATGTATTGCCGATTTTTATCATCATCATGTGGCTAATGGGAGTTTCCAACCTTCTATTGAATCCTGAATTAATTAATTTAATCGTATATTCAATCATAACCGTCCTTATTCTAACAGCAAGTGGAATCCTATATAAGATTAAATCATGAATGTTTTAAAAAAAAGAAAAATTAGAATAGCGGATCTTTTACCATTCCAATTCTAAATGAGTTTAGTATAACCAATAAAGTCAAACCCAAATCTCCAAAACCAACAGACATCATTAATGTGATAATGCCTAACACAGCAAGCACTACACACAATAGCTTTACTGCAATTGCTACAGTAATATTCTCCTTAATGATTCTCATTGTCTTATGGCTTAAGGCAAACAAATATGGCAGTTTTGAAATATCATCCTGCATCAATGCCACATCTGCTGTCTCAATGGCTACATCAGACCCCGCAGCACCCATGGCGATACCGATATTTGCACGCGCCAGTGCCGGAGCATCGTTGATTCCATCTCCAACCATGGCAACATCACCAAACTTGTTTCTTATTGTATCCAGGATGTTTAACTTGTCTTCAGGAAGCAGATTGGAATAGACATGATCGATTCCAATTTCATCTGCAACGCTTTTTGCCGCAATCTTATTGTCTCCAGTAAGCATTACGGTACGTACGCCTTGATTTTTCAAGTCATTGATAACTTCTACTGCGTTATCTCTGATTTTATCTGACACGGTTATAATACCCAAAACCTTTTCGGAGTTTCCGACAAAAATCAATGTTTTGCCTTCACTGGAGTACCTGTTAATTTCATCTCTAGAGATGTCAAAGCTGGATCCTTCAATTAAAGATTCATTTGCAGCATAGAACTGCTCACCGTTAATGTTGGCAACGATTCCTTTACCCGGAACATTTTTAAATTCTTCAATGGCATCAAAAATTATATTGTTTTCATCTGCATAATTAACGATTGCCTGAGCAATCGGGTGGGAAGACTGGAACTCCAGGGAAGCTGCAATTTTAACAATATCCTCTTTAGATAAATTATCATCAAGAACTTCAACATCACTTAATTTAAGCTTTCCTTCAGTTAAGGTACCTGTCTTGTCAAAGATTACCGCTTTGACATTACGCATCTCTTCAACATAGGTACTGCCCTTAATGATGACTCCATTTCTGGTAGCTGAAGTAATGGCGGAAACCATACCCACAGGTGTTGAAATCAAGAATGCACATGGACATGAAATTACCAGAAGTGAAAGAGCCTTATAAACCCAATCTGTTAGGTTTTGACCGAATAACAATGGCGGTATGAAAGCTACAATAGCTGCTGCAACCATCATGATAGGAGTATAATATTTGGCCACCTTTTCAACTAAAGATTCTGTTTCAGACCTGTTGAGCTGAGACCTTTTAACCAAAGTTACAATTTTTGAGATTACTGAATCCTTAGCGGCAGTAGTTACCCTTATTTCCAGATATCCATCTTCATTGACAGTTCCAGAAAATACATCATCACCGACTTCCTTTAAAACAGGGACACTTTCACCAGTAATTGATGCTTGGTTAATTGAAGAGGAACCTAAGATGACTTCACCATCCAAAGGAACTTTGTCACCTGGTTTTACAATGACAATGTCCCCAATCTCCACTTCATCTACATTCCTAATCTCTTCTTTATCCCCCACTTTAACTCTCGCAGTATCTGGAGCAATTTCAACCAATGATTTAATTGAGCGTTTAGCTCTATGCTCTGCATAGTCTTCTAAAAATTCCGCAATATAATAGAGGAAAGTTACTGCAGCACCCTCTTCTGGATGCCCAATAATAAATGAAGCAACACAAGCGATACACATTAACATTGCAGGACCGATAGTGTGTCTATTTACTAATGATTTATAAGCCAAAACGGCTATTTCATAACCTGCAATTACCGCACCAAGTATATATGTAATTGTCACAATTGTTGGGCTAAATGACAGCCATTCAAAAACATGTCCTAAAACAAAGAGCATTCCGCTTGCAACGATGATTTGGATAGGCCTATTTGCTATTAACGGTTTTCCTTCAGCCAATAATTCTCCATCGCCATGTCCATGGTCGTGTCCATGGTCATCGTCATCATCAGCACAATCAGGACAACCACAAAGGCTAAATTCAATGTCTTCATCATCATGGTCGTGATCATGGCAACCACAATCATCATCAGTACAGACATCTTCCTTATGAGAATGATCATGCTCATGATGATGCTCATGCTCATGATGGTCATGATGCTCGTGACTATGGTCGTGATCATGCTCATGATGATGCTCATGCCCGTGATGGTCATGATTGTGGTCATGCTCATCATCTGCACAATCAGGACAGCCACAAAGACTTATATCAACATCTTCATCGTAATCGATTTCTTCTCTGTGGTCGTATACGCTTAAATCAGTCTTTTCTTGAAAATCTCTTAGTAACTGTTTATCATAATGATTAGAATCTTCACAGTGAACTTCTTCACATTCAGGATCAAAACAGATGTAATTGTAATGTTCAGGATTGCGGCAATTTTCATCACTGCAATCCGCATCATAGCATCTATTTTCAGCCATATTATCACCAATTAAAAATTATTCTAATATATGTTCTAAACCTACTTTGTAAATCATCTCAATATGGAGGTCTGTTAGAGAATATCTGGCCATTTTACCTTCTTTTTGGTATTTAACAATATTATTCGCACGCAATATCCTTAACTGATTTGACACAGTTGTTTGATTTAATTCAAGTGCCTCACAAATGTCACATACACATAAATCTTCAACAGAAAGTAGGGAAATAATTTTTAATCTTGTCGGATTTCCAAATATTTTAAAAAATTCTGATAAATCAGAGTATTCCTCTTGTGAAGGCATTTTCTCCTTTACACGTTGAACGGCATCTTCATGAGAGTTGAATACTTCACATATATCATCGTTTTTATTTTCAAGATTATTATTTTCCATATTCATCACATATATTATATATTAACATATTATGATATGTTTATGTATTTAAATGTTTTCATATCATGATA
>NZ_JBGVOG010000064.1:0-20012 GCF_045126245.1 Methanobrevibacter sp. | reverse complement strand
CTTCTAAATCCAATCCTGAATGAACTGGTCTGGAATGAGAATATAGAAGTCATGACCAACGCCAAGGTTATTGAAGCTGAAAGAAGAGCCGGAACCTATAATTTAATTGTTGAACAATCTCCAAGATATGTCGATCCGGATAGATGTATTGCATGTGGCAAATGTGCCGATGTTTGTGAAGTTGAAGGTCCAAATGACTGGAACGACAATTTATCATTAAGAAAAGCTATTTATAGGCCTTTCGGACAATCATATCCTGAAAGCTATGTTATTGATATGGATAACTGTTCAAAATGCGGGGATTGCTTTAGAACATGTAATATGAAAGCAATCAGACTTAAAGGAAAGCCTGAAAAGTCCCTTTTGCAGGTGGGTTCAATTATCGTTGCAACAGGTCACAAGCTATTTGACATGGAAAAGCGTCCAGAATATGGATATACTCGGTATGATGATGTAATCACTCAATCAGAATTGGGACGTATCACAGGCGTAAACGGACCTACAAAGGGTAAACTCCTAAAGGCCAACGGCGAAGTTCCAAAGCGTGTCGTAATGATACAGTGTGTTGGTTCAAGGGACGAAAAGCCCGACGGCCATAAGTACTGTTCCAAGATATGCTGTACCGTTGCGCTTAAAAACGCAAACATCATTAAGCATAAATATCCAGATACTGATGTTTTAATCTGCTATACTGATGTTAGGACTCCTGGAATGTTTGAAAAATACTACAAGCACACTCAGGAAAATGAGGTAAGATTCTTAAGAGGACGTCCTGGTGAGGTTGTCAAGAAAGGAGACAATTTCATAGTAAGGACAGAAGATACTCTTAAAGGTGAGTTTGTAGAAATTGAAGCGGATATGGTTGTATTGTCGACTGCAATGGAGCCATCCGAAGGAACTGTTGAGATAGCAGAGACATTAAACATCGGAACAACCGAAGACGGATTCATTAAGGAATCCCATCCGAAAATCAAGCCTGTAGCTACCGATGTGCAGGGAATATTTGTATGCGGAACCGCACAGGATCCAAAAGACATTACAGATTCAATTATGCAGGCGACCGCAGCTGCATCCAAGGTTTCAGAGTATAACTACGGCGGGGTTGAAATAGAACCGTTCATTGCAGAAATTGATGAGGAAAAATGTACTGTCTGCGGAGAATGTATTGCCCGATGCAAATATAAATCCATGAGCATACAGGATGATGAAATTTACATTGATCCTATGAGCTGTACCGGTTGCGGAAAATGTCTTATCGGATGTAGGCAAAGGGCAATTACGGTAAACGGCAATATTGATGAGAAAATCATGGCAACAATTGGTGGGGTATTGTCCAAAAAACGAGAAGATGAACGTATGATACTGGTTTTCCTTGACAATATAGGATATACTGCTGCCGATAACATCGGTGTTAACAGATTGTCATATCCGGAATCAATACACATCATCAAGGTCATCTCTGTCAACCGTGTAAGGCCAAGGCACATCAGATATGCATTGGAAAACGGTGCTGATGGAATATTTATTGGCGAGTTTCCGGGAGATTTGATGTATGATGAGGTGGAACGTAAGATCGAAAGAGTAAAAGAGCGCATTGCAGAGATGGGTCAAAATCCGGAAAGGGTTACTTTTTCAAAAGTTTATATTCCATACTTTACAGGACTTGCCCGTAAATTGAGGGATTTCGATAAAAAGATTGAAGAATTAAATGAAGCATGATATGCGTTTTAATTCTTTTTTTTTAAATTTTTATTTTTTTTAAAGATTAATTTATTCTTGTTTTTTTGCATTTGCTAAACATTGTTCAGTTTCTTTTCAAATATTATCTTTTTTCATGTTTTTTGTCTTTTTAAGTTATATAATATATAAATATATCTTCTAATAAAAATTAAAGTAAATAGGATTTTTTATACAGTCTTATTTAAAGCGTATAATTATTTCGATTTTATTTATTTAGGGAGAAAAATTATGAAATTTAAAAAGATGATGATAGTAAGTATCATATTGCTTGCAATCCTAACGATTGGTGCTGTAAGTGCATCCGGCGATATGGATACTTTATCACAAGATTCAACAGATTCTGATTCTCTTTTAAACAACGCCACTTTTGTTGTAGATGAAGAGGATTCATGCATCTTCTATTCGGAAGGTCATATAAACCTTTCTGATGCCGATGCGGATGAACAGACAGTCATGGTCGCTCAATTTTCTTGTGAAACTGCTGGAAGTATAACAATTTCTGACGTTAACAATTATGAACTTTTAAGAAAGGATATTGGGCAAATTCATGACGGTGATGAATATAGTATTACTTATGGTGACATAAAGAATTTGGATTATCTTAAAACTCAAGATAATATTCTTTATTTAAATTTCTTCAATACTGTGGGTATGAGATCCGGTTTCGGTGCTTTTTATGTCGTAAATGACCAGTCAGGATTCGGATTTGATCCACTTAATCCTATTAGTGACGCTGAATTCAGATTGCCTCCATGTCCTGTAGACCCAAGTAATGGTGATTCAGTTATTGCCCTTGTCGTTGCGGATGAAGGAATAATAGGTAGTCTTGATATATTTGTACAAGATGATTGCATAGTTCAGGGTTTTGAAATAAATTACAATGATTATGAATATGATGTGGAAACTGATGATGATGGAAGAGTTTGGTATTATATTCCATCCAGTCTTTTCAACTTCCATGAACTTGAAGACGGTTCAATTGTCAATTTCTGTTTCACAGAAGACACTTCCGCTTCCAAAGAAGAAGGATTCAGACTTGTCATTGTTGACCCGGACAGAAGAGTTTATTTCGAATCATTAGATGAACTTCCTTCCATAAATGTTGAAGACCATGTGGATTTAGATGGAGATTCTCTTGTTGCAAGTCTCGATATCCCTTGCGATGAGTTTGGCAATATTGGGTACTCAGGTACATTATATGTAACTTTGAATGAAGAGGAAGATATTTTTGTAAAAGATATTAATCCGGATACTGTAACAGGTGATGATTTACCGATTGAAATCAGATTATCTGACCTAAACGGATTTGAAGGAGTTGAGGATGGAGCAATCATTGAGTTCAGATTCATCACAAATGATGATCCTGAAGATGAAGAAAACATCCGTGAACTTCGCTTCTTCAAAGATTGCCGTGAAGATGGCTACATTGAGTTGCAAAAAGCAGATGAAAACGATTTTGATGCTGAGTTTAGGGAGGCTAATGTTGCCGACCATGATGTTGCCATATCAGTTCCTGTAATTCAGGAAAGCTTCGGCAATGTTTCCAAATTCATTATTGAAATTGATTTCTGGGGAGAAATCATCGCAACCGAATGGAACGTATATGATATTACTATAGAAGATTGGGCATATACATGGACCACTACCGATTTGGGAATCGATGATAAAATGTGGGACATTTCCGGTGCTGTTGACTGTGAAGTGACCATTACAAGAATTGATGAAGGTGATGAAAACGAATATTACTGCAATGGAGAAATCATATTCTTCAACACTCCATATATAAGCTGTGGAGAGATTTCCATTTTTGATGATGAACGAGAACCTGCAGTTCAATTCACTTATTTCCCGGAATGTGACGATGAATTTATAATTAGCATTAGAAAAGATGGTGCATTCTTTGCGGATAAAACATTTAAGATATCTGAAATGGGCCAATATATATATGATGATTATTATTCATTGTTCTTGGATGATTTGGGAATCACCGAACTTGGAGAGTATGAAGTATCAGTAATATTCAATAATGTGGGTCCTGATGGAGACCAGAAAGAATATACAAGCACATTCAAAGCTGTTGAATTTACAATCAACTCCTATTATACTGAAGGTGATGTTGCAGAAGACATTACAGAACCTGTATTCAGAATTGCTTTAGGTGAAAATGACACAGGATATGCAGTAATTAAAGTAAACGGAACACAAGTATTTAATGAAACCTTATCTAACATGGAATATATTGAGTTTTACAGAGGGCCAGGATATTATATCCGTTTAAACAGCCTAAACATCACCCAATCAGGTTACTATAATGTTGAATTAACAGTCGTAACTCCTAATTATAATAAAAGAACTGTTGATACCGAGTTCTATGTCAATGTAACTGAAAATACATTTGCATTTAAAGACTGCATGTACACCAATTTTGGCATGGATACACATCTTGGAACCCCAATTTCACCGGACAGTGAAATAGCATTGTACCTTAACGGTAAAAAAGCAGCAGTTGTGGATGAACTTCATGAGGAACTCGATTTTGTCTTTAATGAAGGTTATACAGATATTTTAGGAAACTTATGGCCTGGAGTATATCAAGGCAGACTAGAAATTGGCGGCAAAACTGTTGCTCAAGATAGATTTGAAGTCAAAGACGCTTCCGGAAATGTTGAAATTGATGCATATCAAAAGAATAACGGCATTTATATTCAATTTAAGGCACCAATGCCGGAAGGTAATCTTGAAGACTATTGTTTAGATGTTTGGGTTGACCCAATTGATTCTGAAGATATTGGTGATCCTGATTTGTCTTATCGTGATGAAGAATTAGCTGAAATTTTGGACAATACAGCACATAGTTTATATGTTGGAAGATATGAATCTGGCAATCATAATGTTTATGTTAATTACATGCTTTATGATGAATATGTTCCTTTAGATGAACAGGATTACTTCATAAGAATCTTCAATATAAGTAAAGTGAACACTGTAATTTCAGCAGTTTATGATGCCGATGCTAAGGAATTGATTGCTACTTTAACCAATAATGTTACCGGTCAGCCTATTAAGGGTGCTACTGTAGGATTCAAAATCAATGGTAAATCCTATACCAGTAAAACTGATGCCAATGGTCATGGTAGTGTTTCTATTGCCGATTTGGCTCCAGGAACTTACACCGCCACTGTAAGTTATAATGGAAATTCCAATTATAATTCCGCTAAAACAACTGTAAGTGTTATTGTTAAAGCAGATACTGTACTTTCAACAGAATATGACGCTAATGCTGAAGAGTTAATAGCTACTTTAACTAATGATGCTACAGGTCAACCTATCAAAGGTTTCACTATAAGGGCTGTAATTGACGGTAAAACCTATAAGGCTGTAACAGATGCTAATGGTCAAGCTAAATTTTCCACTTCAGATTTGGCTCCAGGAACATATACCGCTACCGTTACATTCAATGGTGGTTCCAAGTATAATCCTGCTTCAACAACTCAAAAAATCATCATTAAAGCAAACACTACTCTTTCAGTAAATTATAATGATGATAATACACAATTGATTGCTACTTTAACAAATAACGCTACCAATCAGCCTATTAAAGGTTTCACTTTAAGAGTCAACCTTAACGGTAAAACCACCAAACTTGTAACTGATGCTAACGGTCAGGTCAGCCTTTCCACTGCCGATTTGGCTCCTAAAACATACCCTGTTACCGTTACATTCAATGGGGGTACCAAGTATTATCCAACTACAACAACTGAAAATATTCTAGTCAGGGCAAACACCAGTATTGATGCTGTCTTTGATGCGGACGCAAACGAGTTAACTGCCACTTTAATCAATGACGCTAACGGAAAAGCTCTCGGTTGGGGTAAACTTATAGTGAATATCAATGGTGTGGACTACACAATCAAGACCAACTCTTCAGGTCAGGCAAAGCTTTCCACTAAAGGATTGGCTGGAGGAACTTATCCTACCACAATTTCCTATGGAGGTCATACCAAGTATAGGCCATCCAGCACATCCCTTGATGTTGTTGTTAAAGGAGGCACCCATTTCATAGTTGAAGATGTTTTCGCTGAATATGGTGATGTTGATTTGGTCGCTACTTTGATAAATGGTGTCAATAATCAAAGTGTTAAAGGCGCTACCGTAGCATTTAAAATCGACGGCAAATCCTACACTGCCAAAACCGATTCTGCAGGTCTTGTCAAAGTGACTGTTTCAGGTTTGGCTGCCGGAAACTACAGCGCTACCGTTTCATATGCGGGAAATTCAAAATATGACCCTGCAAATGCCGCATTCAATGTAGTTGTAAATAAGATATCCACACATATAGAAGCGTATTATGACAGCCAGACCAATGAGATTGTTGCTACATTAATCAATGATGCAACAGGCAAAGGCGTTGTCGGAGGTACTGTCGGTTTCGTTATAAATAAGGTTAAAACTCTCGTTAAATCAGATTCAAACGGTATGGCCAGATTCTCCCTTGAAGGCTTTGATTTAACCTCATTTAAGGTATCAGTTTCATATGGTGGAAATGCCAAATATTTAGGATCAATTAGGGCGGTATTTGGTGAGACAAACAAAATAGTGACTTACATTTCTGCGGCTTATGACAGTGAAACTGAGGAAATCGTTGCTACTTTAATCAATACAGCTACCGGCAAAGGCGTTGTCGGAGGTACTGTGGGCATTGCCATAAACGGTGAGAGAAACCTTATAAAAACCGATTCAAACGGTCAGGCTAAAGTTTCCGCTGCAGATTTCCCTCAAGGAGTATACACAATTGAAAGTTCCTATTCAGGAAATACCAAATACTCTGGAACAAGCGAAACAATAGACCTTGTAAAATTTTAAATCCAAAGGAGATTTCTAATCTCCTGACTTTTTTATTTTTTTATAATTAATTTGTTTTTGATTTGTTTTTTTAGGTAATGGTTTAAAACTTAAAATTGTATAAAATTTATCCCAATATTTGGGTAATTATTGAATAGTTTATAGAATATTTTTTTTTCAATTTTCAAACTGTTTTTCACAAATAATTAAAATATATTTTATTTTTTTTCAATTATATTTAATATTTATATATTATAATGTTACATAATTTAATTGTAAAGTTAATTTTATTTTTTATCTTATTAACTTTATAATATCGTAGAAGTGATTTAATGAAAATTAATAAGAAAATTTTTATTAGTGTGCTTCTGGTACTTGTAATTTTAGGTGTTATGGGTACTGTAAGTGCAACAGATTCGCTTAATAATAACTTAACTGCTGAAGACGCTGATGCTATTGGCATTGATGCGGGTGATGGCTTATTAAGTGATGGGGAGACTATTATCTATGTGGATAGTAGTTACGATGGTGACGAAATGGGTACGGAAGACAATCCGTACAAATCAATTTCCTCCGCTGTTAGTGCTGCTAATGGTGGAGAAACAATATTTATAAAGAATGGTGAATATACAGAGACTACTATCAGTAATATTGATAAAGCTTTAACTTTCCAAGGTGAAAGTCAAGGTGGAGTAATCATTAAAGCTGGTTCAAGTGGATTTTTCAATACATATAATATTTGTAACAATTTAGTGTTCAATAATTTGTATTTCAAAGATATTGCTTGTACTGGTGCGGGTGCTGTAATTACTGTTGGTGGTACCTCTGAGTACAATAATGTTTACATCACCAATTGTGTTTTCGATAGTTGTTCCGGAAGATACGGAGCACTCAGAATATATGCAAAATTTGGTGAAGTAATTATTGATAACTGTAAATTCTTAAACACTGTAGGGTCAAATGGTAAATATTCAACAGCTATCTATTTTGGAAGTGCAGGTACTAATACTTACACAATAAGAAATACTGTCATTAACGGCAGTACTAACACTGCCTCCACTACATTTGGTGCAATATATGTTGACAGAGCTGCTGCAGGTCCTACCATCATTGACAATGTAACTATTGTTGATTGTACTTTAACTGGTGCTAATGGACTTATTGCAACCAAAGGTGATTTAAACATATCAAATTCCAGAATCATTAATAATAATGTGGGTGTAGGAACTCTTGAATCAGGAAGTACTTTTTGGGTTCAATCAGGTAATGCTAATCCTCAGCTCAATGTTGAAACTACTATTATTGTAAACAACACTGGAACAAACTATTTAGTCGGTGCTAATGGTGATAAAGTTGCTGTTGAGATGAATTATAACAATATTCAAAACAACACATTTGCTACTAAAGTTGCTTATTCCAATTCTTACAATTTAGATTCCAACTACTGGGGTAGCAATGACCAACCTACTGGTGTAACTGTAAACAACTGGGCTATTGAAGACCACGGTACCTTTACATTAAATGACGGTACTCCTTTACCTAAACAAATTCCTTCAACAGAAGAACCTGTAATCGGTGACGATAACACTACATTCGTATCTCCAGACGGTGACGATAATAACACTGGTGCTGCAGACAGTCCTGTAGCTACAATCGCAAAGGCTGTTGAGATTGCTAAAACCAAATCCGGTGAAATTATTATTAATCAAGGTACTTACACAGAAAACAATATAGTGCTTGACAGTGATGTTGCATGGTCAATTACTGGTATGGGTAATGTTGTGATTGACGGTAATGCAAGTACAAACAACATTTTCACATTAACTGGTAATCCATCAGTTACTTTTACTAACATTAAATTTAGAAATAATAATCCAAGATATGGTGGTGCCATATATGCTGCAGGTCCTTCACAGACCAATCTCATGGATCTTGATTTAACTATCGATCATTGTACCTTCGAAGACATTTCTGCTTCAAGCAGAGGTGGAGCAATATATTTATACTATGCCAAAGGTAATTTCTTGGTAAATGATTCTCAATTTATTAACTGTTCTGCTTCCAGTTGGGGTGGAGCAATTTGTACTGCTTACTGTGCTTATACTGATGCATTAAATTTAGTAATCAACGGTTCTACTTTTAAAGAATGCTTTGCAAATAATGGTGCAAGTGGATATCTACAAGCAAATACAGTAACAGTAACTAATTCTGTATTCAATAATAATACTGCAAATTATGACTCTACTGCTTTCCAACTTTATAATGCTACTGCAACTATTGATAATTGTATAATTACCAATAATGTAGCTTTAAAAGATAGTTCTTATAGTAGTCCAGGTGTAGCCATTAAAATAACAACCGCTACTGGAAAAACCCCTACAGTTACAATTACAAATTCAATCATTGAAAATAACACCAATCAAATAGCTACATATCCTGCAATTTATGTTGATAGGTCTGTTTTAGATATTTCATACTCTTCACTCGTAAATGATTTATCCATTGAAACAAAGGATGGAACTTCATCTGCAGCTCAAGGAGTGGCTATTGTTAACAATAACTGGTGGGGAACCAACGACCCAAGTGAAAAAGTAAAAGGCAAAAGCATTACCATGGACAATTGGGTCATAATGAACGTTGAAGCTAATGTTACTGAAGCTATTCCTGGCGATAAAGTATTATTAACAGTTGACTTTAATCATGTAAACACTACTGCTGGTGAAATCGAAGAATTGACCGGTGGTGCAATTCCAAAAGCATACAAAGTTCAATTTGCTGCTGATCATGGAACATTTGTTCCTGCAAGTTTCACAATCAAAGACGGCGCAACCAAAACATCAACCTACACTGTAGGTGACATGTATGATGTTGTTTCCGTTTCATGTGATGAAGCTCTTGTGGAAATGACCTTTGTTCCTGAAGTTCCTCCATACTATGGAATCATTTACGTATCCAAAGATGGTGACGACAACAATAACGGTTCTGAAGATGCTCCTGTTGCCACTATAGCAAAAGCTATTGAACTTGCTACTGTTATTGGCGGATCTCATGAAATTATCATCAATGAAGGTACCTATACTCCTGGTGCTTCAATTGTCATCACTGATGATTTAACCATTACAGGTAACGGTGCTGTAGTTATTGATGCTGATGGAATCGAAAAATTAATCGAAATGCCTTATTCAAGTCCGGTAAAAGGATTTACTGTTGTATTAAATAATTTGGCATTAATTAATGGAATTGGAAACCAATATGCTACTGTATATAATTATGCTGATGCTTATCTATTCATGAACAATGTAAATATCAGTGATTGTACAGGCTCATATCTTGGAGCTATTGTTACCACTACAGGTAATACCACTATTACTGACTCAGTAATTTCTGGATCTACTGCTGGAAGAATAATTAATGTAAATGTAGGATATAATAAGCCTATTACTGTTACACTCATCAATACAACCTTAAAAGACAATGTTGCATTCATTGATGACGGATCAGATATAGGTTCAGGTTATGCCATAATTGATGTGTCCACTACAACCAAAAACACAGTCCTTAATTTAATCGATTCTCACATTATAAACAATACAGGTAAATTAGGAACTGTATATACAACCAGTGATAAGGTTACAATGAATGTAAATGGAACTGAATTTATTGATAACACTGTCCTTAATGGAAACGGTGGTGCAATCAATGGTTACAACATGAATATCAACAACTCTACTTTCATTAATAACCGTGCTATTAAAGATAATGTGTATGGTGTTGCAACTGGTGGTGCAATCAACATCGGAAGATGGGGAACAGCAGTAATAACCAACTCCAAATTTGAGGACAACTCTGCTACTGGAAACGGAAATACTATTTATAACGGATGGGACCTCACAATAAACAACTGTGCAATCATAGATGGCACTAAAGGCAATGTAATTTACCACAATGGTGAAGATTATCTAATGGACGCTAAATATAACTGGTGGGGAACCAATGATGACCCAAGCAATTTAATCGGTACCGGTACCTACGAAGATGATTACGGTTACGGAGATGAAGACTGCGAATTCGATGCAAGCAAATGGGTTGTCATGAACGTAGTCAACAACTACACAGGTGAACCTTTAGCTATCGGCGACCAAGTTGAGTTCACTGTTGACTTTAACCACTACACTGATTCAACAGGCACCATTTATGAATTAACTGGTTCCATTCCTGAAGTTGATGTAAGTGCAGAAGCAATTAAAGGTGCATTTGATGAACAAGAAATCACTACTGAAAACGGTGTTGCTACTTTCATTTACACTGCAGACATCGGTGGTGAAGATACAATCGATATCATTTCAGCTAATGCAGTTAACACAACTGTAGTTGATATTATTGAACCTGTAATCCTTGAAGTCGTTTATGTAGGTCCTAACGGTAACGACAGCAATGTCGGTTATTATGATGAACCTGTAGCTACCATTGCTCACGCTATCGAAATAGCTGAAAGAGGTAAAATCGTTATCTTTGAAGGTACTTACACTCTTAATGCTACTTTAGTCATTGATAAAGATTTAGACATCCGCGGTGAAGGTACTGTAATTATCGATGGTAACTTAAACAGAATCATTGAAAACACAGCAAACCTTAACTTAACCAATATTGTCTTTACCAATGGTAAAGCTGCATTTGCAGCAGTTATCTTAGATGATGGTAATGTAACTATTGACGGTTGTACATTCTATAATAATACTGCTACTGGTTCCACCAGTGAAAATATTATTAATAATAGAAAAGGTACAATGACTATCAATAATTCAACATTCTATGATGATATAGCTTCTAGAGGTGCAGTTGCTTCTCAATCAGGAACTAATTTAGTTGTTAACAATTCCCTGTTCTATGATAATGACATGTCCTTGACTGGAGCAAATTCATATTATGGTATGATTTATTTAACTGGTGCTGAAGCTGTTGTTGAAAATACTGTATTCAGAGACAATAAAGGTAAACATGCTGTTGGAATTTATGCTACTAAACCTACAAGTGCTATTTTAGGTAGCTTAGATGTCATTAACTGTACATTTGAAAATAACCTTGCAAATATAGGTTCTGGTGGTGCAATGCAAATTGCGGGCGGAATGACTGTAAACATTAGAGATTCTACTTTCATCAATAACACTGCTACTAGAGGATCAAGCTTTGGTTTAGGTGGTGCGATTCATTGTTCTGGAAGTACCTGTAATGTAAACGTTGTCGATTCTGTCTTCATTGATAATGCAGGATATGAAGATGCAGGTATTTATGCAGCAGGTAATTCATTCACTATTAGCAATTCCGTAATCTTAGCTAGAGACGGTGATGCTAACTATGCATTATATAAAGATAGTGCTGCTGTAACTGCTGAAAACAACTTCTGGGGTGACAACTCCAAAGCAAACACCAATGCTAATGTTGCTAAATGGGTAATCATGAGCGCTACTTATGACAATGAAACAGGTGCTTTAGACATCACATTCGATAAGACCAATTCAACCTCTGGTGTTGCTGATTATGATGATGTATTGCCTGACGGATTTACCGTAACTGTAACTTCCACATCCGGTGCATTGGATGAAACATTAGTTGTAATTGACGGTCAAGCTTCAACCACTTACTTCACTCGCGTAAGCGAAAACATTACTGTTAAATCAGGTAATGCTGAAGTGACTATTGAAGTCATCGTTATACCTAAAGTAATTTATGTTGCAAGAGACGGTGATGACAACAATACTGGTTGTTCTAGAGATGACCCTGTAGCTACAATTGCAAAAGCAGTCGAACTTGCGGATGAAGGAAGAATCGTTATCTTATCCGGTACTTACCCAACCGGGGATTTAGGAATCATTTCAAGTGACTTAAACATTACCGGTGAAGGTACTGTAATAATCGATGCTCAAAATGCTAACAGACTTCTTTATGTAGGTTCAGATGCTAATGTTGTATTGACAAACCTTATCATGATTAATGGTGCTGCTGATGTTGACAGCGGTGCATTACTAGGTAACTCTAACTACTTAACATTAATCAACTGTACCTTAGCTAACTCCTCAGCAGGTATAAACAATGGTGGTGCAATCTATAATGCAGGTAAATTGACAATCATAAATTCAACCATTGCAAACAACACTGCAAGAGTGGGTGGAGCAATATTCAATCAATATTCAGGCACAGAATTGGTTATAATCAATTCAACATTTGAAAATAACGTAGCAAATGGTGACAATAACAATGGTGGTGGAGCAATATTTGCTCAACAACTCTCTAGTTTAACAGTCATTAATTCTAGTTTCATAGCAAATGAAGCATTGACCACTTCTAGCGGTGGAGCAATCGGCATTATTTTTGCTGAAGCTGACTACACAATCACTGATTCCATTTTCATGGACAACCATGCTAACGGAAAAGAATCCACTGGTGGTGGAGCAATCTACATTGCTGGAACTTCAAACTATCAAAGAAGCGGTAGTTTAACCATAACAAACACCTTATTTGAAGGAAACACTGCTGATAATGACGGTGCAGCAATCTATGCAAGAGCTACAACATTAGATGTTTCAAATTCAGTAATATTTGCAAATAAAGATCCAGCTGGATACGCAGTATTCGGATACAAAACAGACCAAGTCGCTCCTGCAATAACCCTTAATGATAACTGGTGGGGATCTAATGATGACCCTAGTGACCTTGTTGGAGGATATAACTACAAACCAACAATCTCAAGATGGGTTATCTTAACTGCAACCAATGACACTCCATTCGTTGAAGGAGAAACTGTTAAAATCACTGTTAGCTTAGATACCTACACAGACGGTGAGACAAACGGTACCTTAGCAACTCCAATTACAATTCCAAGAGATGTGATTATTGAAACCACATTCGACTCTATTGAAGGCGTAATGGAAAACGGTGAATTCACAATTGATTATGTAGTTCCTGCTGATTTGAAATATGTTGCTGCAAATGTGGACATCCAAAACATAGAATTATATCACGTAAAAACACCAACCGTTGTTGCAGTTGATGATATCACTGCAGTAAAAGGTGACAATGTATTGATTAACGTAACTGTCAAAACAATTGACGGTGATGACGTTAACGGTGGAGAAGTTGAAATATACTTCGGTGATGATTTAGTTGCAACCATGCCTGTCATGGAAGGTGTCGCATCTCAAAATGTTGAAATTACCAAAGATGCTGGTGAATACACTATTACAGCTAAATTCATAGACTTCTCTGGAGAATTATTAGACAGTGAAGCTAACGCTACTTTAAATGTCATTCTCTTAGATTCAAGTATCTCAGCTGTTTACGATGATGATGCTAAAGAGTTAACCGTTACATTGATTGACAATGCTACTGGCAGTCCTATTGCTGGTGCTAATGTTGTAATCACTATTGGTGAAGCTATTTACCCAGTTACAACTGATGATGACGGTCAAGCTGTACAGGCTATTGATTTAGTTGCTGGTCCTTACACTGCTGTTGTTACTTATGATGGTAGTGATGTATATAATGCTTCCAGTGCAACTGTTGACTTCATTATTAAAGCTGATACTGTTCTTTCTGCTGTTTATGATGATTTTGATGTTGAAGAGTTAACTATTACCTTGATTGACAATGCTACTGGCAGTCCTATTGCTGGTGCTGATGTTGTAATCACTATTGGTGAAAATGTTTACCCTGTTACAACTGGTGATGACGGTCAAGCTGTACAAGTTCTTGATTTAGTTGCTGGTCCTTACACAGCTATTATTTCTTATGAGGGTAATGAGGTATATGATCCTTCAAATACTTCAATAGAATTCATTGTTAAAGCAGATTCTGTTATTTCAGCTGTTTATGATGATGATGCTAAAGAGTTAACTGTCACATTGACTGACAATGTCACTGGTGATCCTATTGTTGACGCTGAGATTGCAATCTTAATTGATGAGGAATTTTACTCAGTCACAACTGATGCTGACGGTAAAGCTGTACAATCCCTTGATGATTTACCTTTAGGTTCTCATGAGGTTGATATCATCTATGATGGTAGTGCTGATTATAATCCTTCTGAAATATTTGTAGACATTAACGTTAAAGCAAACACTACACTTGCATTGGCTTACGATGAAGAAGCTCAAGAAATTGTTGCTACTTTGACCAACAATGCTACCGGTCAACCTATTAAAGGATTCACTGTACGTATTAAAGTTGATGGTGAAACTTATGCTCTTGTAACTGATGCTGATGGTAAAGTCAGTGTTTCCACTACTGATTTAACTCCAGGTACTATTTATACTGTTACTGCTACCTTTAATGGCGGTACCAAGTATAATGCTGCTAAAGCAACCGAGAAAATCGCTATCGTTGCAAACACTACACTTGCATTGGTTTACGATGAAGAAGCTGAAAAAGTTGTTGCTACTTTGACCAACAATGCTACCGGCGAAGCTATTAAAGGTTTCACAGTTGTCGTTAAACTTGATGGTGAATCTTACAGTCTTGTAACTGATGCTGATGGTAAAGTCAGTGTTTCCACTGCTGATTTAACTCCAGGTACTATTTATACTGTTACTGCTACCTTTAATGGCGGTACCAAGTATAATGCTGCTAAAGCAACCGAGAAAATCGCTATCGTTGCAAACACTACACTTTCAGTGGATTATGATGATGACGCTAAAGAAGTAACCGTTACTTTAACCAATGATGCTACCGGTGAAGCTATTAAAGGTTTCACAGTCAATGTTAAACTCCATGGTGAAACTTATAAACTTGTAACTGATGAAAACGGTCAAGTTAAAGTTTCAACTGCTGATTTAACTCAAGGTGTTGTTTATACTGTTACTGCTACCTTTAATGGTGGTACCAAGTATAATGCTGCTAAAGTAACTGAAAATATAGCAGTTAAAGCAAACACTGCTATTTCATTGGTCTATGATAATGAAACTAATGAAATAATTGCTACCTTGACTAATAACGCTACCGGTGAAGCTATTCACGGTTACAGTCTCCACATCAGAATGAATGGTGAAACATTCAAACTTGTTACTGATGAAAACGGTCAAGTTAAAGTTTCAACTGCTGATTTAGCTCCAGGATCTTACCATACTATTACATTTACCTTAAAAGACTCTACCAAGTATAATGCTGCTAAAGAAAGCATTAAAATATTAGTTAAAGCAAACACTACAATTTTAGTGACTTACAATGATGAAACTGATGAATTAGTTGCTACTTTGACTAACAATGCTACTGGCCAACCTATCAAAGGTTTCACTTTAAGAGTTAAACTTAACCGTGTAACTAATAAGCTCGTAACCGATGAAAACGGTCAAGTCAGCGTTTCAACTGCTGATTTAGCTCCAGGCAATTATACTGTTACTGTTACCTTTAAAGGCGGTACCAAGTATTATCCTACCACTGAAACTTTAGTGATTGAAAAAATTTAAACATGAAAAAGGAGATTTATAAAATCTCCTAAATTTTCTTTTTTTATTTAATCCATATACACCACTACAAGATAATATAGATTTTTTTCATAATGTCTTTAAAATTATTAGAAAATTAGTTCATTATTTTAATGAGTTTTCAAAATAACTCTGAAATTTGCACTGTTATTTTCATTTAATCAAATTTAATCGATAACCATAATTTTTAAATACATATAATTAACACAATTTATAATATAGATAAAAATGTGTAATGTATAAATTAATAACTTTGAGGAAAATATCATGGATGATGAAACTCTAAAAAAATATGCATATGTGAATATTTCAAGTTACAGGTCAAAGGCAGTAAAATCCCTGCAGAAGGGTGAAAAGACTCCCACTGAATTGGCCAATGATTCTAATATTCGTGTGAATCATATTTCCAAAGTCTTAAAAGAATTAAAAGATCATGAGGTTGCAGAATGCATTAATGAGGAAAAACGGAAAAATAGAATATACAGGTTAACCAATGTCGGGCACGAAATTGTGGAGCATTTGGATTAATTCAGCAGTTTGATTATTTCCAAACCCAATTCGCTACATTTATATAATCTTCCCTTTCTTGCTTCTTCATTAACACAAACCACCAGGTTTTCTTTTTTCAAATCAGACAATGCCGCTGATACCTGGCTGGTGCTTAGATTAATTTCTCTTGCAATTTCAGATGGCATCTTTAAGGTATTGCGGAGCGCTTTTAATGTGTTGGTTCTGTAAGGGGATACTTTAACATATCCGAGGATTTTATATAATTTATCTTCGTCCATACTAATTATTTTTGAAATTCCATTAATAATGTTTTTATATCAATTAGATGTGTTTATATTTATTTAATCATAATTTACTAATAATTTAGACAAAAGCATATGAAATAACTGAATTATATTAAGTTCAAGCTGTCTAAATGAGTTTTGTATTAATTGATTTCATGAATCTTTCCTTTATCTCAACAGGACTCAAGTCAATAATCGGTGCAGATGAGTTTCCAGCTTCAGTTTCATATACTATAAAACTGGTATCTTCACTTTTTATTATCTCGGATAAATTAATATCTTCAAATTTAAAGCTGTTTTTAAAACCTACGCTTTTTGCTATTTCACATAAGTCAATTAACTGCGCATAGGTATCCTGATTTCCAGTTGAACCATAAGCCCCGTTATCTATGACAATCCAAGTCAAGTTGGAAGGGTTATTTGCAAATATTGTAACAAGTGAGCCCATGTTCATTAGAAGTGACCCGTCGCCGTCAATCACAACAATATCCTTATCCGGTCTGGATAATGCAAGGCCGAAGCCGATTGATGATGCAAGCCCCATGGAACCGATCATGTAGAAATTTTCATCCCTGTCCATAATGTCATATAATTCACGTGACGGAAATCCGATATTGCAAATGATAAGTTCATCGCCAATATTTTTCATAATGTCCATTATTGCTTCTCTTCTTGCCATATTATCACCAATAACTGATTTCTAAAAGTATTGAAACAGGTTTTCCTTCTTCTTTTGACAATTCCCATGAATTCATGATGTCCTCATAAGCGGCTTCAGGATTTCCAGGCTTGAAAAATCTAAAATCCATCGCTTCTAGAATTCTTGGAGTTGATTCTCCCATAGGCACCTGTCCGCATATTGTCTCCCCTTCAGTTCCCCTATGGCTCATTATCATAAGCATAGGAAATTCATACAGTTCCATCAATGATTTTAAGGCATTTATGGAGTTTCCAAGACCGGAATTCTGCATAAGTATTGCAGTATTTTTCCCTCCAAGAATAGCGCCTGCACATATTCCGATTCCTTCCTCTTCACGGGTAACCGGAATATGTATTATCTCTTCATCCTCATCAACCATATCCAACAGTTTTGATAAGTTAACGCATGGAACGCTTACAATAAAGTCAATTCCGGCATCTTTAAGGGCATTATAAATAGCTTCACTACTGTCCATTTTATCACATCTTAAAATATGTTTTTCATTCGTTAAATAAATATTTTATTTCTTAAGTGGAATATTTTTCAATATTTTTTAATTTTGATTAATTATAATTCAATATTTTAATTTTTATAATTGCAAATTTTTATACATTTAATTTAATTAATAGAAACCTTTTTATTTGATTTATTAGTAATATATAATCATGTTTGATAAACTACCGGTATCTTCTAAAACAGAGAAAATTCTGACAAAATCCCTAGATGAGGATATTACTGTTGAAGAAGCCAATCATTTAATGAATATCCAAGGTTCTGATTTTTATCCGTTGCTTGCAGCTGCCGATTATTTAAGGCATGAAATTGTTGGAGACAATGTTACATTCATCAACAACTGCAACATCAACTTCACCAATATCTGCACTGTCCGATGCGGATTTTGCGCATTCGGAAAGGATGCGGATGACCCTGAAGCATATATTTTGACTGATGAAGAAATATTGGCAAAAGCTCAAGGGGCTGTTGAAAAGGGAGCCCGTGAGTTTACTTTGATGGGTGGGGTTTTACCTGATGCGGATATTGAATATTACGAACATCTCTTGCAGCTTCTTAAAGGAGAGCATCCTGATGTCATGATTCATGGATTTTCACCAACCATGATTAATGATGCTGCAATCCTATCAGGCATTGATATGGCTGAGGCATGTGAAAGATTAAAGTCTGCAGGTTTGGATACATTGCCCGGAACAGCCGCCGAAATCTTAACAGACCGCTCCCGTGAGATAATTTGTCCTGAAAAGGTAAGCGTTCAGGAATGGATTGATGCGGTCAGAACAGCTCATGAAGTTGGAATTCCGGGTTCTGCTACAATAATGTACGGTCATGTGGAAACTTTAGAGGAACGTGTTGAACATATTGACATTCTTCGTCGCCTGCAGGAGGAAACCGGTGGTTTTACAGAATTCATCCCGATGACTTTTATGCACGAGCACTCCCCGATATTTTTGGAAGGTCAAAGAAATCTTGGCGCTACAGGAACAGAGGATTTGAAACTGTATGCCGTTTCCAGACTTATGTTGAGGGATTTGATTCCGAATATACAGGTGTCCTGGGTAAAAATGGGATACAGATTTGCACAGGTGTCCCTGACTGCAGGAGCCAATGATTTGGGTGGAACATTAGGTGGAGATGAACTTTCAGAGGCTTCAGGTGCACCTGATGGAGTTGAAGCATCAATCGAAACATTGGGAAATATTGTCAGAAACTTGGGAAGAACTCCAGTAGAGCGGAATTCTAAATATACTGAATTTTATCCGATTGATTAGGTGAGTTTATGAATAAATTTATTGTCATTGATGGTCTGGACGGATGCGGAAAGGACACTCAGGTTAATCTGCTTGTTGATGCATATGAAAAGCAGGGAAGGAAGGTAACAGTCAGGTCACATCCCTGCTGCGATAATAAATTCGGCAGAAAATCAAAACAGGCCCTTTTGCAGTCCGGCAAAATAAATCACTTAAAAGCTACAGTTTATTTCGGCCTTGACGCATTAAGGTCAGTTCATATGTACTATTATAACAAAGATACAGATGTCTTAATCTTTTCAAGGTATACTATGGCCGTTGCATATCTTCCAAATGTGGTGAACGTCATCGTGTATAAGATCGTTTCTGTTGTTCTTCCGAAATCAGACTGCATGTTCTTTTTGGATGTAAGTCCCGAAGAGTCCTTAAGGCGTATCAAGTCACGTAATGAGGATGAGGAAATGTTTGAAAACATAGACGCTTTAAGGGAAGTTCGTTCAAAGACAAGCAAGGTTACATATGAGTGGAATGTTGTTTCGGCAGACGATCCGGCCGATGTGATAAGCGAAAAAATAATTGCAAAATGCTTTGAGTCTGACAAGAAATTATTGGGATAACTAATTCTTCCATTAGATGCCTTTTCTTTCATATACGAATTTAGGGACTGCCTTGGAGAAGGGGTCAAATGTCTCTCTGT
>NZ_JBGVOG010000063.1:0-21944 GCF_045126245.1 Methanobrevibacter sp. | reverse complement strand
CATTGAAAGGATATGCAATCCTTGTTGATGATAGGGCTGTTGACAACAACATTTCTAAAAATTATCTTGACTCTGAAAAGGGTATTGGTGACAAGGCCATCAACAATACAGAAAACAACATAATCGATAATAATTATAAATACACTTTCAGTGCTAAAATTAACCCTGTTAGTGCGGTTTATTTGGAAATGTCAACTGTTTCCATGTATATCGATAGC
This sequence comes from Methanobrevibacter sp., assembly GCF_045126245.1. Lineage (GTDB taxonomy): Archaea > Methanobacteriota > Methanobacteria > Methanobacteriales > Methanobacteriaceae > Methanocatella. Next base: position 21,726 of record NZ_JBGVOG010000063.1, on the reverse strand, counting down.
GGAACTTCTGTTAAATTCTTCATAGTCCGTAAGAGTGATGGAAATATTAAAGAAATTGGAAATACAACCTCTCGAAATGGTAAGGCCACCATCAATTATAGATGGGATATCTTTGACAAGGATGCTCAATTCTATATTAAGGCAATATGTTCTAAAAGGAATTATTTGACCAGTGAAGTTACTTCTTCATCTACATTTAAAATCAATAAAGGAAATCTTTATATATCAATTGATGACGCATCTGCAATTAAAAATAATAATGTTATTCTCAAGGCTGTTGTTAAAAATAGTCTTGGAGAGGGCATTTCTGGGATAGAGGTGCCGTTTGAGATATATGTTAATGGAAAATGGACTCTTTTGGATAAAGCTACTACTGACGGAAATGGTGTTGCACAAAAATCCACTAAAATATCATATGATAATGGAGATTATTTGATTAGAGCTTATATAAAAGCATTAAATAACATGCCTTTCAACTATCCTGTCAGCAGTAATGAAGCTACCTTATCAATTAACAGTGCAGGCATCAAAGTCAACTTCAACGATGTTTCAGTAGAAAAATCATCCGATGCCACTTTCACTGCCACTGTTACTAATGCTGCAAACAATGGAGTTTCAGGCTTGACAGTTAAGTTTTACAAGCTCAACGATCTCATTGGCAGTGCAGTCACTGATGCAAATGGTGTCGCCACTTTAATAACCAAGATCAATTATGCAATCGGCGACTATGCGATTTCAGCTAATGTGACTGGAGACGGCATTCCTTCAATCAGCAAACAGGCCAATCTGAAAGTCAGTGCGGCTAGTCCGGATGTTAAAATATTCTCTGATGTTTATGCAAACGGTGTTCTAGCTAAGTTTATGGCTGCTAACGGCAATCCTCTTTCCAATAAGAAGATTACATTGAAAATCGGAGAAACAGAATATAGTCTAAAAACTGCTTCAGACGGCACTATCAAAATGCCTAATGTCGGTCATGGCAAATACATAATTGATATTGCATTTGCAGGTGATAGTACGTATAAGGCAAGGAAAATGCTGTATTCGGCTAATGTAATGCCTGCAGTTGCGTAGGTAAATTATCAGTTGTAGCTGATGCGCAGTTAAAATTTAATTCAAAATAAAGGTTTTAACCTTTATTTTATTTTTTTTTCAATTTAACTTTAAAAACTTTTAAATATATTTAATTACTAATTTTAATTGTAGTCAATTTATAATATTTTTTTATCAAATATATTGAACTATTATTTAAATAAATTTATTTAAACTGAGGTGTAACTATTAAACAAAAGTATTTAGTTGTTTCATTGGTAATGCTTTGTTTAATGATATTGTCTGTAGGCGCTACATTCGCTGCTGATGATGTTGCATTAAACGATGCATCTGATGGAATGGCTGGAGGAAGCGATGCTTTAAGCATTGCTGCAGACACTGAAGCTGTCGGTGCAGGCAGTTCAAGTGTGGTAACTGAAGACACTTTCTTTGATTATTTTGATGAAAGCGGTTCATTAAGAGATAATGTAACTGATGATGAATTAATCTTTGAAGGGGATTTCAGTAATTTAGGAATAGGTTATTTGACTATTGAGGATTCAATTAAATTATCCGGTAGTGAAGGCGCTACATTAGGCGGATTTTCTATTATGATTTGTGCAAATGATGTAACTATTGATGGATTTACCATTAATCTTGCTCCTGATATGTATGGAATTAATATTGCTGATGAAATTTCAAACACTCAAATATCCAACAATAAAATTGTTTATACTGCTCTTGAAGGATATGATTCATATGCAATTTATGCAGGTGCAGTTTCTGGTTTGAAAATTCTCAACAACACAATAACCTATGTTGGAAATACTGACGGTACTGTTATTAACAATGCTATTCGTGTACAAGGTTATGATGACAGTGAAAATTACTATGAAGATGTATATTCTGCGGAAAATGTTGTAGTAAGCGGAAATACTTTCGACATTACCCTGCCATCCACTAAGGTTAATTATGATGATTGGCCGGATACTATCTGGTACTCTGATGGTATTGTGTTCTATTTTGTTGACGGTCTTCAATTTGTAAATAACACAGTTACTGTAAATTATGATGGAGTCGCAGGTTCATCTGACACTATCTTTGCTGTTGCTGTAAGAGGCAATGCTTTTGCTGCTTACTATGGTGAACCTGTTCAGTCTAATAATGTTAAGATTTTAGATAACACCATTACTGCCAATGGTCATGGTTATATGTATGCGATTTCCGCTATGGCTGATGATTTAACTGTTAGCGGCAACACCATTACTGCTACTGCTGATGATAATTATGCTAACGGTATTAATATTGAAGGTCCTTCTAACGGTGTTGTTCGTGACAATGTGATTGAAGTTTCAGCTCCAAAAACTGTTTATGGTATTTATACTTCAAACTACAACGGTGCATTGGAAATGCAGTACATTAACAACACTGTCACTGCCGATTCTTATCTTTCTGTAGGTATGGAATTATTTGAAACTGATAGTTCTGTTATTAATAACACTATTAATGCTATGGGTAACTACACTTATGGTATTCTTGCAAGTAGAATTAGTAATCCTCTTCAAATCAAAGGTAATGAAATTACCCTTTACGGTTCTAACACAGGTACTGATCCTTTAGGAGACCCTATCACTTCTTACAATTCAATGGGTATTTCCATTAAAGGACCTGCAGTAATTGAGGACAATACTATTTATTCAAACAATATCGGTCTTAACTTTGTTGAAGAAGCTGGAACTACAGTAAACCACAACACTATTACTGTTGAAGCCAATAATCCTGAGGTATCCAGTTACGCAATTTATGCTAAAGCAGCTCGTGATGACTCTCCTGATGGTATAACTTTCACTAAAAACACCATCAATTTCGTGAGCAATGCTGATACTACTGTAGTCAACAATGCGGTTCGTATTGAAGGTTACGATGCTAATGTAAACAAGACAAGAACTATTAAGAACATTATATTCCAAGATAACACATTTGACATAGACCTTGTTGCTCTTGATGTGGATTATAGTAATTATCCGATTGTTAATTACTTGTCAGATGGAATTGTATTCTATTTGGTTGACGGCATTCAATTTATAAATAACACTGTTGATATAGAATACACTAGCTTTAGCGGTTACGCTGACACTATTTATGGTATTGCTGTAAGAGGTGTCGTTTACATGAATGATGATTGGGAAACATTTTACATCCCATCCAAGAATATTGTGATTAATGATAACACAATTACTGCTGCAGGCCATAATTATATGTACGCGGTTTCCGTATGGGGTGATGAATTAACCATCAGCGGCAATGATATTACTGCTTCCGCTGATACTCATTATGCTAATGCAATCAATGTGGAAAGCCCTTCCAATACTGGAATCGTTTCCAATAACGTGCTTGATGTTTCAGCTCCGGATGCTGTATATGCTATTTATTCTTTCGCATACAACGGTCCGATTGCAGGTGTGACTTATGAAAACAACACTATCACTACTGATGGTTATCTTTCTGCGGGTTATGAAGTAGCTAGTGAAAACGTCACTATTGTTGACAGTACCATCACTGCTATGGGTAACTACACTTATGGTATTGTTGCAAGTGTCAGAGGCGGTGAAGGTACAATTTCCCGTAATGAAATTACCCTTTATGGTAGTAATGTTGGTACTGTATCTACTGGAGATTCCTTAACTCCTAAAAATTCCATGGGTATCAATGTTAAAGGAAATTCAATGATTGCAGACAACGTAATCGAATCCACCGGTTTAGGCATTAATCTTGCTGAAGATGGAATATTTACTTTGGATAAAAATCATATTTATGTCACTGCCGCAGGCGATGTTGTTAACACTGCCGCTATTAATGTACAGTTAAGTGAAGAATCATATGAAGCTGTCGATGCTACAATCATTAACAACCATGTTGAAGCTGACACAGAATATGCAGTTGACATGAAAAATGCAACCGGTGCAGTTCATGACAATTACTTGCTCGCTTCCGATCTTAGAGGAGACGAAGCTGTATCATCAACTGGTGATGCAGATGTTTATGACAACACCCCTCTTCCTTTAACTCCTACTGATCTCGCATTGATTTATGATGAAGATGCTCAAGAAGTTGTTGCTACTTTAACCAATAATGTTACAGGTCAAGCAATCAAAGGTTACACAATACGTATTAAACTTGCTGGAGAAACCTATAAGCTTGTCACTGACGCTAACGGTCAAGTCAGACAATCCACTGCTGATTTAACTCCAGGAACTATTTATACCGTTACTGCTACCTTTAAAGAAACCACTAAATATTCTGCTTCTAAAGCAACTGTAAAAGTTACTGTTGTAGCTGACACAGCACTTGCAATTGCTTATGATGAGCAAACCAAAGAAATGGTTGTTACCTTAACCAACAATGCTACCGGTCAAGCAATTAAAGGTTTCAGTGTAACCGTAAAACTCCACGGTGAATCATACAAACTTGTAACTGACGCTAACGGACAAGTTAGAGTTTCTGCTGCTGACTTAGATCCTGGTGTTATCTACACTGTTTCCGCTACCTTTAAAGCCACTACTAAGTATAATGGTGCTAAAGTAACTGAAAAAGTCCCTATTATGGCAAACACTACCGTTTCAATTTCATATAGTGACGATATAAAAGAATTGGTTGTTACTTTAGAAAATAACAATACCGGTAAGGCTATCAAAGGTTTCACTCTTAGAGTAAATCTTGATGGTGAACTTTACAAACTTGTAACTGATGCTGATGGTCAAGTTAGCATTTCCACTGCGGAATTAGCTCCAGGAAATTACCCAGTTACTGTTGATTTCGTACAAACAACCAAATACTATGGTTCTACTGCATCAACTGAAATTGTGTGTGAAGAAAGAGAAGAATAAAAATATAAACACAAGGAGATTTATCCAATCTCCTAATTTTTTCTTTTTTTAAATTAATTAAAATTAGCCAACTTAATTGGAAAATTAATTCTTAATGTATATGAATTGATTAAGATTATAATTTTTTAAACATCTATTAAAAATTATCAATTTTTACTTAAATCTGGTTTGAGTAATTCCACTAACTATCATTTTAAAATGGTCTTGATTCAAGTATTGTCATACTTTTTTGCTGTGAAAAAACTGAATTTTGGAAAATGATTTTTGATGGCATTTAAAATTAGTGATGGAGGAAAAATAAATCAGCAGCTGCCAATCTATTTCATCGCATCCTTGACTCTGTCAAAGAGTCCTTTTTCAACATGTTTGATTTCATCACCGCTTATTTCGGCAAATTCTTTAAGTAAATCCTTTTGTTTTGAATTTAACTTTTTAGGAACAACTACATTAACTGTAACATACATGTTTCCTCTGTTTGAATGCCTATAGGAGGTCATGCCCTGACCTCTTAATTTATATACAGTTCCGCTTTGTGTTCCCGGTGTAATCTTAAATTCGACTTCCTTTCCCTCGATTGTTGGAATGCTTATCAGGTCTCCCAATGCGGCCTGCGGGAAACTGATTTGCTGTTCGTAGTACAGGTGATCTCCCTCACGGGTGAATTTTTTGTCGCGCTTGATGTGGACTGTAACAATCAAATCCCCTTCAAGGCCAGGTGCTTCACCGCAGTTTCCTTCACCTGAAACCCTTAAGTGGTTGCCTTCGTCAACACCTTCCGGAATTTCAATCTTGATTGTTTTGGTTTTTCTTTTGCTTCCCTTACCATGGCAGTCTTCACATGGTTGGGTAATTATCTTACCGGTACCTCCACATTCACGGCAGGGTCTTACGTTTACCATCTGGCCTAAGAATGTATTGCTGACCTCTTTGATTTGTCCTGTTCCTCCACATGTCCTGCAGGTTTCAGGTTCCACTCCCGGCTTGGATTTGGATCCGTTACATGTAGGACAAATTTCGCTTCTGGTTATTTTGATTTCTTTATCGCATCCGTTAAATGCTTCTTCAAGTGTAATAGGCACTTCTGTGTAAATGTCTGAACCCCTTTGAGGACCGGTTCTGCCTCTGCTGCGACTTCCTCCACCAAAACCGAACATATCAAATATGTTTCCTATATCGAAACCTTGGAAAATGTCTTCAAAGTTGACGTTTTGATAGAAATCTTCTGCAGTAAACCCATCCATTCCTGCATGACCGAACTGATCATATCTTTGACGCTTTTCATCATCGGATAAGACAGCATAAGCTTCACTTACCTCTTTAAATTTTTCTTCAGCGCCTTCTTCATCACAAACGTCCGGATGGTATTTTCTGGCTAATTTACGATAAGCTTTTTTAATTGTCTTTTCATCTGCAGTTTTATCTACTCCAAGAACTTCGTAGTAATCACGCTTGTCTGCCATTTATTCACCTTAATAATGATCATTTAAAAAATAAAATAGAAAAAATAAAAGTTTTATCTTATCGTTAGTTTATTTTTTTGATTCTGATTTCTGATTTTATATTAACCTAACAATTTAATAAAACTTTTTTATTTAATCTAATCTTTTACTTCATAGTCTGCATCAATTGTGTCATCATCGTCGTCTTTAGCACCAGCATTAGGATCTTGGCCTTGAGCTTGTTGAGCTTGAGCCTCAGCTTGTGCTTGTTGGTATATTTTAGCACCAATCTCTTGAACTACATTGGATAATTCATCAGACTTTTCTTTAATGGCAGCAACGTCATCGCCAGCTATAAGTTCTCTTAATTCAGCTACAAGTCCTTCGACTTTAGTTTTTTCATCTTCAGATACTTGGTCTTTGAGTTCATCCAAGGTTTTTTCTGAAGTGTAAATTAATGAGTCTGCGTTGTTTCTGATTTCAATTTCCTCTTGTCTTTTTGCATCCGCTTCGGCGTTCATTTCAGCTTCCTTGATTTTCTGTTCGATTTCTTCATCGGACAGTTTTGTTGAGGAAGTGATGGTAATTGCCTGTTCCTTGCCGGTTCCCTTATCTTTAGCTGTCACGTTGATAATACCGTTTGCGTCAATGTCAAAGGTCACTTCAATTTGAGGGATTCCTCTAGGAGCAGGTGGGATTCCTACAAGCTGGAAACGTCCGAGGGATGTGTTGTCTGCAGCCATTTTTCTTTCCCCTTGCAATACGTTGATGTCTACGGAAGGTTGGTTATCCGCAGCGGTGGAAAAGATTTGGCTTTTCTTGGTAGGAATGGTAGTGTTCCTTTCGATTAAGGTGGTGGATACTCCACCTAAAGTTTCAATACCTAAGGATAATGGAGTTACATCCAAAAGAACAATGTCTTTAATTTCTCCTGCTAATACTCCTCCTTGAATGGCTGCTCCCATGGATACACATTCCATTGGGTCAATACCACGTTCGATTGGTTTTCCTATGAATTTTTCAACATATTTTTGCACGATTGGCATTCTGGTAGGTCCACCAACCAGGATAATTTTATCAATATCACTTTTGCTCATTTTAGCATCGTCTAATGCTTGTTGCATTGGTTTGCCTGATTTTTCTACAATGGAATCAACTAACTCTTCCAATTTGGCTCTTGTAAGAGACATGATTAAGTTTTTAGGGGTTCCGTCAGTTCCCATTGCAATGAACGGCAAGTTGACTTCGGTTGTTGTAGTGGTTGATAACTCGATTTTTGCCTTTTCAGCAGCTTCTCTTAATCTTTGCACTGCTTGGTCGTTGTCCATCAAGTCAACGCCTTCTTTAGCTTTGAAATCATCTGCAAGGTATTTGAGCAATACGTTATCCATATCGGTACCACCAAGCTGGGTGTCACCGCTGGTTGATCTTACTTCGAATACTCCTCCACCGAATTCCATGATGGTTACGTCTAAGGTACCTCCACCTAAATCGTATACCATGATGTTCATATCCTCTTCATCCGCTTTGTCAAGACCGTATGCGAGGCTTGCTGCGGTAGGTTCGTTAACGAGTCTTACAACGTCAAGTCCTGCAATGGTTCCTGCATCCTTGGTTGCGGTCCTTTGGTTGTCGTCGAAGTAAGCAGGTACGGTAATTACAGCTTTTTCAACTGGTTCTCCTAAGAAGGTTTCTGCATCTTTTTTGATTTTTTGCAGGATAAATGCGGAAATTTCCTGTGGAGAGTACTGTTTGCCGTTTACGGTTACCTTGTGGTCGGTACCCATGCTTCTTTTGATTGCACTTATGGTATTTTCAGGGTTGGTTACTGCTTGTCTTCTTGCAGGTTCTCCAACTAACATTTGACCGTCTTCAGTAAAAGCAACATAACTTGGGAAGGATTTACCGTATTGGCTTGCTCCTTCTGCAGAAGGAATTGTGGTTGGTTTACCTCCTACAAGCACGGATGCTGCTGAGTTACTTGTTCCTAAATCAATACCAATAATTTTTTCTTTTTTAGCGTCAGACATAATTATCACCTATTTTTTTTATGAATAATTTAATAAACATGATTATTTTTTACATACAATTACTTTGGAGTATTTGAGGACCTTGTCTTTATACATGTATCCCTTCATCAGTTCATCTATAATATATCCGTTTTCGACATCTTCTGATTCCTGTGTCATCAATGCTTCATGACGGGTAAAGTCGAATTTTTCTCCTTTTGCAGGAATTTCTTCCACGCCTTCTTTGGTCAGTATATCATTAAATTTATTGTAGATGAGTTGTACTCCTTCTTTTAGATCTTTATCATTTTCAATTTCCAAAGCTCTACCGAAATCCTCATAACAGTCGAGAAACTCTTTTATGATGTTTTCATTGGCAAATCTGATAATTTCCTTATTCTGCTTGTCGGTAATTTTTTTGAAATTTTCGAAATCTGCCTGAAGTCTTTGGGATAATGAGATATATTCCTGAGTTTCAGCTTCCTGTTTTTCAAAATCTTCCTTGAGTTTTGTTAACTCCTCATCTTTCAGGGTTAACTCTTCAAGAAGTTCGTCATATTTTTCCTGATTATCTTGAGTTTCAACTTCAGTTTCGCTTTTATTTTCATCAGTCATGGGGCCACCCTTTTCATGTTTTTTGAAAAACTATGGTAATAACTCTTGGCAGAGAATGGTACACTTTAAGTTCTTTAATATTGGCTTTGGGAATTTATGGACATATAGGAAAATGGTTCATCATTTAAGAGTTATTACTTCAAGTTTTTCTGAACCAAATATTAAAGTAACAAAAAGTTATCTTTCTCCTACTATATTATAGTAACAAAAAGTTATATAAAGGTTTCGATATTTTGGTACTTTTTTCTTACAATATGTAATAAAAATACAATACTTTAAATATGGCATATGATATAATGATAATCATGACTAGTAGTAACGACATTGGAAAAAATGATAGAAATCATAGAAATGTCAATTCTTCTAATGGCCACATAGAAATTAGAGGAAACTATGACTCATTGGGAGAGATTGATAAAGAGGATATACTTGATGTAATGGGTTGTAAAACTAGAAGGGATATAATTAACCTTTTAAGGGAAGAGCCGATGTTTGTAAGCGAAATTTCAAACGAGCTGGACATCGGTCAGAAGGCTATCATAGAGCACTTGCGTGCCATGGAAGAGATAGGTATTTTAAACTCTTCCTACAAGAAGATCTTAAGGGGACGCCCTAGAAAATATTATGATTTGCAAAACGAAGTGAATATCCACATCACAATCAACAGAAACACTTTTGACGTAAATCTCTCAGAGGATATGCTCAATACCCTGCAGCTTCCTTCAGGTGACGAATGGTCAAAACTTCTTGATATTGAAAGAAGAATAGATGACGGTCAGCTTGAAGCTATTGACGAGCTGAAAAATCAGATAAGATTATACGGTAACCTCAAGGAAAGGGCTGAATATATACTTGAGAGAACCTTAAAAAACAGATAACTTCGTTGTGTGGTCATTAATACTGATTGTTTGTTAATTCAAACAATTCTCTTTACTTTTTTTTAGATATAATTGCCTGTCCTAGAGAGACTGATCCGTCTCCCGCGCAGGTGTTTTTGTGCTGTATGAAATTATATCCGCTGTTCTCAATATAGTTTTTAACGGTGTCGGTAATGGCTTCGTTGTAGAATACTCCGCCTGTAGCTCCGATATCTGCAACTTTTTTCCTGGATGCTGATTGAATTGCAAGTTCGGAAAGTCCGCTTGCTACTGCAATCTGGCCTGCACGTGCAATGTCTGACTTTTTTTCTCCGTTCCGGTACAGTCTTGTGACTTCCCTTAGTATTTCAGTGGTATTCAATGTATTGCCTTCAATGATGTATGGAATTTCCAAATCATTTGTTGAATGATATGCGCATGATTCAAGCTTCATGGAGCATTCCCCTTCATATGTCCGCTCATCACATATCTCCAGGGCAACGGCAATTGAATCGAGAACCCTTCCGGTACTTGTTGTCTTTCCGACATTGATTCCGGATTCCAGTTGTTTGTAGATGTTTTTGATTTCCATTTCACCATAATTGAAATGATTTGAATAGCTTTTAATCAGGCTTTCGTCTTTAAGGATGCTTGCAAGCATTCTTGCAGGGTATTTGGTTGCCATATCTCCGCCGGGCATTAGCTGGCTTTCCAGATGAGCCATCCTTTCGAAGCTTTTGATGTCTGTGTAGAGAATTTCTCCTCCCCAGCTTGTGCCGTCACTGCCATAACCTACGCCGTCAGCGGCAATAACTACCATCTTCTCAATTGAGCTGTCGTTTGCAAGGGCAACGGAATGTGCATGGTGGTGCTGGATAGGCAGAACCTCCGCGTCATATTCCTTGGCCAGTTCATGCGCCAGACGTGAGGTGAAGAAATGGGGGTGCATATCACATGCAATGACATCAAATTCATTGATTTTAGTGATTCTTTCCATATTTTTAACGGCTGTTTTTAGAAACTCCAATGTTTTAGGTTTGTTTGTATTTCCGATATGCTGTGAAGGATATGCGATATCATCCTTTGCAATTGAGAATGTAACGTCAAGTTCAGGGCCTAAAGCAAGGACATTCAAATCATTGACTTCATAATTGATTTTATACGGTTCTGGAGTATATCCTCTGGAACGTCTGATAAAAGACAGTTCATTGTTTCTAAAACGGATTACTGAATCATCGCATCTGTTTAGGATTTTGCGGTTATGAATCAGGGAATAGTCGTTGACTCCACCAATGATTTCCTCATTTTGAATCATCATCGGTTCGCCAGGAATGTTTGCAGAGGTCATGACGTATGTGTCGATTTCTCCCTCATCAAAAAGCAGATAATGCATTGGAGAGTATGGAAGCATAACTCCGATATTGTGAAGGCCTGGAGACAGTGATTCCGGGAAAGGATAATTGTCTTTTTTCTTCAGGATAACGATAGGCCTTTTGTTTGAGGTTATGGTGTCAATTTCCTTTTCTGACAGCTGCGCATAGTTTTGAACGGATTTCAAATCTTTGCTCATCACGGCAAATGCCTGATTTGGGCGGTTCAGGCGGCTTCTCAATTCCCGAATTGCATCATCATTGTATGCGTCAACGGCCAGATGTGTTCCGCCTATGCCTTTTATTGCAAGGATTTTGCCTTCCTTTAAAACTTCAGCACCCATTCTGATTGGATTTTCACAGTCAATTTTATTTAAGCCGTCATAAAATGCCATTTGAGGTCCGCAGTCTCCGCAGCAGATGGCTTCTCCATGATATCTTCTGTTGAGGGGACGGGTATATTCCACCATACACTCATCACACAGCGGAAACTCATCCATGGATGTTCTTATCCTGTCATATGGAACGCTTTCAATCACGGTAAATCTTGGTCCGCAGTCTGTGCATGCGTTGAAGGGATATTTGTATCGTCTGTCTTGAGGATTTCTGATTTCTTCAAGGCATTTGTCACAGATTGCAATGTCCGGCGGAATCACGCTGATTCCGGAGTAGGAATCTCCGCTTTCAATGATTTCAAAACTTAAATAATTCTTCCTGTCAATGTCTTCCACGCTCATGGAATCTATTTTGGCAATGGGGGGCAGTTCACGAGGAAGTCTTTCAATAAATAAATCAGTATTTTCGCCCTCAATTATGATTTCGACTACATTTCCAAGGTTTCTGACGTATCCTTTTAAATCCAATTCAGATGCAAGTCTGTAGACATATGGTCTAAATCCCACACCCTGAACTATTCCTTGTGTCAAAATCTTTCGGGCTTTCATAAATATATTATTTAAGTTAAATTTTATATAAAATTTTATCCTAATTAATACTATGAAGGATATTCTTGAAAGACTGGCAAATGGGGAACTCAATATTGATGAAGCTGAAAATCTCATAAAGGCAGACAGTATTTTGGAGTTTGACGATGTAGTCAAGTTTGACATTAAAAGAAATGAGCGTACAGGTTTCCCGGAAGCTATATTTTCACCAAGCAAGGATTATGAGGACCTTATTTTGATTATTAAGGGATATCTTGACAATAGTGATGAGGATTTGATAGTGACCAAACTCTCCCATGAAAGATATGAAAAGATTATGGATGATTTGGGTGAAAATTCATACATATTCGATTACAATAAGAGGGCTCAGATTTTAGTCATAAGAAAGGAAATTATAAAAAAGGATCCTGTTGCAAAAATCGGAATCATAACTGCCGGAACTTCAGACATCAGCATTGCCGAAGAGGCAAGAGTCATAGTTGAGGAAGGGGGCTGTGAGGCCATCACATCATATGACATTGGAGTTGCCGGAATTCACAGGCTGTTTCCGCAGATTGCACATATGGTAAAGGAGGGCGTTCGTGCATTTATTGTCTGTGCAGGAATGGAAGGGGCTCTTCCTTCAGTCGTTGCCGGCCTTGTTGACGTGCCGGTAATCGGCGTTCCAACTTCAGTCGGATACGGAGTGGGTGAAGGCGGAAGGGTCGCACTGGATGCAATGCTTCAGTCATGCGCTCCGGGAATTGCCGTTGTCAATATTGACAACGGATTCGGTGCAGGGGTGTTTGCCCTCACTATAGTAAACAGTGATTAACATGAAGTATGAAACTTTCAATCACGAAATACATGACGTTTTTAAGGTGGCCAAACTGGTCTACGATGTCGATTTCAGGACCTTTGACATGCTTTTTAAAAAGCCGGAAGATGCCATAAGAACAATTGAAAAGGATTTGAGAAAAGGAAAAACCGATGACTTTTTCAAGGTTGTTCTTGATGATGGCGGAAACATCATAGGGATATTGATAATCTACACTTCCGAAACATCCCATAAGTTATATTTAAAATCAGTCAAACTTGTGATTGTAGATATTTTGGACAGTTTTGTATTGTGCGACATCGAAAAGGGTGACCTCTATGTTGCAGAAATTGCCATTGATGAGGCCATGAGAGGTCAGGGTTTGGGAAGAAAAGTTTTGCTTGATGTTATCGATTACGCCAAATCCAAAAACTATAAACGTGTCACTTTGGATGCTGATTTTAGAAATGAAGGTGCAAAGGCGCTTTATGAAAGAATAGGTTTTAAGGTATTCAACAAAAAAAGATTGAAAATAGCAAGCTTTGAAAGAGGCATGAGCAATATGGAATTAATCCTTTAAAGGAATTTTCTTTATGGCTTCATGAACCCTTTCACAATTGTTTTTATCTGTAAATTTAAAGAAATCATTAACCCTTTTTGAATATTTTTCTTTGATTGCACAGTCATTTTCAAGGTACTCTATGATTGTGTCAACCAGTTCACCCTCATCTTTGCAGGTTTCTCCAAAGCCCATTGTTTCATAGTTGAAATAGCTTTCTTCAATGTCAAAGTGGTAATCGTTGCCGTATTGGTAATAGACTACCGGTTTTTTCAGATAACCAAAATCAAATGCCACGGATGAATAGTCAGTAATCATTATGGATCCGTTATTGAACAATGTCTGAAATTTTGTTTTTTTATAGTCAATTGTCACATAATCATTTTCATCAAAGAGCTCTATGAAATTGTAAACGTTGGGATGGGGTCTGAAGATGATTTTATAATCATATTCACGCGCTTTTTCAATCAGCTTTTCATTGTTTATCAGACTGTTGAATCTTTTGAAATACTCTGTTTCAAGGATGTATTCGTAGGATTTGTCAGTCAAATCTCTTCTCCAGGAAGGCATGATAATGATTTGTCTTTTGTTTTCTATGTTTTTCAGGTTATCATATCTGGGAAGCCCCTGCAATTGAATGACGTTTCTGTCATAGTTGTAAGGATATTTAAAAGTTGACTCATATTCCTTTGTTGAACTGACCAAAAAGAATGATAAATTAATGATAGACCTGTTTAGCCATGAGGAAATATTGTCCTTGAGGACGCCATGCTGCAGAAATATTGTATTTGATTTTAAAAGTCCTGCAAAAAAAGGATAGCCTCCCCAAAAAGGATATATTATTCCATTGTCGGGATGGGATGTAATTATGTTTTCGACAAACATCCCCAAGAATCTGTGGCGAAGGGATTTGTATGGCAGGACTTTGCCGAATTTTTTGATTTCATCGTAATCTTCAGAGTTCCGGTTCATTATAAAGTATCTTTCAACGCCGTCATTCTGTTTTACTGCATACTTAAAGAGATGCAGACCGTTGTCATCGGACTCATCGGGGCGGTCCATATAAAACCAAATTCTTTTATTCCTTAAAAACGGATATGCAATCATATAAGCTATTCTAAATGGAAGCGCCTTTTCAAAACCGGGGTCATGATTTTTAATCATGCTGATTTCAGATTTGATTTCCTGCAAAATCCAGTTCAGTCGGGTTTTCTTTTTCAAAATGATTTTATCGCCTTTATGGACGCTTATGTAATGTTTGGTTTTTGCGTATCCGACACTTTTTGAAAAGTCGCACGGTCTTGAAAAATCGATTTTCAATTTCTGGTTTTCTGATTTAAATTCAATCACATATTCTTCATTGGTCGATATTGGAATTTTAGCTTCAAATGAATAATCCCGTGCATACATGTGTCCAAGACTATATTTGTCATTTTGAGGAAAGCGTATTTTTTTCAGGGGTATTCTGGCATCGTTGACATAAATACCGATGTCCCGCTTTTCGATGTTGGGAATGTTGCATAGGATATTCAGCTCATCGTTTACAATGTCGTAAACGTCAACGAATACTGTGTCCAGATTTAGTTTTTCAATGGATTCTTCATTCAGCTTGCCGTATTTCAGCATCAACAGGAACATCATGCAGTCGTTTTCAATCAGAATGTTATTTAGGATTGCATCGTCATCGATATGTTCTGTTATTTTCCCGAGCTTGGACAGGTCCAGCTCTTCTTTTGACTTTTCCATTGATGAAATCCATTTAAGCTGGTTTAACAGGCCGTATTGTATGAATTTTGGAATGCATGAAAATCTGTTTTCGCTTTCATCAATTAAGCCATTCAGATTTTCTTCAATAAAATAATCGTATTGTTCTTTGTTAAAGGCAAAATCCTCGGTAGGAAGCAATTTCTCTTCGATGTTTTTCATGTAATAGCTTCCGTCTTTACAGATTCCCAGATTAGGGTTATTAAGCAGAATCTTATTTAAAAAGAGAGAATATTCATTGTAATTGTTTTTAAAGCATTCTCGGATGGATTTTCTTTTAACGTATGTGGCCGGACTTAACAGCTGTGCAGCCTCAGGTTCTTTTAAAAGGTCATATGTGGCGCTGCCTTTAATTTTATAGTCCAGATACCTTTCTTTTCTGTTGTTCTTATAATAATAAATAGGTATTGTTATCAAATCTGCAGTTGGATTTTTTTCACTGAACTTCAAAACGTTTTCCAAGCTGTCTTTTGAAAGGTAGTCATTGTTTTCCAGAAATCCGACATATTTTCCGTTAATGTTTTCGAGCCCCAGATTTTTAGCTATCCCTCCGGTATTTTGGAAAAATCTAATGTTTTCGGGATACAGGCTCTGATATTGCCTACATATCTTTTCAGTATTGTCAATACTGTTGTTGTCTATGATAATTACTTCAATGTTTTCTTTAAAATCAAGTGTCTGATTGATTAATGAATCGAGTGCCTTTTCAAGGCCTAACGATGAATTGTGTGTGGGCAATATGATTGAAAATTCAAATTCATTCAACTTCATTCCCCTTTAATCCTTTCCTTGTTTGTAATCTGGCTGTATTGTTTTGATTATGAAATCCAAATCGGCATTGACTTTGTCCACATTGTCGTATCCGCTCATGTTTATGCAGTATGTGTGGTTACAGACATATGCAAATGAGCTGTATTTGCTTTCATCATTGTCTTTGTAGGCAATTGTGTAGACTTTAATGTCATTCACTGTTCTTGTGGAATTGCTAATGTCATTCACATTCCAGTTTTTGCCCAGTGATTTTAAGGCATTTTCAAATTGCTTCAACGAGGAATCATTTTTTCCCAAATCGCTGATGTTTATCCTTTCGGGAGTATTTTTATTGTACAGTTCAGCCACCTTGTCGGTTGTTTCTCCAACTGAAAAGCCATTCGGCAGTGTTACGATTGTTTTGCTGAAGCTTGTAATTGCACTTCCTATAGTATTGGAGTTTGATGCAGTATAATACATGCAGCCAGTTCCTATTATCAATATAATTATGATTCCAATAACTCGTTTATCCATAATAAAACCTTTTCATTTCTTTTTACTGTGTTCAACATAGGCTTCAATGACCTTTTCGGTTTCTCCTTCCATCACTACCTTTCCGTTTTCAAGCCAGACACATTTGTCACAAATCTCTTTGATGTCTCTGAGTGCGTGTGAAACGAAAAGAACTGTAGCTCCATCCCTCATCATCTGCTTGAGCTTTTCGGAACTTTTCTTTTTGAATTTGATGTCTCCCACAGACAGAATTTCGTCAATAATCAGGATATCCGGATTTACCACAGTCGCGATTGAAAAACCTAATTTGGACTGCATACCCTTTGAGTAGTTTTTAACTGGATAGTTGATAAACTCTCCAAGCTCGGAAAACTCGACGATTTCATCATATTTCTCATTGATGAACTTCTCATCCATACTCAAAAAGGCACCGTTCAGATAGATGTTGTTCTTTCCGGTGTAGTTCTTGTCAAATCCTGCACTGAGCTCAAGCAACGGTGCAATTTTGCCGTTGATTGTAATTGATCCTTCTGTAGGCTCGTAGATTCCCGCAATGATTCTTAAAAGTGTACTTTTCCCGGCTCCATTGAACCCGAGGATACCGACTCTTTCACCTTTGTAAACCTTAAATGAAACGCCGTCAAGAACTCTGATTTTCCTTTTTTCCTTTTTGTTTCTTTTGATGGTTCTGATGACATATTCCTTGAGGGTATCAATTTTATCCTTTGTGACTTTGAATTCCATTACCAAATCCTTTACTTCGATTGCGATTTCATTGTCCTCTGCAGGCAATACAGGCACTTCTTTTCTTCCGAAAAATATTAAAAGCTTATCGATTATTTTCATGATTATTACCCACTTAAATTTCCAATGATAATTTCTTATCGTAAATGTTGAACAACAGAATTCCTACTCCAAATACCGTAAATGAGAATGCCGCCAGGTAGTACAATGAACTTGCTGTCGGCGCAATTCCATACAGGACACATTCCCTAAAACAGGAAATTGCAGAATACACAGGGTTTAATGTGAATATCATCTGGACCTGTGCAGGCACGATTTCCATCGGATAAAACAATGCGGATGAATACATTAAAACTAATGTGAATACATTGTACAGATATCCGATATCTGAGAAATAAGTGTTGAAAACCGCTAACATCAGCCCCACTCCGAATATCAATATGAACAGCAGCGCTATCGGGAAAATCGCATATATGAAGGTCAGGTGGAATTGTGCGCCGGTAATCAGCATAACTCCAAATAGAATTACAAATGAAATCAGGAAGTTTACAAATTCATAACAGATTGCACTTATTGAGAACATATATTTGGGAACATAAATCTTTTTTAGAATGTATGCATTGCTTTTAAGAGATCTCATTGCTCCCTTTGTAGCGTTATTATAAAAATCAAATATCAATCTTCCGGACAGGAAGTAAACGGGATAATTTTCAATGGCTCTGCCGAAGAGCATTGAAAAGATTGCTGTAAACACTAACATAATCAGGAGGGGGTTGAAAAAACTCCAGAGGATACCTAAAACGGAGTCCTTATATTTTGAAGTCAAATCCCTTTTCACTAATTGCTTCAGCAAAAATTTCATTTCCGAGAATGTATCAAACATATTGTTCCCCAATAAACTTATTTTCTTCTGTTTTCAAATTCGTCAAATATTTCGTCTATTTCAATACCTTTGTAAACTAATAACAATAATGTGTGAAATATAAGGTCTACAGATTCATATACCAGGTTTTCATCATTTTTGGATGCAATCAAAACCTCTCCGGCTTCTTCAGCTATTTTTTCAAGAATTTTGTCTTCAGCTTTTTTGTCGCTGTCTTTCATGATGTTTGAGGTGTATGAATCAATTGGGCTGTCCCTTCTGGACTCTAAAACCTCATATACTTCACGTATTATTTTATCATCAGCCACAGTTAATCACCCTTTGATGCTTGATCTTGAATGCTTTCGGTAAGGGCGATTAATGGGTGCTTGTCATCATCAATAATTTCAATATCGTCAAAGGTTCTGATTCCAGCCTTGTCTGCGGTTTTTTCCATACCTAATTTGATGTCCTGGCCTAAATCAACGACATATGAATCGACGGTTTCATAACCTCTCTGTTTTGAGGCTACTGCCCTGTGGTGGCCGTCAACCAAAATCCATCTGTCTCCGGTTTTAACCACAATTGCAGGTTCTGCCAAACCTTTTTCCAATTCATATGCTCTTCCTTCAAGTTCATCAGCATAAACCCTGTCCTGTGTAGGTCTCAATTTATCAGTTTCAACAGGCATGTGTTTTAAAGTGGTTTTGATTCCATATAACTGTTCCATTGTTTTTTTGAAATATTCCACCTTATTTGGAGTTGACCTTTCAATGTGTGACCTTACCATATCGGTATTTGTAATAATTCCAACTAGCACTCCCTCCTTATCGACAACAGGCATCCTTGAAATTCCTCTTCTAAACATTACTCTGGAAGCATCATTGATAGGCAATTCCTGATTTGCAACAACCAGCTGTGTACTCATAAGGCCTTCAACGGTGTCTGCCCATTCTTTTGACACGATATCGAATGCTGTTATCATACCTACCAATTTATTGTCCTTAACCACCGGATAACTGTTGTGACGACTTTCTCTCATTAATCCGATAACTTCTTCAGTTGTGGTATTTGGAGAAACGCTAATAACATTTTCTGTCATATAATCCTTTACAAGAGTCTTTTTCTCAGACATTTTCCCACCTTATTCAATATTTTCCCTTAATAATTTAACAGTTTCACCAGGGTCAGCTTTTCCGCGGGTCAATCTCATTACCTGTCCAACTAAGAAGTTTATTGATGCTTTCTGACCGGATAAGTAATCTTCAACGGCTTTTGGATTTTCATCAATTGCCTGTTTTACGGCTGCCAGCACTTCATCATCTTTTACAACACCGAGCAAACCTAGCTCTTCTGCGATAGCTTTAGGTGATTTGTCGTTATTTGGCATTTGCTCAACAATTCTCTGACCTGCTTTGGCGGTGATTTCTTTTGCCTGCAACATATTTAGGAATTCAACTATGTCGTCCACGGTAATTCCGCTGTCTGCAAAGTCCAATTTGTTGTAGGATAAGACCCTTTTAAGTTCATCTCTCATCCATTTTGAAGCGAATTTAGGATCAACCTCTTTGGCTACCTCTTCATAGGCAATGGCCAGGTCAAGTTCTGATGTCAATACTTTTGCAGATTCCTCATCGATGCCATATTCCTCAACAAATCTTTTCACTTTGTTGTGCGGAGCTTCAGGCATGGTTTCTAAAACTCTTTGGATTGTTTCGTCACTTATTTTCATTGGCGGCAAATCAGGGTCGGTAATGAATCTGTAATCGTCAGCATCCTCTTTCAATCTCATTGCAACGGTAATCATTTGGGATTCAAGGTATGCACGGGTTTCCTGTTTAACTTCAACTCCCCTTTTCATGAGATTTTTTTGTCTTACAAGTTCGAATTTCAATGCCTTGTAAGCGCCTTTGATGGAGTTCACGTTTTTCATCTCCACCCTGTTTCCTCCGTTGATGGAAATGTTTACGTCAGCCCTCATGGTACCTTCACCACGTGCCCCTCCGCTGTACTGTAGAACACGAATTAGCTCTTTTAGGAAGTTCCTTGCTTCTTCAGGAGATTTGATGTCCGGTTCGGTAACAATCTCAACCAATGGGATTCCTGAACGGTTGAAGTTAACAAAACCTCTGTCAGGGTTGTATTGTCCAGGGTCTTCTTCGGCGTGAATTTCCCTGATTCTAATTCCGTTCAATTCACCGTTGATTCCGATAGGAACTGAGGTTCTCTGATAACCTGACGGCAAATCAGGATAATCATAATGTTTTCTCATGAAGTAAATTACGTCTTGATCAATTTCACAGTTAAGCATTAAAGCTATCATCAATGCATTTTCTAAAGCTTTTTCATTTGTTGGATGTGGTTTTGCACCCGGCTGGTTTAAACAAACAGGACAGATGTTTGTATTTGCAGGTGCGTCCTGATAATTTGTAGGACAATCACAGAATAATTTTGATTCGGTTTCTAATTGTACGTGGATTTCAAGTCCACACATCATATCGACATCGTCACTAATAATAATTCCTCCAATTAGGATAATTTTTTAATAATTTATATTATATTTATATTTATTACATTAGATTTATAAAGATTTTTAAAAAAAGGGTTTTTGTTACAGTATGGATGGATTATTCAAAAAAATGTCACTGGTACTTATTTTTTAGAGATTCCTTGACATATCTTTTTATGAATTTATCCAGTTCCGGTGAAATTTCACTTTTTTGAGGGCCCAATTGATTTTTATCGGTAAATGTTCCTTTAAGATTTCGTCCGGCCCATTTTACTTCCTCTTCAACACGTTTTCCGTATTTTGTTCCAAACATTTTAAACAGCGGGAACTTTGTTATGCCGTTTGCTCCGCTTAAAATCAGTATTCCGATGTTTGCCAAATTATCTATCCAGGTTCCGCAGATGATTTCAATGTCCGGAAATGCCAGTCTGACTTGTGACACGACCTGCGCGTAGTAAAGGGAGGCGGGTTGTGATGAATTTGCATAAATGGTTTCCTTATGGGGATTCAATGAATAAAAGATTACTCTGTCGATTTTGTAATCTTTTATGTAGTCTATAATGTAGTTCACATCATCCAGAGTTTCGCCAAGGCCCAATATTATTGTAATGGCCTTTTTAAATCCGTAATCTCCGGCAGCATCAAGCATGCTGCTTATGTCCTCCAGCTTTTTGGAGGGACATACCCTTTCATGTATTTCGGGGTTGGCAACTTCAACTGCGCCGGTAATTCCTTTTATTTCATCGCCGTATTGATTCAATTCATCGGTGATTCCGGTATTCAACCAAACTCCGTCCCCAGTAATTTTTTTGATATTTTCAGCTATTTGCTTGATTTCCCCGGTGGTGAATGATTCATATCCTCCTGATAAAAATTCTATATTCCAGTCAAGACGTTTGCACATTTCAGCTTCTGCATAGATGTTGCTTATGTTGCGTCTGGCCTTTTTTGGATCTTTTATTTTGTTTTTTTGTGTAGACATGTAACAAAATGCGCAATCTCCTTTGTCGCACCACCATGAGAGAAATACTGCACGCTCAAGAGTAATCAAATCTCCATGATGCTTTAATGTGGTC
>NZ_JBGVOG010000062.1:0-15843 GCF_045126245.1 Methanobrevibacter sp. | reverse complement strand
AGTCCATGGGTAAAGAAGAAGTATTCAAATGTAAAATCCTAATTGCTGCAGACGGTCCTGAAGGTCACGTTGCAAGATGGGCAGGATTAAGACCGGCTGCTAAAGCAAAAGAAATGGAGTCCGGTGTACAATATGAAATGTGTAATGTGGAATTTGAAAAACCTGGAGTAATTGAATTTTACTTAGGTTCCTGTGCACCTGGTGGCTATGTATGGATTTTCCCTAAAGGAGATGACATTGCAAATGTAGGTTTGGCAATCTTGCCTCACAAGGCAGAAAAAACAGCAAAAGAATATTTGGATGACTTTGTTGCAACATCCCCATATCTGAAAAATGCACAGGCTGTTGAAATGAATGTAGGAGGAGACCCTGTCGGAGGTATGACCAAAAAACTTTATGATGATAATATAATGGTTGTTGGAGATGCAGCAGGTCAGGTAAACCCATTGACCGGTGGGGGAATTATTTCCGGTATGACCGGTGGAATGTGTGCCGGTAAAGTGGCTGCACAAGCTCTCAAAGAGGACTGTTCCAAAAAATACTTGAAATTATATGATGAAATGGCTCATGAGGAATTGGACCATGAAATCAAAAGGTATAAAAAGGTGCAGGAATACCTTCTCACTTTGGATGATGATGAATTGGACAGCATAGGACATGCTTTCCAAGGCGAAAGCTTTGATAAGATTTCAACAACAGAAATTGTTAAAAAATTAATAAAGATATCTCCTAAGGCCTTATTGAAATTAGGAAAATTCGTTTAGGTGTTCAAATGATTCTGATAACTGGTGGTGCAGGTTATATCGGAGCCCATACGAACAAGGCTCTTCATCAGGCAGGCTATGATACTGTAGTTGTAGACAATCTCTGCAAGGGTTATGAAAACTTTGTCAAATGGGGAAACTTTGAAAATTATGATTTTGGCAGCAATGATTTGAGAGAAGTTTTTGAAAAATATGACATTGACGGTGTTATTCACTTCGCTGCCTTTTCATCAGTAGCGGAATCTGTTGAAATGCCTCAAAAATACTTTAAGAATAATTATAAAAACACTTTAAATCTCCTACAGATTATGAGGGAATTTGGTGTTGATAAATTTATTTTATCTTCAACCGCTGCAGTATATGGAAATCCGGAAAAAATCCCAATTACAGAAGATACAGAATTAAAACCAATCAATCCTTATGGACACTCCAAATTCATCACTGAAAAGGCTCTTGAAAGGGAAGCCGAGAAAGGTGATTTCAATTATGTATCTTTAAGATATTTCAATGCTGCAGGCTGTGATTTTGACTGTGAGATAGGGGAATTGCATGACCCTGAAACTCACTTGATTCCATTGGTGTTGGATGCCGCCATAGGAAACAGGGACAGCATCTCCATATTTGGGGATGACTATGATACTCCTGATGGAACATGCATCCGTGATTATATTCATGTAAATGATTTGGCCGATGCCCATATCAAGGCGTATGAATACCTCTGCAAGGAAAACCAATCTAACATATTCAATCTTGGAAATGGTAAGGGATATTCCGTTCGTGAAGTCATTGACATGTGCAAAAAGGTCACCAAAAAGGATTTTGAAGTTAAAGTTGATGAGCGCCGAGAAGGCGATCCTGCTATTTTGATTGCTGATTCTACTAAAATCAACAACGATTTGGGATGGTCCCCAAAATACAACCTTGAAGAGATAGTATCGTCAGCATGGAAATGGCATGAAAAATTAAATGGATTTTAGGTAATTTCCATGGAAAATGAAAATCATGACTCTAAAATTGATGTTCGCATAGTTGTTCAGGGTTTGGATATTGCGCAGATGGTTTCAAAAGCTGTCAGCAATGTTCAGCTTGAAAGAGATTATAACATTATTGTTTCATCCATTATTCCCACTACAGAGTTAAGCATTGTAAAAAAAGTATCAAAAGGTGCTGACATAATACTTATTGGAAGTTATGGTCGTGATGAAACTTATAACGTATTATACAATGAATTGAAAACTGATTTTAACAACATAGGATTGTTTGACTATAACAACATAATCATCGAGGATGAATCTGTCGATTTCGACCTTGCCCAAAAGGAAATATTGAATTCGATAATAAAATCTACATTGTCCTATTCTTTGAATCTGATCAATATCCATACGCTTGAAAATAAGCTTATGAAGGTAACTCATAATTACAATAATTTGCTTGATGATTACAATCAGGTAATAAAGGAAAATGAAGTGTTTTCAAGAGAAAACAAGGAGTTGCTTGAGGATATTGACAATATCAAATCCGAATTTTCAGCATTTAAGTTACGATATGAGGACATTTACTCCCGCGATATTCTTGAAATATTCAATTTGGATGAATTGTGGCAGGATACATTCAGGCAGGACTTGACCAATGGGGAACAGGTTGTGATAGCAACAAATAAGTTCAAACCCGATAATATCATTGTTGGCCAAGGATTCATTGCCGCTCAATCCAAACAGGATGCTGTTGACTGGCTGAAGATAATCAGAACTGCATTAATATTCATTGAAGATAATGAGGAGGAATTGAAGCAGGATTTGGATGAAATTCGCCCGCAAAAGCCTCCTGAAGTTCGTGATGATTATGAGATTCCAAATAATTTTGAGAATTTCTGGGACTGATTAAACTAAAACAAATATTATTTTATACTAGTTGAAAGAAAATTATAATTATACTATTTATAGGAGTTAGCAAATGCAAGGAGAAATAGAAGATAAGTGCGGTATTGTTGGTTTTCATTCAAAGGATGAATCCAAGGATGTTGCATCCTTAGTTTATTATAGTTTATACGCCCTACAGCATAGGGGTCAGGAATCAGCGGGAATAGCCACATTCAATCCTCAAAAAGGACTTAGCCATTACTGCGGAATGGGTCTAATAACCGATGTATTCAGAGATTATGAAATTCACAACCTTACAGGAAACAAGGCAATCGGCCATGTAAGGTATTCAACAACAGGACAATCAAAACTGGAAAATTCACAGCCTTTTGTAACTGATTTCGGTGACGGATTTATTGCAATGGCTCATAATGGTGATATCGTAAACTCTGAAGAATTAAAAAAGGAACTCATCGATGAAGGTTTTTATTTCAAATCCGACTGTGATTCCGAAGTGATATGTTATTTGCTTAAAAAAGAGCATTATGATAATGATAAGAATGTTTTGGATGCCATTGAAGCCGTCTGTAGAAAACTTGTAGGATCATATGCATTGACAATCATTGTTGACGGTGAATTGTATGCAGTAAGGGATCCTATGGGAATTAAGCCTCTTGCAATTGCAAAAAGAGATGAAGATTTTATCCTTGCTTCTGAAACTGTCGCCTTTGACGTAATTGGCGCTGAATTTATTAGAGATATCGTGCCGGGCGAAGTTGTTTATTTTGAAAATGATGAGATTAACTCTTATATGTTAGAAAGTGCAGGCAAATGCAAATTGTCCCACTGTATGTTTGAATATGTTTACTTCGCAAGACCTGACAGTACAATTGATGGTGTCAATGTATATTTGACAAGAATGAATATAGGTCGAGAATTACATAAGCTATATCCTATCGATGCTGATTTGGTAATTCCAGTTCCTGATTCCTCAATTCCTGCAGCTATCGGATATTCCAGAGCTTCTGGAATTCCTTATGGTGAAGGTCTAATCAAAAACAGGTATGTTGGAAGGACATTCATCATGCCGACCCAGGAAGAAAGGGAATTGGCAGTGAGACTTAAGCTAAATCCTATTAAAGAAGCAATCAAAGGCAAAAAAATTATTTTAATCGATGACAGTATCGTTAGGGGAACCACTTCCAAACAATTGCTTAATCTAGTCAAGGAAGCCGAACCTGCCGAAATTCATTTCCTGGTAGGCTGTCCTCCGGTAATTTCCCCTTGTTATTATGGTGTTGCAATGGCAACCAAAAAGGAATTGATTGCCGCAAATAACAGCATAGATGAAATTCAAGAGCAATTGGATATTGATTCATTGGGATATATAACTTTGGATGCTCTTGTTGAAGCTATAGGAATGCCTAAGGAGAATCTATGTTGGGGTTGTGTGAATGGCGAATATCCAACAGAACTTCCTGAAGGCATTGAAGCTGAGACTTATTACAAACCTTAGATTATTATGGTTGAACTGTTAGCTCCTGCAGGAAATTATATTTCTTTGCGTGCCGTTCTTGAAAATGGTGCTGATGCAGTTTATTTTGGCCTTGATGACTACAACATGAGGGCCAATGCAAAAAATTTTTCTCTGGATGATTTGAGCAGCGTTTCCAAAATAGCCAGGGAATATGGAGCTAAAACCTATTTGTGCACAAACATCATTTTAAATGAGAAGCTGGCCTGCGAGCTGGATGCCAATTTGGAGAGGATTTCTGAATCCGAAATTGACGGACTTATTTTATCGGATATCGGTTTGATTGAAAATACGGTATCTCACGGTCTTGAAGCACATATCAGCGTTCAGGAAAATGTATGCAATTCATATACCCTTAAAACCCTCAAAAAGCTTGGTGCCAAAAGGGCGATTCTTTCCCGTGAGTTATCGTTAAGGGAAATTTCTGAAATTACAAGGAAATCTCCTATTGAAACTGAAATTTTTATCCATGGTGCAATATGTATGGCGATTTCAGGCAGATGCTTTTTAAGTTATGGATTATATGGAAGAAGTGCAAATTGCGGCGATTGCCTTCAGCCATGCCGTAAAAACTGGACTTTGACATATGAGCCAGGCGATGACAATGTCGTTAACTTTTCGGATGTTGATGATGAGACATTCATTGTAAGCGGAAGTGAAGACGGAAGTTACAGAACAAACTTTTTCTCGCCGAAGGACATGTGCATGATAGAATACATTCCGGAACTCATGAAAAGCGGTGTCGCTTCATTCAAGATTGAGGGAAGGGCCAGAAGCCCTGACTATGGTGCAATGGTTACGGGGGTTTACAGGCAGGCAATTGATGATTATTTAAGAAATCCTGAAGGATATGAAGTTAAAGATGAATGGATTGATGAGCTTCAAAGTGTTTTTAATCGCGGATTTGACACTAACTTTTATTTTTCAACTCCATTTGAGACCAGTGAAGACAACCAGTCAAAATATGTTAAAAGGGATATTGGTCAGGTTGTTAATTATTTCAGCAGGGTTCAGGCCGCTGAAATTAGAATATGGGATGATTTGAAGGTTGGAGATAAGCTTTTGATTCAGGGTTCTACTACAGGATCCATTACCCACACAATCGATTCTATGCAAATTGAAGGCGAAAGTGTTGATGAAGTTGAAAAGGGTTGTAACGTGGCAATAGCCATTCCGACAAAAGTAAGGGAAAATGATTTTGTATATAAGCTGATTGAGAGGAATTCTGATGATTAAAAAAATAGCTATTTACGGCAAGGGCGGTATTGGAAAAAGTACAACAGTGGCTAATTTGTCTGCTGTTTGGGCAAATCAAGATTTGAATTGTCTGGTGATAGGCTGTGACCCAAAGGCGGATACCACACGTACATTATATGGCAAAAGGATTCCTACAGTGGTCAATACATTAAAGGATAACAGAAAACCTCAAAGGGACGATTTGGTTTTCAAAGGATTTAAGGATATATTATGCGTTGAAAGCGGAGGTCCTGAGCCGGGTGTAGGCTGTGCAGGGCGAGGTGTAATTGTCGCCATGAAGCGCCTTGAAAACATTGGCGTTTTCGATGAGGACTTGGATGTTGTTGTTTATGACGTGCTGGGTGATGTCGTTTGTGGCGGTTTTTCAGTCCCGCTTCGTGAAAAATACGCTGATGAAGTGGTCATTGTAACTTCAGGCGAATATATGTCCCTTTATGCCGCAAACAATATTGTCAAGGGCATTAAGAAGCTTAAAGGAAATTTGAGCGGTATTGTCTGCAACTGCAGAAATGTTGAGCGTGAGGAAGAAATTGTCAATGACTTTGCTAAAAGAATAGGAACACATGTAGTTGGGGTTATTCATAGAAGTAATTTAATTCAAGATGCTGAATTAGATGCAAAAACCGTTGTAGAAAAATACCCTGAAAGTGATGAAGCTCAAGAATACATAGACCTTGCTTCAAGAATTATGGATAATGAAAACATATCAACTCCGGAACCTATGGATGATGAGGAGTTTGAAGAGTTTTTCAAATCATATATGTAAAAATGTATTATTCAACCGACTATATTTCTCCGATTGGCAGGATGCTTATTGTTAGTGATGGCGAATCCATCTGCGGTCTTTGGTTTTATGGCCAAAAACATTTTTTATCATCGATTAATGATGAAATTATTCAAAATGATGATTTAGCTATTTTTAAAAAGGTTAAAATCTGGTTAAACGATTATTTTAATGGATTGAATCCGAAAATTGATTTTAAGGTTAATCCTCATGGAACCGACTTCAGATGCAGGGTATGGGAAATATTGTCCCAGGTTCCATACGGCGAAACAATCACATATGGTGAAATAGCATTGATGCTGTCAGATAAAATGTCTGCTCAGGCGGTTGGCGGTGCAGTCGGACACAATCCGGTTTCAATCATAATTCCATGTCACAGGGTAATCGGAGCCGATGGGAAGCTCACAGGATATGCCGGCGGAATCGATAAAAAAATCGCATTGTTGAAATTGGAGAAAACTGATATTTAGGTGATTAACATGGATTTGCCACTCAATATAATAATAGGTAATGCAATATCTTTGGTAGCGGGCATTTTCATCATTTTAAGCATGTGGGTCAATGATGAAAAGCAGGCATACAAATACCAGTTTTTAAATGCATTTATCCTGATGATTTCATCGGTGTTTTTCCTCTCATGGACCGGAGTTACCACAATGGCCATTGCGGCCACTCGTAACGCTATGGTTTACAAGGACAAACTGACTTTCTCATGGACGCTATTTTTCATAGTCATTTCCATCGTTTTGGGGGCTTTGGTAAATACCATGGGATTCATCGGAATACTGCCGATTATTGCAATCGTACAGATTACATTATGCAATTATTATCTAAAGTCAATAAAAACAATCAAAAGCAGTTTTATCATTAATAGCGCCATTTATATAGTCTATTTCCTGGCGATTCTAGACTTTTCATCTGCAGCGATAGAGACAATTACTGCAATAATAGGTATGATTTCACTTTTCAGATTGACATTTCCTAATTTTAACGTTAAAGTTTAAAGTCATTGAAAAACAAAATAATATTAATGAATAATGCTGATGAAAAAATTTTTACAAAATCATTCTTTTTAGTGTTTGGAGCTTTGCTTTTCTCTGCGTTAGTAATGTATGCATTGATGTCAACCATAACAGAATATGCCACATCTTTGGGTTCATCAGCAACCGTTGCGGGTCTTGTTTCAGGAATATACATTTTTGGGGGGCTTTGTTCTAGAATCTATTCCGGAAATGCGCTGGAAAGGGTTGGCTGGAGGAAAACAGCATTAATATTCATGAGCATTCATTTTTTAGCGTGTCTTTTTTATTTTTTAGTTGACAATGTAACCTTGCTTTTGATTGTCAGATTTGTTCATGGAATAGGTTTTGGAGCAACGGCAAATGCAATCGTAACTATAGCTTCATCAGTCCTTCCGAAGAAACGTTTTGGAGAGGCATTCGGTTACTTTATGATGGGTACGACAATAGCGGTCGGCCTTGGCCCGTATATCAGCGGCTTTCTTTATGACGTCTACGGATCCAATGGCTGCTTTTTGGCGGCAAGTATCTTCTCTGCATTGGCACTGATATTCATCTATTTTGTTGACGTAAGCAAATCCGATCCTGCAAATAAAAGGGAGGATATCCGAAAGGAGGAGATAACATATAGCGGAATCGAAAAGGTTTTTGAAATCAGTGCAATTCCAGTGTCTTTTTTCACTGCATTAACCAGTCTGGGATATGTTTCAATCCTGTCATTTTATAGGCTTTATGCAGTACAGGTAAATTTAACCCAGGCATTTTCATGGTTTTTTTTACTGTATTCGGTAGTTCTGATTTTGACAAGGCCTCTTGCAGGTAAAATTCAGGACAGGCATGGCGACAGAATCATCTGCGTAACAGGGATAATAGCACAAAGCATAGGTTTGTTTTTAATTGCATATGCTCCATCTTATGCAACTGTGTTTATCTGTGCAGTATGTGCCGCATTGGGTTTCGGGACACTTAATTCTGCATGTACAACCATTGTTACAAGAAACACTCCGGAAAATCGCCGTTCCTATGCTGTTTCAACATTTTTCATATTCTGTGATGCAACAATGGGATTTGGACCGGCACTGCTTGGAAGTTTCGTTTCACAATCCTTGGGATATACACCAGTCTATTACATATCAGCAATCATTACATTTCTTGCCCTGCCGATTTGCTTAATCTCTTTGAAAAAATAGATTTCCAGTAATGTTTTTGGTGGTAGTTTATAATATTTGAAGATAAATATTAAACCATGAAAAAACTTTGTATCTTTGACTTTGATGGAACATTGTTCGATTCCGTTGATGATGTTGTTTTAAGTTTCAACAAGGCACTCGAACTTTACAGTTTTCCTACATTGACCCGTGAGGAATATATTGGATTTCTTGGCGGAAACATTGATGATATTATTTCTCTGGTTTTAAAGGACAATGAAACCCCTGAAAATAGGGAAACTTTCAAAAAAACTTATTTGGACTTTTATGACTCCTCAAAAAAGGAACTGTCGGTTCCATTTCCCGAGTCCCATGAGACATTAATGAAATTGCAGGAAAACGGCGTTTTATTGGCAATCAATTCAAACAGATTCAATTATTCGATAAAAAATTTTGTGGACAAATTCTTCGCTGACATCGATTTTTTCCAGATTGAAGGTCATGATCTTGATTATCCTTCAAAACCGCACCCTCATGGTGTAAATAAGATTATAAAAAACGCCAATGTCAGTTTGGATGAGGTTATCTATATTGGGGATTCAATTACAGATATTGAAACGGCCAAAAATGCAGGGATTGACTGTGTCATTGTCAAATGGGGTTACGGAGTCAAATCAGATTGGGAAAACGAATATGTCCTAGAGGCAATTGATGAATTTTCCCAGATATTCGATTATTTTTAATTCACTGCTTTTATCCTAGGGCAATATAGTGAACTTTTAATTTGATAGTGTTAAATATCACTAGTTATATAAATATTGATAGTGATTACATATTGCTCTTATTGATTCGGGTTTTTAATTACATTAAAAGTAAGATTACCGTTCTTAAGTATACTGAGAGGTGTTTAGTGAAATGGATTTGACAAATAATAAGAAATTTAACTTGGTTGAGATACTGCCTTTTATTTTCATAGTTTTATTTTTGGGATTGCTTTTCGTTGTTTTGATGAAATATCCCTTCCTGAGTGTGGATGAAGGATTTACAAGAGGGTTTTTAAATCTTAGTTTTGCCGATATGGTCGGCCTGACAGCACTGGACGTGCATCCTCCGCTGTATTACTTTTTCCCTATGGCTTTTGTAAAGATATGCCATGCAGTAGGATTGAACCTTAACATTACACAACTGATGAAAGTCCCTTCCATATTTCCGTATCTGATCTTGTTGGCATTTTCCCTGACTAAACTCAGAAAGGAATACGGATTGGTCATGGCAGGAATTTTCTCTTTGGCGCTCATTGCGCTGTCAGATTTCTTCATGCAATATCTCACCGCCAGAATGTATACTTGGGCGTTACTGTTCTTAATCATTTCATTTTTTTATGTAAAGGATATTCTCGAAAAGAATGATTTGAAATCATGGATTCTCTTTACTGTATTTTCCGTTTTGGGAGCATACACCCATTATTTCACAGGACTGTCCTCAATCATAATATACATGATGCTCTTTGTCTGGATTCTTATTAATAGAAAAGACGGGTCATTTATTGACAGATTGAAAAACTTTTTCATTTCCGTAGTGGTTGGATTTGTACTGTATCTTCCATGGATTTTCATACTGTTTGAACAGATGAAGGTCGTTCACGATAATTATTGGGTGGAGCCTATAACAGCCCATAACATCATCAGCTTTTGCAGCTATTGCTTTACCTTTTCAAACAATCAGTTCATAATCCTGATGAGCTTTACACTGCTGGTTGCAATAATCGTATTGTTTCTTAAAAAATATCTTGAAACAATGGACAATGATGATTTATATATGGTGATGGGCGTTGGCGTATTTGTCGGAACATTGGTGGTAGGTTTCATAATGTCAGTTGTTTATAAACCTATTTTGATTTCAAGATATCTGCTTCCGTCAATTGGAGTATTGTGGTTATGCCTTTCAATCAAACTGAGCGGAATGAATTTGAAAAATTCTGCAATACTGATGATTATTCTCCTAATTGCAGTAGTAGGAGCATTCAATGTTTATCATGAAATACAGGATATTCAGAAAATGAATGATTATACAATAGAGGAAGCTAAAGTGTTGGAGTCAATAAACAACAATGACTCAATCATCGTTTACGATACATTCAATCATTATCTGCGTACTCACTTGGATTTGGATAAGGTTTATCAAGGATATGCCGGATATTCAATGAATAATGCGACCGTTACGATACCATATGAACTGGATATTGTCAACGAACCTTTCGTGATTCCGGATGATTTGAGCAAATATCCTGACAAGAAAGTTTATTTCATGGTGTTCTATAAATCCAAGGCCGACTTCCCGGATGATATCCAGGCCGAGAAGATCGGAAGTGCACAGCATGCGACATTTTATGAAATCAAATCTGTTTAGACTGGTATTGGATATAATTGAAGCTATCGATACCTCTCTTTTTTCTTTTTTTATGTAGACTTTCCATTGGTAAGTATTATTTAATTTGAAAATCAATCTATTATTATGTTATTTGTAAATTATCCGAAATGTTCAACATGCAGAAAAGCTAAAAACTGGTTAGACGAACATGATTTTGAATATGAATCAAAGCATATAGTCGACGACAATCCTACAAGTGAAGAATTGCGAAAATGGTGGGAAATGTCTGATTTGCCACTTAAAAGATTTTTCAACACAAGCGGCATGAAATACAGGGAATTGAAGCTAAAAGACAAATTGCCTGACATGTCTGAAGATGAGCAATTGGATCTTCTGGCCACTGACGGAATGCTTGTAAAAAGACCGATTCTGGTAAATGACGATACTGTTCTGGTAGGCTTTAAGGTTAAGGAATGGGAAGAAAAACTGTTGTAATTTTTTTTTAAAAAAAGTGAGACGGCATAATTATTCTGATAATACTAAAAATGAGTTAATAAGTGTTTTTAGGGATAAATTATTGTAGTCTCAAAAAATAATTGGGGTGAGCGGCACACCCTACAATCTTTCTATTTTTTCAATGCTAAGGCCTGTAATTTCATTTATCTCTTCAATTGAAATTTTTTCTTTCAGTCTCTTGGCGATTTCCTCTAATGCTTCCTGTTTTCCTTCTATTTTTCCTTCTATTTTACCTTTGTTCAGTATTTCTGTTTCCCAGTTGTTTAAATCTTCTTCAAGATTATCTAATCTGATATTCATTCCAATCACTCTGAATAAATTTTTTCTTTTTTCTTTTCTAACAAACATGTTAATTATGAATACTTCTAATTTTAGAAGTTCAAATTTCAAATCATCATTGATGCTTTTGTCTTTTTTCATTAAATGGCATAGTTCTTCAACAATGTCTTCAATATTCCCGTCGATGTTCATTAAAGGTATCAAAACTAAATCCTGGGCTTCAATACAATTTAAACTTAAGTTATTATTAATTTTGTATCTTAAATTATTTAACTTTATATTGCCGTTCATTTCTTTGAATATAATGTATTTCGGCTTTAAGAGATTTGTTTCGCTTACCCATAGTTCATAGAGTCCATGATTAGGATTTCCAGTATATAATATAATTGTATTGACTGGTTTTTTGTAGTTGATGGAGCTATGCCTTTGATAGTCATTAAATCTCAATAGTTCTTTTTTATATGTCGGTGAAGATTGGGATTCAACATTATTTAAAAGGCCGTCATCTCGTTCATATAACTGGTCCATTATGAAATTTTCATTGTTGACAGTTACGATTTCTGTTGGATATTTTTTCTTGTAGTTTCCAGGCTCTCCAATATAGTAATGGAGTTCCTTTGGAAGTTTTTCCCAATAATACTTGAAAAACTTGTCTTCCAGATTCTTCATTTTTAAATCTCCTATTCTTAAAATCTGCAGATTTAAATCATGTATACATAGTTAATCTTTTAATAAACATAATATATACGGTTTTTCTTTAAAAATAAAGCAATGTAATGCTTTAATATCAATTTTACTATTCAAAATCATTTTTAAATTTTCAATTCAATTTTTCTTAGAAATATTTCAATGAATAACTTTAAAAAATAAGAAAACAATAATTATAAATTGTATAAATATTTTAGGGGACAAAAATTGTTAGATATAAAATTATTCAGAGAAAATCCGGAAATAATTATTGACTCTGAAAAGAAAAGATTCAGAGATACTGAAAACGTTGAAAAGGTAATTGAATACGACACCTTATGGAGAGAAGGTGAAAAAAAATTAAATGCGCTTAGATCTGAAAAAAACAAATTATCCAAATCATTTAAAAAAGCTAAAGAAGAAGGCAATTTAGATGAAGTAATCAAAAGGTCTAAAGAAGTAGCTAATGAGATTAAAGAATTAAGCGGAAACAATGACTATTACCTGAAGCTCAGGGATGACTTCAGATACAAGGTCGGAAACATCATTGATGAGGACGTGCCGATATCAGACACTGAAGATGACAATGTGGTTGTCAGAACCTACGGTGAGATACCGGAACATGATTTCGAGCTTTTAAATCACGTCGATTTGATTAAAAAGATTGATGGGGCAGACCTTGAAACCGCAGCAAGCATTGCCGGGGCTCGTTTTTACTACCTGAAAAGGGATATACTCCACTTGAACCTTGCGCTGATTCAATTCGCTTTGGATGAACTTGAGGGCGAAGGCTACATTCCGATGCAAACCCCATTTTTCGTGAAAGGGGAAGTTGCAGCCGAAACATCTGAACTTGGCGAGTTTTATGAAACATTATACAAGGTTGAAAATGAGGACATGTATCTTATTGCAACTGCTGAGCAGACCCTGGCTGCACTTCACAGAAATGAAATCATTGCACCTGATGAGCTTCCTTTAAGATACTGCGCACTTTCAACATGCTTTAGAAAAGAAGCAGGTTCTCACGGTAAGGATACCCTTGGAATATTCAGAGTCCACCAATTTGAAAAAATCGAACAATTTATCTACTCAACCCCTGAAGACTCAAGAAAGCAACATGACCACCTGATGGAAGTTACCGAGAGGATCTATCAAAAATTAGGTCTTCCATATCAGATAATAGCTATCGTGTCATCTGCATTAAATGACAATGCGGCAATCAAATATGACCTTGAAGCATGGTTCCCGGGTTCCAAGGCTTTCAGAGAATTGGTTTCATGTACCAACTGTAAGGATTACCAGGCCCGTAAGACAAAAACCCGTGTCGGAAGGGCAGGTTCCGGAGATGCTCAAATCCTCCACACTCTAAACAGTACAGCCATTGCAACTGAAAGAACAATCTGCTGTATTTTAGAGAATTACCAACAGGAAGACGGCAGCATTAAAGTGCCTGAAGTGTTGGTTCCTTACATGAATGGAAAAACAGTTATTGAAGCTAAAAATTAAGTATATTTAATTCAAGTGTGTTTTTGCACACTTAATCTATTTTTAAATTAAAAAAAAAATAAAAAGTGGGATGTTAAAATTCAG
The DNA here is from genome assembly GCF_045126245.1 of Methanobrevibacter sp. Lineage (GTDB taxonomy): Archaea > Methanobacteriota > Methanobacteria > Methanobacteriales > Methanobacteriaceae > Methanocatella. The sequence continues at coordinate 2,036 of NZ_JBGVOG010000062.1, read as the reverse complement.
TTATGTCATCCCATGTTTCTGTAGGCTGCTTTATACCATTAAACATGTCCAGGTCTATGGCTTTGTTTTTAAATGATACGATGATGGTACAAATTGCATCACCGGTTACGTTAACCGCAGTTCTGAACATGTCTAAAAGATGGTCTATTCCCATGATGATGCCTATTGCATCTACCGGCAGACCAACGGAATTGAATACCATATTTAATGTAATCAATCCTACTGATGGCACGCCAGCTGTTCCGATTGAAGCCATTACTGCAGTGAATATTACTGTAATGAGGGCGACCAATCCTAAATCCATACCATATGCCTGAGCAGCAAACATGACTGCACAGCCCTGCATTATTGCTGTTCCGTCCATGTTGATGGTAGCACCTAACGGAATTGTGAATGAAGAGATTTCACGTGAAACACCAAGTTCAGAAAGTTTTTCCAGGTTCAGAGGAATTGTTGCATTTGATGTTGATGATGAAAATGCAAAAAACATTACTGAAATGAACTTTTTAAAGAACTTAATCGGATTTAATCTTGTTAAAATCACAAGTAGTGATGGATATACGATAAATGCCTGGATTGCAAGGCCTAGAAGAACGCAGCCAATATATTTGGCCAATGGTATTAGACCTGCAAAGCCCAATGATGCAAAAGTTTTTGCCATCAAACAGAAAATTCCGATTGGCGCAAATTTCATCACAATACGGGTCATTTCCATCATGACTGTGTTTCCTTGATTGAAAAATTCATTAACAACATTTGTTTCATCTTTTAAGGTTGCTAATATTACACCAACCAATACTCCAAATATGATGACAGGCAGCATGTCCCCTGTAGCAAGGGAGTTAAAAGGATTGTCTGGAATCATATTTAAAACTGTGTCAGTCACTGTCATGTTTGATGTAACGTTGGCCTGTGCAACGCTAGTCATATTCAATCCTGTACCCGGTTGAATTATGGTTGCTATTATAAGGGCAATAGTAACGGCCAGTGCTGTTGTAACCAGGTATATTCCTATTGTTCGCCCTCCAATAGATCCGATTTTTCTAATGTCTGAAATGGATGCCACTCCAACAACTATTGAAAAGAAAACAAGAGGCACAACTAACATCTTCATTAGTTTAATAAATCCATTTCCCCCTAAATAGAATATGTTGTTTACTAGGAGGATGTCTTTGATGAATGGATTTGTAACATAAAAGTTTAGGAATATGCCAACAAGGAAACCAAGAATCATTCCGATTAACATCCAGTTGCCTAAGCTTATTTTTTTTAGTCTTTCAATCATTTCATTACTCCTTCTTTTATATATTATAATTTTCTGCGAAATGTAATATATTTTTTTACATGAGAAGTGCCTATTTTTAAATAATATTAAAATATAATAGATATTAGATATCGTGAGGGTTTTGATGAAAACAGTTGTGATTAATGCAAGTCCAAGGAAAAAGTGGAATACTGCAGAGGTTATGCAGGCCGCTCAAAAGGGTGCCGAGTCTGTAGGTGCCGAAACAGAATTTTTCAATTTATCTGATCTGGTTTTTAAAGGATGCAGAAGCTGTCTTATCTGCAAGCAGAAGGATAAAACCAAAGGAAAATGTTACTGGAGAGATGATTTGTCTGAAGTGATTGAAAAGATTTTTGAAGCGGATACATTGTTAATCGGTTCGCCAATCTATTTCGGGGAGCCGACCAGTGAATTTCGGGCATTGATTGAGAGGCTGATATTCTGCATCATGTCTTATGATGACGGGTCCAGTTACTTCCGTGGTAAGGTCAATGTAGGGATTTTCTATACTATGAATGCGCCGAGGGAGTTTTACGAACAGTCAATGAAGGATAGCTTATCAAGTGTCGAATTTTTATTCTCTTATCTTAATGGTGAAGTCGTTTCATATCCTGTCTGTGATACCCTTCAGGTACATGATTACTCTAAATATAATATGGGCGGATTTTCTCAGGAGGCCAAAGAAAAGCAGCTTGTTCTTCAGTATCCCAAAGACATTGAAAAGGCTTTTGAAATTGGGGCTGAATTAAGC